>JBEVDH010000069.1:0-64521 GCA_040514115.1 Comamonas sp. | reverse complement strand
GGGCGCACGACGCTCAACGGCGAAGGCCTGCAGCACGAAGACGGCCACAGCCACATCCTGGCCAACACCGTGCCCAATTGCATCAGCTACGACCCGACCTTCGCGCATGAAGTCGCGGTGATCATGCAGGAAGGCCTGCGCCGCATGGTGCAGGAGCAGGAAAACGTCTTCTACTACCTGACGCTGCTCAACGAGAACTACGCTATGCCCGGCCTCACGCCCGGCACGGAGCAGCAGATCATCAAGGGCATGTACCAGTGCAAGCCCGGCATCAAGGTGCCGACCACGGGCCTGCGCGTGCAGCTGCTCGGCTCGGGCACGATCTTGCGCGAATCGATGTTCGCGCAGGAGCTGCTGCTCAACGAGTGGGGCATCGCCGCCGATGTCTGGAGCTGCCCGAGCTTCAACGAACTGACGCGCGACGGCCAGGACGTGGACCGCTGGAACCTGCTGCACCCGCTGGAGACGCCGCGCCAGGCGTTCGTCACGCAGCAGCTCGCCACCAGCACCGGCCCGATCGTTGCCTCGACCGACTACATGAAGGCCTATGCGGAGCAGATCCGCGCCTACATCCCCAAGGGCCGCATCTACAAGGTGCTGGGCACCGACGGTTTCGGCCGCTCGGACTTCCGCCGCAAGCTGCGCGAGCACTTCGAGATCGACCGCCACTACATCGTCGTGTCGGCACTGCGCGGCCTGGCCGACGCCGGCCAGCTGCCGATGACCAGGGTGGCCGAAGCGATTGCCAAGTACGGCATCCAGGTCGACAAGATCAACCCGCTGAACGCCTAAGAATTCCGGGAGACAGATATGGCAATGGTAGACATTCAAATTCCGGACATCGGTGATTTCGACGAAGTGTCGGTGATCGAGGTGCTGGTGCAGGTTGGCGACACGATCAAGGCCGAGCAATCGCTGCTCACCGTGGAATCCGACAAGGCCTCGATGGAGATTCCATCGAGCCATGCGGGCGTGCTCAAGGAGCTGCGCGTGGCGCTGGGCGACAAGGTCAAGCAGGGCTCGGTCATCGCGGTGATCGAAAGCGCGGCGGCGCCCGCTGCCGCACCCGCGGCGGCGCCCGCTGCGGCACCTGCAGAAGCGGCGGCGCCTGTTGCAGCCCCGGCGCCGGAGGCTCCCGCGACCGAAGCTCCCCCGACCGATGCTTCCGTTCCTGCGCAGGCTCCGACAGCCGATGCTGCTCCTGCTGCAGCCCCGGCTGCCGCTACCCAGAGCACCCCCCTGAAGATCCCCGATATCGGCGACTTCAAGGACGTGGCCGTGACCGAAATTCTGGTCAAGGTGGGCGACACCGTGACGGCCGAGCAGTCGCTGTTCACCGTCGAGTCCGACAAGGCCTCGATGGAAATTCCGTCGCCCGCGGCCGGCGTCATCAAGTCGCTGACCCTCAAGGTCGGCGACACGGTCAACATCGGTGATGTGATCGGTGAAATCGAAGGCGCGGCGGCTGCGGGCGAAGCTGCCGCAGCCCCGGCGCCCGCACCTGCGGCAGCGGCTCCGGCCCCTGCTGCAGCGGCCGCAGCTCCTGCCCCTGCGGCACCCGCGGCCCAGGCTACGGCGCCTGCCGCGGCGCTGCCCGCGCACAACCCCACGGTGGCGCCTTCGGGCAAGCTGCCGCATGCGTCGCCGTCGGTGCGCAAGTTCGCCCGCGAACTCGGCGTGCCGCTCGAGGAAATCAGCGGCACGGCCCAGAAGGGCCGGATCACCCAGGCCGATGTGCTGGCGTTCACCAAGCAGGTGATGTCCGGCGCGGTGCAGACCAAGGCCCAGGGCGCGGTCGCGCCCAAGGCCGCGGCCGGCGGCGGCGGCGCGGGTCTGGACCTGCTGCCCTGGCCCAAGGTCGACTTCGCGAAGTTCGGCCCGGTCGAGCGCAAGGAGCTGTCCCGCATCAAGAAGATCAGCGGCGCGAACCTGCACCGCAACTGGGTCATGATCCCGCACGTCACGAACAATGACGAAGCGGACATCACCGAGCTCGAAGCCTTCCGTGTGTCCACCAACAAGGAAAACGAAAAGAGCGGCGTCAAGGTGACGATGCTGGCTTTCGTGATCAAGGCCGTGGTCGCGGGGCTGAAGAAATTCCCCGAGTTCAACGCCAGCCTCGACGGCGACACGCTGGTCTACAAGCAGTACTTCAACATCGGCTTCGCGGCAGACACGCCCAACGGCCTGATGGTGCCGGTGCTCAAGGATGCCGACAAGAAGGGCATCATGCAGATCAGCCAGGAAATGGGCGAACTCGCCAAGAAGGCGCGCGACGGCAAGCTCGGCGGCGCCGACATGCAAGGCGGGTGCTTTTCGATCTCGTCGCTCGGCGGCATTGGCGGCACGCACTTCACGCCGATCGTGAACGCGCCCGAAGTGGCCATTCTGGGCCTGTCCAAGGGCCAGATGAAGCCGGTCTGGGATGGCAAGCAGTTCGTGCCGCGCCTGCAGCTGCCGCTGTCGCTGTCGTACGACCACCGCGTCATCGACGGCGCGCTGGCCGCGCGCTTCAATGCCTATCTGGGCCAGCTGCTGGCGGATTACCGCCGCATCGTGCTGTAAGGAGTCATGCAGATGGCCATCATTGATATCAAGGTTCCCGACATTGGCGATTTCGACAGCGTCGGCGTGATCGAGCTGCTGGTGCAGCCTGGCGACCAGGTTGCCGTGGACCAGAGCCTGATCACCGTCGAGTCCGACAAGGCGTCGATGGAGATTCCGTCGTCGCACGCCGGTATCGTCAAGGAACTGCGCGTGAAGATCGGCGACCAGATCGCCCAGGGCGGCATCGTGTTGACGCTTGAAGCGCAGGACGCGGGCGAGGCTCCCGCGCAGGCGGCTCCTGCACAAGCAGCGGCTCCGGTTGCCGCCCCGGCCCCTGCGGCCGCGGCGCCTGCTGCGCCAGCGGCTCCAGCCCCTGCGCCCGCAGTGGCGCTGGCCGCGCCCGCCGAGGGCGCAGCGCCAGCGGTGCCGGCCCCCGTGCCCCAGCAATACGCTGGCGCCGCGGCCGATGTCGAGTGCGACGTGGTCGTGCTCGGCGGCGGCCCCGGTGGCTACTCGGCTGCGTTCCGCGCGGCCGATCTGGGCCTCAAGGTGGTGCTGGTCGAGCGCTATGCGACGCTGGGCGGCGTGTGCCTGAACGTGGGTTGCATCCCCTCGAAGGCGCTGCTGCATGTGGCGGCCGTGATGGACGAGGTCAAGCACCTGTCGGCCGTAGGCGTGGAATTCGGCGCGCCCGAGGTCAACATCGACCAGCTGCGCGGCCACAAGGACAAGGTCATCGGCAAGCTGACCGGCGGCCTGGCGCAGATGGCGAAGATGCGCAAGGTCACGGTGCTGCGTGGCTACGGCCAGTTTGTCGGCAGCCACCACCTGTCGGTCGAAGCGACCCAGGGCGAAGGCACCGAGCGCACCGGCACGAGCCAGGTCGTGCAGTTCAAGAACGCGATCATCGCCGCGGGCTCGCAGGCCGTGCGCCTGCCGTTCATGCCCGAGGACCCGCGCGTGGTCGATTCCACCGGGGCGCTCGAGCTCAAGGAAGTGCCCAAGCGCATGCTGATCCTGGGCGGCGGCATCATCGGTCTGGAAATGGGCACGGTCTACTCGACGCTGGGCGCACGCCTGGACGTGGTCGAGATGATGGACGGCCTGATGCAGGGCGCCGACCGCGACCTGGTCAAGATCTGGCAGAAGATGAACGCGCCGCGTTTCGACAACATCATGCTCAAGACCAAGACGGTGGGCGCCGAGGCCACGCCCGAAGGCATCAAGGTCACCTTCGCGGCGGCCGAAGAAGGCGCCGCGGCCCCCGAGCCGCAGACCTACGATCTGGTGCTGCAAGCCGTGGGCCGCACGCCCAACGGCAAGAAGCTCGCGGCCGAAGCCGCGGGCGTTGCCGTCACCGACCGCGGCTTCATTCCCGTCGACATCCAGATGCGCACCAGCGCGCCGCATATCTTTGCGATTGGCGATATCGTCGGCCAGCCGATGCTCGCGCACAAGGCGGTGCACGAGGCCCATGTCGCGGCCGAAGTCATTGCCGGCGAGCAGCAGAGCAACAAGGAACTGGCCGCGGCAGCGTTCAACGCGCGCGTGATTCCGAGCGTTGCCTATACCGACCCCGAGGTCGCGTGGGTCGGCCTGACCGAAGACCAGGCCAAGGCGCAGGGCATCAAGGTCAAGAAGGGCCTGTTCCCCTGGGCCGCGTCGGGCCGGGCCATTGCCAATGGCCGCGATGAAGGCGTGACCAAGCTGCTGTTCGACGATTCACCCGAGGCCCATGGCCATGGGCGCATCCTGGGCGGCGGCATGGTCGGCACGCATGCGGGCGACATGATCGGCGAGATTGCGCTGGCCATCGAGATGGGCGCCGATGCGGTCGATATCGGCAAGACCATCCATCCGCACCCGACGCTGGGCGAGAGCATCGGCATGGCGGCGGAAGTCGCGCATGGCAGCTGCACCGACGTGCCGCCCGTGAAGAAGTAAGCCGCGCCGGCTGAAAGCAAACCGCGCAGTCCCTGACGGGGCTGCGCGGTTTTTTCATGCCGGGGCGTCTTGGTCCGGCGCGGGCTTGGGCGGCGCCGGATCCGGTGGCGGGACCGGGGGCGGTCCCTTGGGCGGCTTGTCGTCGGGCGGCCCCGCCGAGGGCGGTGCGGGCTCACGCGGCAGCAGCTCGTCATGCACGGCCTCGCGGATGCTTTCGGGCACGCTCGATTCGCTGACGATCACGGTCTGCGGGCCGCAATCGCTTTGCCGCGTCAGATGGTAGCGAAACGCGTCGCGCACCCAGGTAGGCGCTTCGGTCGGTGTCAGAAAGAGCTCGCGCACCAGCGCCTGGTCGGAGACACTGAGGTCCTTGGCCAGGACGTAGCCCCGGCTGCGGATGCGCGAGCCAGGCATGCCGTAGCCCGCCAGCCCGCCAAAGCGCTCGATCTCGATGCGGCCCCAACTGGAGACCGGGCTGGTGGACAGCTCCATGGTCTTCGTCACAGGCCCACCTTCTTCCAGCCCGCATCAACCGCGGCATGCGCCGGCGAGTCCTTGCCGAACAGGTCGATGGCGGCCTGCCGGGCCTTGGCGGCGAAATCGGCCATCTTCATGCGCGGCCGCATGCCGGAAGTGGTCATCACGTGGTACCAGACCTTGCCGATGGTCTCCCAGCTGTAGCCGCCGATCTGCTTGCAAGCGGTGCAGAAAGCCAGGTTCGGCGGCCCACTGGTGTAATGCGGGTCCTGGCCGGGCTTGAGGTCCTTGTAATGGTCGGGTTGGGGCGAGAGGCAGTGCTTGCCCGCCGGGGCCGACATGTCGCGCAGGCAGGTATAGCCGCGCTCGCGCGTGACCGGGCCGACGATCTCCTTGCCGATCAGCCAGTCGGCACTGGTCGCGTCCTGCTTCAGGCGCCATTGGCGGAACATCGAGCCAAAGCAGTCGGACATGCTCTCGTTCAGGCCGCCGGGCTCTTCATCGTAATCGAGCTGCAGGGTGTACTGGGTGATGCCATGGGCCAGCTCGTGGCCGATCACATCGGTGCCCAGCGTGAAGTCGACGAACAGTGCACCGTCTCCATCCCCATAGATCATTTGCTGCCCGTTCCACATGGCATTGTTGTACTTGCGGCCATAGTGCACGGAAGACATCAGGGTCATGCCCGCATCATCCATCGAATTGCGTTTGAATATCTCACGCAGGAACGTCGCCATGAAATCGGTTTCCACGTAGGTGCGCTTGACCGTCGCGTCGTCGGACTCGGCAGGATTCTTGATCTGCAGGCCTGGCAGGCTCTGGGTGCGCTTGCAGTCGAACAGCGTCACTTCGGGGTTGTCGATGAGCTTCGTGATGGCATGTCTTTCCAGCACGAACCCGGCAAGTTTCTTGGTCTGGTCCCGGATATCGCGAAGATGCTGGCTCAGTTTCGCCGAGTAGTCGGCGTCTTGACAAATTTCCTTCGACAGCGTCGGATCGCAGGCTAGACGCTCCAGCACGTCGTCTGGAATGAACTGGCAATGGCATCGATACATGTTGAGTACCTCCCATGGATAGGGGGCAGAACACTGGCAGCGTTACTGGAGCCTGGGCCCAGACAGCGCTGCGCGCGCCGCGATCCCCGGGGCAATGACGCGAAATGCGTGCTATCTGCCTCGAAATCATGGTAAATCCTCCTGGTCGAATGTCAGGTTCAGTGGCCCTGCCGGCGCGGATGATTTGGCGTGCGCAGGCGCCCGTTGCGTCATGGCCGGAACCCCGGGCCAGCAGCGTGGAGGAAAATACCCGCCGCTTGTCGGTGATTAGGTTAAGCCTCTGTCCGACACGTGCGCTTGCAGCGTGGGGACTAGAGTGGACATGACACCTATTACCCCCAAGGAGCCCACCCTATGTTCTCTCTTCTCGGAACCGTGATCGTCGGTTTGATAGTGGGCTTGATCGCACGCGCCATCAAACCCGGAGATGACAGCCTTGGCTGGATCATGACCATCTTGCTCGGCATTGCCGGCGCGTTTCTCGCCAGCTATATCGGCGTGGCCATGGGCTGGTACCAGCAAGGCGATGCCGCTGGCTGGATTGCCTCGGTGATCGGCGCCATCGTGCTGCTGCTCGCCTACCAGCTCGTACGTGGAAAGACTTCCGACCGATGAGCATTTCCAACGACGCGGCACAGGACGTGAGTTCGGCTGTGGCGCCTGAGCGCCAGGCCAGTATCGAGGCCGCCGCGCAGCGTTCGCGCAAGCTGCTGCACCGCCGGGCCCTGGCGGGCGCGGTGGTCAGCAGCATTCCAGTGCCGGGCCTTGACTGGGCCTTCGACGCCGCGCTGCTGTCGCGCCTGATGCCGCGCATCAGCCGGGAGTTCGGCCTCAGTGCCGAGCAGATCGACGCGCTCGAGCCGTCACGCCGCGAAGGCGTGCAAAAGGCGGTGGCGGTGGTGGGCTCGGTGGTGATCGGCAAGCTGGTCACGCGCGAGATGATCGTTCGCCTGGTGCAAAAGGTGGCGACCCGCATGGCCGCCAAGCAGCTGGGCAAGTTTGTGCCCATTGTCGGTACGGCTGCGGCAGCGGCGATGGGCTACGCGGCGCTGCGATTTCTGGGGGAGCAGCATATCCGTGACTGCATTCGCGTGGCGCAGAGCGCCGATGTCGATATGCCGGCAGGCAGCAAGGCGCGGGCCGAGCAGCTGCTGTCAAAGGCGCGCAAGGCAGCGCGCCGCAAGCTCAGCGACTGACGGTGAGCACGTCGGTGGCGAGTTCCGCGGTTTCGACGCGGCGCGCGCCATCGAAGCGGCGCGACCAGTAGGGCGTCTGCATGCTTTCCACGCGCACGGTGGCGCCGGAGCGCGGTGCATGGATGAAATTGCCTTCGCCGACGTAGATGCCCACGTGGCTGAAAGTGCGGCGCATGGTGTTGAAGAACACCAGATCGCCGGGGCGCAATTCGTTCTTGTCGATCTTCTGGGTGGCGTTGGCCTGCTCGTCAGCGCGGCGCGGCAGCACCAGGCCCACGGTCTGCGAGTAGATGGCCCGCACGAAACCACTGCAGTCGAAGCCCGTGGCAGCGGTGTTGCCGCCGCGGCGGTACGGCACGCCCAGGAAGCCCATGGCAGCGCCGACCAGCTGGGACGTGCGTGCCGCGACGTTGTGGCCGGCTTCATGCAACTGGGTGTTGATTTGCGATATCAGTCCTCTGCTTACCAGCAGGCGCTGAATATCATCGTCGGTGGAGCGGGTATCAGGCGCCGCATGGGCGCTGACACAAGTGAAGAGGAGTACACACAACCATCTGGACATGGGTGTGGAGACTAACATGGAAAATTGGCTGTGGCGAAAATTGATACGCATCCGTGCGGTATTTTCTTACATGGGGGCGGGTTGCCATCCTGAAGTGGTGGGCGGATTCCGCACCCGCGAGCGGTGGGTAAAGGCCTCTGGCTGCGACAATGCCGCCATTGCGGACCGTATGAAGAAAGATTTCCATGTTGCTTGACTCCCTTGAATCCCAACTGGTGCTGGTGGACTACCAGGAGCGCCTGATGCCGGCCATTTTCGAAGCCGAGGCGGTGCTTGCCAATGCGCGGCTGCTGGCACGTGCAGCCCAGTTGCTTGAGGTGCCCATCTGGGGCACGGAGCAAAACCCTTCGAAGCTCGGCGCCAACGACGCCCAGCTGCGCGCGCTGTGCCAGAAGACCCTGGCCAAGATGCAGTTCAGCGCCGTGGAAGAGGGCCTGGGCGAATGGCTGCGCCCGCCGGCAAAACCCCAGGGCGGCAACGCCCGCAGCCTGCCAAAGCACCTGCAAAAGCCGCAGAACCAGGAAGACGAGCGGGGCATGATTGTGCTGGCCGGCTGCGAAGCCCATGTGTGCCTGCTGCAGACCGCGCTGCATCTGGTCGAGGAAGAATTCGACGTCTGGGTCGTCACGGACGCCTGCAGCTCGCGCACCGAGCGCAACCGCGACGCGGCCTTTGACCGGCTGGCCGGTGCCGGCGTCGAGCTCGTGACCACCGAGATGGTGGTGTTCGAGTGGTTGCGCGGCTGTGAACATGCGTCATTCAAAGACCTTCTGGCCCTGGTGAAGTAAGCGGGCCGGCGTCGTCCGGGGCAGCGGGAATACCCGGAGGCCGGCCTACAATGACCCTCTTTGTTGCGCCGGCGCCGCGGACGGTGCCGGTGTCCTCTACTCTTCGAGACCCTCCCGTGCAACTGACATCTTCGATTTTCAAAGCCTATGACATTCGCGGCGTGGTGCCGACGACCCTGGACGAAGCCGTGGTGCGGGGCGTGGGCCTGGCGTTCGGCAAGGCCGCGCGCGCCGAAGGCGAGACCACGGTGGCGGTGGGGCGTGACGGCCGGCTGTCGGGTCCCGCGCTTTCGGCCGCGCTGATCGACGGCCTGGTGGCTGCGGGCATCGAGGTGATCGACATCGGCCTGGCGACCACGCCGATGCTGTACTTCGCGGCCGCGACGCTGTGCCAGAGCGGCATCCAGGTCACGGGCAGCCACAATCCCAAGGACTACAACGGCCTGAAGATGGTGCTGGCCGGGCGCGCCATCCACGGCGAGGAAATCCAGGCGCTGCGCCGCACGATGGAAGAGGAAAGCTGGCAGTTGCTGCCCGGCGGCTCGGTGCGCCATGCGGACGTGCTGGCCGACTACAGCGCGCGCATCGCCTCCGACGTGAAGCTCGCGCGGCCGATGAAAATCGTGGTCGACTGCGGCAACGGTGTGGCCGGGGCTTCGGCGCCGGACATCTTCCGGGCGCTGGGCTGCGAGGTGATCGAGCTGTTTTCCGAAGTCGACGGCAATTTCCCGAACCACCATCCCGACCCCAGCAAGCCCGAGAACCTGCGCGACCTGATGGCTGCCCTCCAAACCAACGATGCCGAACTGGGCCTGGCCTTCGATGGCGATGGCGACCGGCTGGGCATCGTGACCAAGGACGGCAGCAATATCTTTCCCGACCGCCAGATGATGCTGTTCGCGCGCGATGTGCTGTCGCGCGTGCCTGGCGGCCACATCGTGTTTGACGTCAAGTGCAGCCAGCGCCTGGCGCCGGCGATCCGCGAGGCGGGGGGCGAGCCGGTGATGTTCAAGACCGGCCACTCGCTGATCAAGGCGCGCATGAAGGAGCTCGACTCCCCGCTGGGCGGCGAGATGAGCGGCCATATCTTCTTCAAGGAGCGCTGGTTCGGCTTTGACGACGGCACCTACGCGGGTTGCCGGCTGTTGGAGATCGTCAGCCGCAGCGACGACCCGAGCGCGCTTCTGAAGGCGTTGCCCACGAGCCATTCCACGCCCGAGCTCAATGTGGCCTGCGAGGAAGGCGAGCCGCACCGCCTCACGGCCGAGCTCCAGGCGCTGGCGGCCAGCAGCTTTGCCGCGCCGGCCCAGCTCAACACGATTGACGGACTGCGCGTCGACTGGCCCGATGGCTTTGGTCTGATCCGCGCGAGCAACACGACTCCGGTGCTGGTGTTGCGCTTCGAGGGGCATACGCCCGAGGCGCTGCAGCGTATCGAGACGGCTATGCTGGCACTGCTCGAACGTGTGAAGCCCGGCGCGCAAATCGGCAGCGCTGCACACTGACCACGATGCATTGGGCGCTGGCGTTGTATTCGGCGCTGACCTGGGCGGGCCAGCCGCTGCTGCGGCGCAAGCTGCGCCAGCGCGCGCAGGCCGAGCCCGGCTATGGGCTCAAGGTCGAGGAGCGCTTTGGCCACTACGAGCCCGAGAGCCTGGGTCGCGACGGCGCGGGGCGCTGGATCTGGATCCATGCGGTCTCGCTGGGGGAGACCCGCGCCGCGGCCATCCTGATCGCGGCGCTGCGCGCGCAGTGGCCCGACATGCGACTGCTGCTGACCCACGGCACCGCCACGGGCCGCGCCGAGGGCGCCAAGCTGCTGCGCCACGGCGACCTGCAGGTCTGGCAGCCGTGGGATACGTGCGCGGCCGTCGAGCGCTTTCTGCAGCAATTCCAGCCGGCCGTCGGCCTGTTGATGGAAACCGAAGTCTGGCCCAACCTGGCGGCTGCCTGCCGTGCGCAAGGCATTCCTTTGGCGCTGGCCAACGCAAGGCTCAACGCGCATTCACTGGACAAGGCGCTCAAGCTCTCGGCACTGTCCATGCCGGCCTACCAGTCGCTGGCCGCGGTCTGGGCCCAGACGCAGGGCGATGCCCAGCGGCTGCGCGCGCTGGCGGCCCCGGTGCGCGCCGTGCTGGGCAATCTCAAATTCGATGTGCTGCCCGATGCCGCACAGCTCGCGCAGGGCGCACAGTGGCGCCAGCGCTCGGCGCGGCCCGTGGTCATGCTGGCGAGCAGCCGCGAGGGTGAGGAAGAGCTCTTCATCGCGGCGCTGCGCCGGCTGGGCGCGCAGGCACTGAAGGTGCAATGGCTGGTGGTGCCGCGCCATCCGCAGCGTTTCGAGGGCGTGGCGCTGGCGCTGCAGGCCGCGGGGCTGCGCGTGTCGCGGCGCAGCGAGTGGCTGGGCGCGCCGCCGCACGCGCAGGCGCAGTCCGGCGAGGAGTGCCTGTGGCTCGGCGATTCGCTGGGAGAAATGCCGCTGTACTACGCGATGGCCGATGCCGCGCTGCTCGGCGGCAGCTTTGCACCGCTGGGCGGCCAGAACCTGATTGAAGCCGCGGCCTGTGGCTGCCCGATGCTGGTCGGGCCGTCGACCTTCAATTTTGCCGAAGCTGCCGAGCTGGCCTGCGCGGCGGGCGCGGCGCAGCGCGTGGCCGATCTCGATGCCGGGCTGCAGGCGGCGCTGGCGCTGGTACACGACGTGCCTGCGCGCACCGCAGCCGTGGCCCACTGCCAGCAGTTTGCGCAGGCGCACCGGGGTGCGGCGCGAGCGACGGCGCAGGCGGTCGAGGAACTGATGCGCAGTGCGCGGCGCTAGCGCAATATCCGTTCGTCCTGATCCTGGCGCAGTGCATCCGGTCGAAGGATGACTGCCGCTCGGCACCCCCCACAGCCCTGGCGGGCGCCGTTCAGCGCGCGGCTGCAGGCACCGCGGGTGGCGCGTCAGGCGCGGCGGCAAGAAGGGAATTGACCGCCTGCACGTCATCGCTGGTCAATGTGCCGGCCGCCTGGCGCAGCTTGAGTTGGCCCAGAATCACGTTGTAGCGCGCGAGCGCCAGATCGCGCTTGGTCTGGTAGAGCTGGCTCTGGGCATTGAGCACATCAATATTGATGCGCACGCCGACTTCATAGCCCAGCCGGTTGGCGTCGAGCGCGCTCTGGCTCGAGGCTTCGGCCGCTTCGAGCGCGCGCACCTGGCCCTGGCCCGACTGCACGCCATAGAAAGCGGAGCGTGTGGCCTGTTCGACGCTGCGCCGCGCCTGCGCCAGATCGGCTTCGGACTTGCGCTCGAGCGACAGCGTTTCCTTCACGCGGTTTTGCACCGAAAAGCCCGCGAACAGCGGCAAATTCAGCTGCACGCCGACGCTGGCGGTCTTGGCGCGGTAGCCACCCTGCGGCGCCGTGATGGTGCCCTGCGGGTTGTTGTTCACGCTGTAGCCGGCTTGCAGATCCACCGTGGGCAGATGGCCGGTTTCGGCCTTGCGCGTTTCCAGTCGCGCGACATCGAGCGCCAGCTGGGCCTGGCGCAGCTGCGGCTGCGTGCCCAGCGCCACATCGACCCAGGCCTGCGGGTCGGCGGGAGACAGCGGCGCCAGCGCCACCGGCTGGGCCAGCGGCAGCGGGCGCACGCCCGGTATGCCGACCAGCTGCTCGAGCGCCAGGCGCTTGACGCGCAGGTCGTTGTCGGCGGCGATTTCCTGCGCCACGATCAGATCGAAGCGCGCCTGCGCCTCTCTGGAATCGGTGATGGTCGCGTTGCCGACATCGAAATTGCGCTGCGCAAACGCCAGCTGCTGGGACACAGCATCCTTTTGCGCCTGCACGAAGCGCAGCGCGTCCGCGGCGCCAAGCACATCGAAATAGGCCTGGCTGGTGCGCACGATCAGGTCCTGCTCGGCGGCGTCGCGCTGGGCCAGCGCGATCTCGAAACTGCGCTGGCCCTGGGTGTAGGCAATGCGGTTGGCCGGCCGGTACAGCGGCTGCGCGGCGCTGAGCGTCGCGGTCTGGCTGTTGGCACTGAGCGTGAACGCCGGCTGGCTGACTTCGGTGCGCGCGCGGTTGGCACCGGCCTGCAGTCCCACCGAGGGCAGCAGGCCGGCGCGCGCCTGCTCCGAGCGGCTGTAGGCGGCATCGGTTTCGGCCTGGCGCGCCTGCCAGACGGCGTCGTAGCCGCGGGCCCGCTCCACGAGCTCGACCAGGCTTTGCGCCGGCGCCAGCGGCGCGAACGCCAGCAGGGCCAGCAAGGCACCGGCACGGCGCCGGAAGGAAGGCGAAACACGCAGCGTGCGGGCCAGGGGCATGGCGTTCTTTCTAGTAGCGAGGGACGGCGGCGTCGCGCTCACGCGTCCATGCGTCGATGCCTCCGGTGATGTTGGTGACCTGCTCGAACCCCTGGTTGAGCAGGAACATGCCGACATTCATGCTGCGCATGCCGTGGTGGCACAGGCAGGCCACCGGGCGTTCGGGGTCGAGCTCCTGCTGGCGCGCGGGAATGTCCTGCATCGGAATGTTCACCAGCTCGAAGCCGTCGGCCTTGACGCTGGCGGTGGCGCATTCCCAGGGCTCGCGCACGTCCAGCACCAGCGGCGTCACGCCCTGCGCTTGGCATTGCTGCAGCCATTGATCGAATTGCGCGGGGCGGACTTGGGCAAGCATCGTCATCTCAGAACCTGAAAGGCGAGGGTTCGGCGAAGCCCGTGAGGCGCGGCGCCATCGTGTCCCAGGGAGCGATGGTTGCAAACGCATCGCCATTGCGGCGCACGAAGGTGGCGCGCATGACCGGCTGGCGCCCGACGATGGCGCCCAGGCGACCGCCTTCCTTGAGGTGCTGCAGCAGCGCCACGGGGACTTCGGCCACCGAGCCGCTGAGCACGATCACGTCGAACGGGCCTTCGGGCAGCGCGTCGCTCGCGCCATCGGCCAGGCGCACGGTGGCGTTGGCCACGCCGGCGCCAGCCAGATTCTCGCGCGCCATCTCGGCGAGCTCGGGCACGATTTCCAGGCTGATCACCTCGCGCGCTTGGTGCGCCAGCAGCGCCGCCATGTAGCCCGAGCCGGCGCCGATCTCCAGCACCTTGTCGGTGGGCTGGACATTGAGGTCCTGCAGCATGCGTGCCTCGACGCGGGGGGGCAGCATGTTCCAGCCCTTGGCCGCGGCTTCCTCGGGCGTGCCGTGCAGCGGAATCTCGATGTCCATGAACGCCAGGCCCTCGTGCTCGGGCGGCACGAACAGCTCGCGCCGCACCGCGTTCAGCGTCTCCAGCACATTCAGCTCCAGCACGTTCCAGGGGCGGATTTGCTGCTGGATCATGTTGAAGCGCGCCTGCTCGACGGGGTCGGCGGCGTTGGCTGTGGTGTTCAGGGGCATGTTCATGGGGTTACTCCGGGAAAAGGCAGATCACGACAAACCTTCGATTCTACGATCGTGCGGGCTGCAGTTTCATGGCGGGCCGGCTTTGTGGCGTGTTCGCCCCGTCAGCCGCCGCGCCCAGTTGGCCAGATCGTCCATGTAGCAGTACATGACCGGCACCACGACCAGCGTCAGCAGCGAGGAGGTGATCACACCGCCAATGACGGCCTGGCCCATCGGCGCGCGTTGCTCGGAGCCCTCTGTCACGGCCAGCGCCAGCGGCAGCATGCCGAAGATCATGGCCAGCGTGGTCATCAAAATGGGCCGCAGCCGCACGCGCGCGGCCAGCAGCAGCGCCGGCTCGCGTCCCAGGCCGGGCGTGACGGCGCCCGTGGCGGGGTCGATGCTGTCCTGGCGCGCGCGGATCGCGAAGTCCACCAGCAAGATGGCATTTTTCGTCACCAGGCCCATCAGCATGATCACGCCGATCATCGAGAACATCGACAGCGCCGAGCCGAACATCAGCAGCGCCAGCACCACGCCGATCAGCGTCAGGGGCAGGGCCGTCATCAGTGCCAGGGGCTGCAGGAAGCTCCTGAACTGGCTCGCGAGAATCATGTAGATGAACACGACGGCCAGAGCCAGCGCCGACAGCGCATAGCCAAAGGATTCGTCCATGTCCTTGGTCGAGCCGTTGAACTGGTAGCTGTAGCCCGGCGCCAGCGCCAGCCCCTTGAGCGCGCCGCGAATATCGGCCGAGACCTCGCCGACCGAGCGCAGCGAGGCGTTCGCCGTGATCGAGACCTCGCGCGTGAGCGCCCGGCGGTTGATCTGGCTCGGGCCCGCGGACTCGCGGATCTCGACCACCTGGTCGAGCCGGATGTTGTGGCGCGTGCCGTCCTTGCCCGTGACCAGCAGCGGCAGGCGCGCGAGCTGCAGCGGCGAGAGCCGGTCCTCGGGCGCCAGGCGCAGCTGCACGTCGTAGGTTTCATCATTGCCGGCGCGCCAGTTGCCCACGTCTTGGCCCGCGAGCAGGGTGCGCAGGGCGCTGGCCACGGCGCCGGTCGTGAGCCCCAGGTCCGACGCGGCCTCGCGCCGAACCCTCAGCGTCACGCGCGGGGTATCGCTTTCCAGGCTCGATTCGACATCGACCAGGCCCGGAATGTCGTGGATCAGCGCCAGCGCCTGCTGGTTCAGGCGCCCGAGCTCGGCCAGATCCTGGCCCTGCAGCGAAAACGCGATCTGCTTTTGCCCGCCCACGGGCTCGAGCAGGCCGACCTGCGTCACGGTGATGCCCGCGATGCGGCGCAGTTGCTGGCGCAGCTCGATGGCCAGCGCCTCGACGCTGCGCGTGCGCTCCTTGCGGTCGGAAAGCCGCACATAGATGCTCGCCCGCGTCTTGCCGCGCGCCGAGCCGGTGTTGATGGTGGTGAGCGTGTAGCGCACTTCGGGCAGCGCGCGGATCACGGCTTCGACCTGGCGCGCCTTGGCCTCGGTGGCCTCGATCGAGCTGCCCTGGGGCGTGTGGAACTGCACCGTGGTTTCGGAGAAATCGGCCTTGGGCACGAACTCGGTGCCCAGCAGCGGCACCATCATCACGCTGGCCGCAAAGATCGCCAGCGCGCACAGCGCGGTCGCGAGCCGGTGGCCCAGCGCCCAGGCGAGGATCTGCTGGTAGAACACGGCCAGCCGCTCGCTCGCATGGTCGAACCAGCCGGTGACGCGGCCGATCGTCCGGTCATAGAAGCTGCTGGGCCGTTCGGGCTGCTGCGCGCCATGCACGCTCGGGTCGTGCCAGATGCTCGAGAGCATGGGGTCGAGCGTGAAGCTCACGAACATCGAGATCAGCACCGCCACCACGATGGTGAGGCCGAACTCGTGGAAGAACTTGCCGATGATGCCCTGCATGAAGCCGATCGGCAGGAACACGGCGACGATCGACAGCGTCGTGGCCAGCACCGCCAGGCCGATTTCCTGCGTGCCGTCCATCGCCGCGGCATAGGGCGTCTTGCCCATCTGCAGGTGGCGCACGATGTTCTCGCGCACCACGATCGCATCGTCGATCAGCAGCCCCACGCACAGCGACAGTGCCATCAGCGTCACCATGTTGATGGAAAAACCCAGCCAGTGCATGAACAGGAAGGTGCCGATCAGCGCGATGGGCAGCGTGAGCCCGGTGATGACCGTCGAGCGCCAGGAGTTGAGAAACAGGAACACGATCAGCACCGTCAGTACCGCGCCCTCGATCAGCGTCTGGCGCACGTTGTCGACGGCCACGCGGATCGGCCGCGCCATGTCGCCGATGGTCTCCAGGCGCACGCCCGGCGGCAGCTCGGCCTGCATCGCGGCGACGGCGCGGCGCAGGCCGTCCACGACCTCGATGGTGTTGTCGCCCTGGGCTTTTTGCACCGACATCAGCAGGCTGCGCTGGCCGTTGTACAGCGCCAGGCTCTCGACCTCCTGCGCGCCGTCGAGCACGCGCGCGAGCTGCCCCAGGCGGACCGTACTGCCCTGGCGCTGCGCGACGATGATGTCGGCAAAATCCTCGGGGCGCTGCATGCGCGCGTCGATCTGCACCATGCGCTCCTGCGCCAGCGAGCGCACCGCGCCCACCGGAAGGTCCTGGTTCTCGCTGCGCACCGCCTGCGCGACCTGCTCGACGCTGATGCCGAAGGCTTCCAATGCCTTGGGGTCGAGATAGAGATTGATCTCGCGCGGCGTGGCGCCGATCAGGTTGACGGCGCCAACGCCGCGCACGTTCTCCAGGCGTTTCTTCAGCACCTGGTCGGCCCAGCTCGTGAGCTCGACGGGCGACAGTGCCTTGCCGGCGCCGGCCGCGCCGCCGGTGGGCAGCACGGCCAGCGACCAGACCGGCGCATCGGCCGGATCGAAACGCAGCACGCGCGGCTCCTCGACCTCATCGCGCAGCAGCGGGCGCACCGAGGCCACCTTCTCGCGCACGTCTTCCGCAGCCTGGCGCCCCTCGATATGCAGCTGGAACTCGATGATCACCAGGCTCGTGCCCGCATAGCTGCGCGAGGTCAGGGCGTTGATGCCGGCAATCGAGTTCACGGCTTCCTCGACCTTGCGCGTGACTTCGCTCTCGACGATCTCGGGCGAGGCGCCGGGATAGTCCACGGTCACCACCACCACCGGGAAATCCACGTTGGGGAACTGATCGACCTTGAGCCGCTGGTACGAGAACAGGCCCAGCACCATCAGCGCGACCCTGACCATGGTGGCGAATACCGGGTTGTGCAGGCTGACTTTGGTGAACCACATGGCGGCGGGCCTTTACTGGGCGGGAGCGTTCGCGGCGCCGGGCGGGGCGGCGATCTCCACCCGCGTGCCCTCGCGCAGCGCACCCGCACCCGCGGCCACCACCTGGCTGCCCTCGGGCAGGCCTTCCACCGCGACCCACGCCTGGCCGTCGATCAGCGTGCGCGCGCCCAGGCGCACCGCATGGTGGGCAATGCTCAGCTGTCCGTCCACGGTCTGCAGCAGCTGTACATAGGGCTGGGGCTTGTCGGTGTGTACGGCATCGAGCGGCAGCGCCAGCGGCTCCAGTGCCTGTGCCTGCGCGGCGCCCAGATCGATCTGCCCCTGCAGGAACATGCCGGGGCGCAGCACGGCGCCTTGCACCGGCTCGAGCTGCAAAAAGACCGGCACGCTGCGCGTGGCGGCATCGGCGCGCGGGCTCACGCGCACCACGCGCGCGCCAAACTCCTGGGTGCTGCCTTCGAGGCGCAGGCGCGCCGGCTGGCCGGGGCGCACCTGCAGCGAATCGGCGGGCGACAGCAGCGCCTGCAGCTGCAGCTGGCGCAGGTCGACGATCTCGAGCACGCGCGTCTCGACGGACACGCGCTCACCGTTGTTGACCAGGCGCTGCGCGACCTGGCCCGCGATCGGGCTGCGCAGCACGGTGTCGGCCACCGCCTTGCGCGCCACCTCGGCCTGGGCCAACGCCGACTGGTACTGCGCCTGCGCGGCCTGCAGATTGGCGTCGGAAGTGCGCAGCGCGGTCTGCGAAATGAAGCCCTGCTCGACCAGCGCCTGGTTGTTGCCATGCAGCCGCTCCTGGATGGAGCGCTGCGCGCGCGCGGCCTCGGCCTCCTGCTGGGCCTGGCGCAGTCGCGCGCTGGCGTCCGCGGCATCGACGCGCGCCAGCACCTGGCCGGCCTGCACGCTGTCGCCTTCGCGCACCGTAAGGTCCTGCAGCGTGCCCGCGGCATAGGACTTGATGCTGGCCACCTGCAGCGCTTCGAGCACGCCCGACACCTGCACGCCCAGCGGCAAGGCGCGCCGCTGGAGGGTCAGTACTTCGCCCGGCTGCAGGCGCAGCGCGACCGCAGGCGCGGCCGCGGCCTGCTGCACTGCCTGCTGCTGGTGCTTGCGCGCCAGCAGGGCGCGGCCGATGCCGATGGACAGGGCCAGCACGGCGACCAGGACCAGGAGGATGAGTTTGCGGCGGGACATGAATGGATGGATGGGTCAGGCGCGCGGCACGAGGCCGAGCAACAGATTCTCGGCCTGCGCGGCCAGATAGGCCTCGGGGCTGAACCGCAGGGGGGCGTTCGACGGCGCCGTGTCCGCCGTCCCGCAGGCGCCTGGCAAGCATGACGCCATGGAGTTCTGCCACAGCATCAGGAACATCATCGGCGCCAGCACGAGATAGATGCCGGTGTTCAGGTCCAGGTCGCGGATTTCCCCGCGCGCGATGCCGCGCTCGAGAATGCGCCGCCCCAGCGCCGTGCCTGGCTCCGTCACTTCCTGGTGGTAGAAGCGCGCCAGCGCGGGAAAGTTGCGCGCCTCGCTGAACATCAGCTTGGTGATGCCCGCGGCCTTGGTGCTGCCGATGCGCTGCCACCAGACCGCATAGCAGCGGCGCAGCAAGGCCACGCTGTCGCCCTCGAAGTTGTCGAGCTCCAGCTGCCACTCGCCAAAGCGCCCCGCGATGCTCTCGCGCACCACGGCCTTGAACAGCTCTTCCTTGCTGGGATAGTAAAGAAACAGCGTGCCCTTGGAGACGCCGGCGCGCGCCGCGACTTCCTCGACGCGGGTGGCGGCATAGCCTTTGGCGACAAACAGGTCCAGCGCGGCTTCGAGCAGCTCCCCGGGCCGCGCATTCTTGCGCCGCGCACGGCGCTGCGCACCCGCGGGTGGCGGCGGGCTTTTTTGCAGGGGCGCGGGGTTTGGCTGGGGGAAGCCGGGGGAGGGATGTGGCATGTTAATGACTGATTGGTTATTAATGTATCCACCCCATCGGGGAGCGTCAATTCAGCTACGCACCGCGGCTGGCGTCACCGGCTGATTGCATCGTGGCGCGCATTTCGTGTACAAGCGAAGGATGCAAGAAACCATTTACCTCGCCGGTGGCTGCTTCTGGTGCACCGAGGCCGTTTTTGACCGCGTACGCGGTGTGATCGACGTGCAAAGCGGCTATTCCAACGGCCAAGTCGAAAACCCCAGCTATGAGCAGATCTGCACTGGCAAGACCGGCCATGCCGAAGTCGTGCGCCTGGTGTTCGACCCCCAGGTCATCGGCCTGCGCCAGCTGCTGGAAATCTTCTTTGCCACGCACGACCCGACGACGCTCAATCGCCAGGGCAACGACGTGGGCACCCAGTACCGCAGCGGCATCTACTTCGTCGATGCGCTCCAGGCCGAGGTCGCGCGCGCGGTGATCGACGAGCTGGAGCCGGAGGCCGGCGGCGCGATCGTCACCGAAGTGCTGCCGCTGGACAGCTACTGGCCCGCCGAGGACTATCACCAGGACTATTTCCGCCAGCACCCGGAGCAGGGCTACTGCGCGTTTGTCGTCAGCCCGAAGGTGCAGAAATTCCGCAAGAGCTTTTCCGAATGGATGAAGCCAGGCGCCTGACGATGTGGTTGCCGGGGGCTGCAATGGCTCCCGGAATTTGTAAAAATCCTCGCAAAAACTGGGCATAATGCAACGCGGTTGCGTTAGCGCGTTCACTTTGGACGCGCTGGAGCCGCGTGCCTTTCATTTTTGCCCATGCCCATTGCCCTCGATCCCTTGACCCTGCCCGCCGGCATGCGCTCGACGCGCGCCAGCCAGGCCGTGCTGGCGCTGTTTGCCGCGCGGCCCGATGCCGTGGTCAGCGAAGCCGATGTGGAGCGCAGCCTGCAGGCCCAGGGTATTGCGGTCAACCGGGTGACGGTGTATCGCCTGCTCAACAAGCTGCATGCGGCCGGCCTGCTGCAGCGCAGTGTCGATACCGAGCGCATCGCGCGCTACATGCGCGCTTCGGCCGAAGGGGGCGGGCAGGCGCCGCGCTTCGAGTGCGATGGCTGCCACCAGCAGATCCGCCTGGGCGGCCACCAGGCCCGTCTGCAGACCGCCATGCATGCGCTGCGCCAGGAGCTGCTGGCTGCGGGCCACGGTGAGCTGCGGCTGGATCTCGCCGTGCGGGGCCGCTGCGCTGACTGCGTGCAGCCGTCGCCCGTCTGACGCACCTTCCGTTTTTTACTCTCTTGCCTGAAAGATCTGCCATGAACGCCCTTCGCACCGCCGCCCTGTTGTTTGCCGCCTTGAGCCTGTCGGTGCTGCCCGTCGCGCAGGCCCATGACCATGACGGCAAGGACCAGCACACCGCCCAGGAACTCAAGGCCGATATCGAGCGCCACCAGGCCATGGCCGCCGCGCACCAGGCCGCGGCCCAGTGTCTGGCCTCGGGCAAGGGCCATTCGGTGTGCCAGAAGGAGCTGCTGCAGGCCTGCAAGGGCCTGGCCATCGGCAAGTATTGCGGCATGCGCCACGCGCACTGAGATTTCCCTGAGTCAATAGACCTGCGTCCAGCATCCCCATGCCGTTGTCCTTGCACCGCCTGAGCCACGCCACGCGTTCGCGTGCCGCTGTGCGCCAGCTGCTGTGCTGGCTGGTTCTGGCCTTGCTGCTGGCGCCGACGCTGGGGCGTATCCACCAGGTGGTGCACCCTGCTGCGTGGCATGGCGCCGGGGACCATGCACATGGGCAGGTGGTCCAGGGCGCGACTGACAAGCGCCTTGCGGGCGATGGCCCCCCCGGCTACGGCGCCCCCGACCATGGCGCTGCCGGACACTGGCTGCTGGCGCTGTTTGCCGGGCACAGCCACAGCGACTGCCAGCTGCACGATCAGCTCAATGCCTGGGCCGGCCCGCCCATCTCCGGCCCGGTTTTGCCTGCGGTCTCGCCCCAGGAGCCACCGCGCCTTGTGCAGGCGCGCGCCGCATCCGCCGGCTCCGCCGCTTTCTTCGATCCGCGCGCACCGCCCGCTGCTGCTGCCTGATCCTGGCGCCGACTTCTCGGCGCCGAACTCCTTGTTCCCTTGATTTTTCGCGCAGGTCCTTTTGCGGCCTGCGCTGGCGCTGCGCGTTCCCGTTGGGGCGCCGCGCCATGCCTGTCCAGAAAGCGCTCTCATGCACCGCATCCAATCCCTTCGGGGTGATTTTTCCGCGTCCGCCACTGCCCTGGCGCCGCGCCCCACGCAGATCGCCATGGCCTGTGCCACCGTGGCCGCCTGGGCCTTTTCCAGCCTGGCTGCAGCGCAGGCCGTGGCCCCGGTTGCGGCCGAGGCCGCATTGTCCGAAGTCCGGGTCTCGGCCAGCGGCCTGGGCCAGCCCGGCGGCGAGATGGCCACGCCGGTGAGCGTGCTTGAAGGCCAGGAGCTGGTGCTGCGCCGCGAAGCCACGCTGGGCGAGACGCTGGGCGGCGAGCCAGGTATCCATTCAAGCCATTTCGGCGCGGGCGCCAGCCGCCCGATCATCCGCGGCATGGACGGGCCGCGCGTCAAGATCCTCAGCGATGGCGTCGAGCTGCACGATGCCTCGACCATCAGCCCCGACCACGCGGTGGCCTCCGAGCCGATGCTGGCGACGCAGGTCGAGGTGCTGCGCGGACCTTCGGCGCTGATCCACGGCGGCGGTGCGATGGGCGGCGTGGTCAATATCCTGGACAACAAGATCCCCACGGCCATCCCGGAAAAGGGTTACGAGGGCAGCGTCGAGATGCGCTACGGCAGCGGCGCGCGCGAAAAGGCCGGCGCCTTCTCGCTGACCGGCGGCGCGGGCCAGCTCGCGGTGCATGCGGAAGGTGTGGCGCGCGATGCGGGCGACTACCGCGTGGGCAGCGGCTGGAGCGAGGGCAAGCGCGTGGAAGGCAGCTTCAACCGCACCGATACCGGCAGCCTGGGGTTGTCATGGATCGGCAGCCAGGGCTATCTGGGGGCGGCCTATACGCGCCAGTCGTCGCGCTATGGGCTGCCGGGTCATAGCCACGGCTTCGAGGGCTGCCACACCCATGGCGATCATCTGCATTGCGGCGGCCACGACGATCACGACCATGGCGACGATGAACACGGGGATCACGCGCACGAAGATGAGCACGGGGTGCCGGTCGTCGATCTGCTGAGCGAGCGCCTGGATGTGCGCGGCGAGCTGCGCCAGCCGTTTGCCGGCGTGGCCGCGGTGCGTTTTCGGGCGGGCGTCACCGACTACCGCCACGACGAGATCGAGGAGGGCGCCATTGCCACGACCTTCAGCAACAAGGCACACGATGCGCGTGTGGAGATCGAGCATCTGCCGCTGGCCGGGCTGCGCGGCGTGTTGGGTTTCCAGACCACCCAGCGCAAGTTCAGCGCCGAAGGCGAGGAAGCGTATGTGCAGCCGACCGAGACCCGGCGCAACAGCCTGTTCGTGCTGGAAGAGTACCGCTGGCAGGACTGGCGCTTCGAAGGCGCGCTGCGCCACGAGCGCCAGACCGCCCAGGCGCTGAGCTCGGGTATCGAGCGCCAGCACAGCGGCACCTCGGCGTCGCTGGGCGCGGTCTGGCAGCTCGCTCCCGGCTACCAGCTCGCGACCTCGCTGACGCATTCGAGCCGCCTGCCCACGGTGGAGGAGCTCTACGCCAAGGGCTTGCACATGGCCACCTCGACCTATGAGCGCGGCAACGCCGATCTGCAGCGTGAAAAGTCAAAGGCCTGGGACCTGTCGCTGCGCAAGACCAGCGGTGCCACGACCTTCGGGGTCAGCGCCTTTCAGCACCGAGTGGACAACTATATCTACGGCCGCACGCTGGACGAGCACGACGGCCTGCAACTGCTGCAGTACAGCCAGGCCGATGCGCACTTCACCGGTCTTGAAGGCCATGTGCGCCAGCGCCTCAACGGCCATTGGGGCGTGACGCTGTTTGGCGACACGGTGCGCGCGCGGCTCGAGGGCGGCGGCGCGCTGCCGCGCATTCCGTCCGCCCGCGTGGGCCTGCGTCTCGATACGCGCTGGAACGGCTGGCAGGGCATGGCCGAATGGGTG
The DNA here is from genome assembly GCA_040514115.1 of Comamonas sp. GTDB lineage: Bacteria > Pseudomonadota > Gammaproteobacteria > Burkholderiales > Burkholderiaceae_C > Comamonas. Next base: position 41,293 of record JBEVDH010000069.1, on the reverse strand, counting down.
CAGGTCGGCAAGCAAAGCCGCGTGGCCGAATTCGAGAGCACCACCGCGGGCTACGGCATGCTGAACCTCTCGGCCAGCTACCAGATGCGCACCGCGGGCGGCACGCCGTGGCAAATCTATGTGAAGGCGCGCAATCTGACCGACCGCCTGGCCTACGCGCATACCTCGTTCATCAAGTCGGCCGCACCGCTGATGGGGCGCAATGTCACGGTGGGGGTGAAGATGGATTTCTAAGGGTGGCGTGATGGGGGGAAAGGCCTGGGCCTCTCCCCGTCCATCCATGAATTTGCAGGTAAATACGGTTCATCGGAAAGCGGCTTGTGACAAGCCAAAAACGCGCTTGCAATGGTCCTTCTCCATGAGAAATGACCAGCTTCAGGCGCGCAGTTGGCTGGATCAGATACCTGTTTTCAGCGTTCGGGGGAAGACGTGTATATATGTACAGCTTTTGCAACTTCCGTTCACGAATACTTCACCGGTGCCATGGCATTGACGCAGTGCTGGAGATGCGCCAGCGCCCGCGGATGGTCCACGCCGATGCGCTGGACCACCTCGGTCGGCGCCTGGCCCTGGTGCAGCCAATGCACGATGGCGGTGTTGCGCATCACCTGTGGCCCCATACGGGCCAGCGGCATCGACTGAGCCTGGCTGGCCTGCTGGGCCAGTGCAATCGTCTTCGAGGCGATATGAAACAGCGCGCGGATGGTCAACGGCCCGCCCTTGCGCGATTCGAACAGCGGTGCCTGCGCCGTTGCGGGCGTGCCGCTCCTGGTTCTGAACTCCATCCAAGCGGCCAGCGCCGCCGCGGTGGATGAGGGCAGGGCGAGGCAACGCTGCTGCGCCGCGCGCTGTCCTTCAATCTGCACGAAGCATGGGTTGTGCCCGGCATCCATGGGCGCCTGCCGTGCATTGCGCAGCGCATCCATGGTCAACTGCCGGATTTCTTCGGGCGCGAGCGCCAGGTCATACAGCAGGCGCAGCACGGCCTGATCGCGCGCGCTTTGCAGGTCGTCGCTGCCGGGGAAGTAGCGCGGCAGCGCTGCCCATAGCGCGGGCGGCAGCACATGGCCCGTGGGTTGCTCGGGCGCAGGGCGTTCGAAGGGATGCACCGCCTGCACCGGATTGCTGGCAATCCAGCCCTGGAGCAGGGCATGCGCATAGATACGGTCCAGAAGGCGCCAGTAGCGCCGGCGCGTGATTTCGCTGATCTGGCGCTGGGGCTGGTGGTGGGCGCGCTGGCCAGGGCGGATCTGCAGGAAGCGCGCCACATCTTCGGCCGTGGCGTCATGCCAGGCGCGTGGGGGTGGCAACGCAGCGGGCGGGGCGCTTTTGCCGCTGCGGGTACGGGGCTTGCGCTGCGCCGGGGTGTTGCTGCCTTGGAGCTGCTGCGTCCAGGCGTTCCAGACCAAGGCGTAGCCGGAGGTTGGAAATTCCGCGTCGGGAATATCCGCAGCGGCGTTTTCGCGGCCCAGTTCGGCGTGCTGCCAATGAACAAATGCTGCCACGGCATCCGGGGGCGACGGGACTGGCATGGCGGGTGGCGCGGCGGAGCAGTCGCTGTGCTTTTCGGCTTGGCTTGTCATTCAATGAATGTAACTTACATGAAGTGATGAGCAACTAAATATTTATAAAAAGCGCGATATTGAAGAAGGGAAATAATCAGAAAAACAGTCATGTTCCATGCCTGTTTTTGATGTCCCACGCTGCGCGCGGGAACCCTGGTCGCGGCCGGGCGGGGCGGTCGCTGGTTGCGCCCGTCCGGGACCCGGTGCCTTGGCATTCAGGGTGCAAGCCGCTCGCGTATCCACTCCGTGCCTTCGAGGCGGTAGCGCAGCCGGTCATGCAGACGGCTTTTGCGGCCTTGCCAGAACTCGAAGCGCTCGGGCACCAAGCGAAATCCACCCCAGTGCGGCGGTCTGGGAGGGGACAGCAGAAACTGCGCGCCGTAGCGCGCCGCATTGGCGACCAGCACGCTGCGGCCCGTGATGACCTGGCTTTGCGGGCTTGCCCAGGCGCCAATGCGTGAGTCCAGCGGACGGCTCTGGAAATACGCGTCGCTTTCCTCGGCGCTGGTCTTTTCGACGCGGCCCTCGATGCGAACCACACGCTCGAGCTCGACCCAGTGGAACTGCAGCGCGGCAAACGAATTGCCGCCGAGTTCGCGGCCCTTGCGGCTGTCATAATTCGTATACCAGACGATGCCGCGCTCGTCGTAGCCCTTGATCAGCACGATGCGCGTGCTCGGCCGCTGGTCAGCGCCGACGGTGGCCAGCGTCATCGCATTGGGCTCGGGCACTTGGGCATTCACCGCCTGCTGCAGCCACTGGTCAAACTGCTGCATGGGGTGGGCATGTGAAGCATCTTCGCTGAGTTCCGCGCGCTCATAGCTTTTGCGCAAATCAGCGATGGAAGAGGAAATTTGGCTCATTGCGCCATTGTGCATGGCGCCAGTCGAACGGATGCGAACGCAGCTTGCGAGGCGCCCATTGCAATCCGTTCGAAGCGGGTCAGGCCACCTGTTTCAAGAGCAAATTGCCAGTGCCCGACCGCATAATGCTGGCTGTAACTTTGAGTAATAAAGATGCATTCATCTACGCAGGCGCAACAGGAGATGTGGGAGCTGGAATCGGGCGCATGGCGTCCAGCTGCTGCCTCGTCCGGATTTGAACCTGTGCTTACCAGGCAGGGCCATGCTGCGGCCAGCGGGCTGTCCCCAGCCGACCTGCAGCTGCTGCTGTGCCTGCCAAGTCGGACGGGTGACGCCGCGGCGCTGTTCCCCCCGGAGTTCCGTTTCGATCCTGAGCTTGGTCAACCACTGCAGGCTGCGCCTGCACCGGCCCTGCAGCAGCCCTGGATTCCGGCATTTGGCCATGCACCGCAGCGGCCCAGCGATGTCAGCGGGTTGCGCCAGACGGCGCAGCCGCTGCAGCTCACAGGGCTTGCGCAGCGCCAGCCGACCGACTCCGCGGACCATCTGATCCGGCCACCGGCTGCGGGCGATTTCGAATTCTTTTCCGTGCGTGCGGGTACTGCCGTTGCCGTGCTGCTGGCCCTGGAGCCTGGCAAGGGTCTGCTCTACGCCTGGCTGCCGGCATCGCAGCAATGGGCGCTCTTGACCCATGCGCAGGAGCATCTTCTTGCGTACTCCCAACAGACGCGCGGCGTTTCATGGCGCGCAGAAGCCAGCACCGACGCCGGGGGGTGCAGCCGCCTGTTCGTGCCCACCGAAGAGGGCCTGGCCTGCATCACCCCCGATGTGCCGGGACTCGCGTTTGCGGTCAGCTATGCGGGTCAAGTGCCGGCCATCGGCTCGCCCATCCAGTGGATGGGGCAGATCTGGGCGCCGCTGCGCGCGGGCGCCGGCGCGGTGCAGTTCGTGTGCTGTGACCTGCAGGGCGTGCCTGGCGATGGCGTAACGCTGGATGTCGCGGCCTTGCCGGTGCATATGGGAGCCATGCAAACGCCGGTGGCCGATGCGCGTCGGGCCATGTGGCTCAGCGATGCCGGCCGCCTGGTGCTCAATCGCCGCACCACCGGCGGTGTGGACGCGGTGTTTTTGCCCTGGCCCGCCGATCTCGCGCCCGCGTTTGATTTCGGCGCGCCTTACCTGGCGAGCAACGGCGAGCTGTGGCAGCTGTGCCGCAACGCCGGCCAGCGCTCCTACGAATATCTGAGCCTCACGTCCTCCCTGGAAGCACGCATGCCGGCGCTGCAGCCGCGCATGAGCACTGGCGGCGTGAACTTCCGCTTTGCCCAGCGCCAGCGCACGGCGCCGTGGGAAGAGCCCGAACAAGGGCACGACGGCGCGGAAGTCGAGATCGTGCTGCCGATGGTCGAGTCCACGGCCAGCCAGAACATCCTGGGCCTGCGCCTGGAAAACACTTCCGGTCTGGCCGGCATGCTGCGCTCGACCGAGCGCATGCGTGCGGCGCTGGTGCTTGATGAAGGCACGCGCCAGACGGCGTTTTTCCTTGTGAACGTGGCCATGCCCTGGCGCTTGCGCTGGTTCGTGCATGGCGGCGTGCTGTGGGCATTCCACGCTCAGTTGCAGCAGATTCACGGTTGGGAGTTGCAGGCATGAAGTTTTGGACATTGGCCGCATGCGCACTGACGGCCTGCAGCGGCGCCTGGGCGCAGGCTCCGACGCAGCATGCCTTCCTGGTGCAGAACTCCGGCTGGATGGAGCCGTTCTACGCCGATTCCCGCTCGCAGCTCAAACCGCTGGTGGCAGCCGTGGCCGCAGCCGTGGCCCGGCCGCAGGACAAGGTCGCCACGCTGGCCTTCAATCAGAGCGCCGGCGGCAATGTGTCGCCGCGTCTGCTCTCGCAGACCCAGGGCGCGGGCCAGGTGGCGGCGGATCTTGCCGCGCTGCAGGTGGCACGCAAGGGCCAGGGCGCAGCGCTGGCAGATACCGATTTCCGTGAAGCCGTGCTGGGCACCATCAATGGCCCGTTCCAGCAGGCACCCGGCGTGCTGTGGATCTTCACCAACAACCGCAACAGCCCGAACAACGACGCGCGCACGGCCGAGCGCAACCGCGAGTTCTATCACCTGCTGCATTCCGAGCCGTCGATCACCAAGACACTGGCATTTCCGCTGCGCATGCCCGTCAAGGGAGCGCTGTACGAAGCGCAGGGCCTGATGGTCTACGCGCTGGCCTATGGGGCGCCGGCCGCGCAGGCACTCGACCGTATCCTGGCCGAAGGCCGGCTGGCCAAGGTCCTGACCAAGCCGCCCGCGCGCCTCAAGCCCGTGGACCAGGACGCGCTGCGCATCGTGCCCCAGTCGATCCGCAATGCGCCGCACATGCAGGCCAGCCTGGCCAATGACCAGCGCACGCTGGTGCTCGATGTCGATCCGGCCTATCTGTCCCCCCAGGTCACGCTGCAGGCATCGCTGCAGAATCTGTTCTACCCCTATGCGATTGAAAGCGCGCGCGTCCAGGGCCGGCTGATCGCACCCCAGGGCAGCACGGCACTGCGGGTCGAGCCCGCGCTGGTGCAGGCGCTCGCGCCCGCCGCGTCACAGCCCGTGGAAGTGCAGCTGACGCTGCCCGTGGAGCATGTGCCCTCGGCCTGGTCCATGCCGGCCCTGGCGGCCATGGGCAAGCAGCTGCTGATTCCGCTGCAGGTCGAGCTCGGCCTGAGCGAGCAGCGCCTGGCGGTGTCCGACGATTTCCGCAACGAGATGCGCGCACTGTTCCCGGGCGATCCGATTTCCGAAGTGTTCACGCCGCCCGCGTCAGTGCGCGCGTCGCAGGTCCTGGTGCCCTTGTTGCTGCGCGTGCAGTATCCGCTGGCGCCCGTGCTCACGGTGGTTGGCGGCGCGCTGCTGCTGCTGGGCGGCCTGGTCGCGTTGGCCCTGCTCGGGGGGCGCAGCCGGCGCTATGCGGTGGTCATTGATGGCCAGCCACGCCACGTGGTGCTCAAGGCGTTTGCCCGCATGCCGCTGCGCAACCTGCACGGCGAGGAAGCCGGTGTGATCCAGCGCCAGCTGGGGGCGCCCCGGATCGTGTCGGTCAACACGGGACACACCCTGACCCTGGGCAAATCCTGAGCTCCGCGCCCGCAGAAATTTTCATTTCCATCCTCCTCATTCAACCTGAAAGACAGCAAAATATGGCACAGAACGAGTCGAACAGCAGCGGATTCGCACTGCCTGCCCCTACCGATAGCGCCGTCGCTCCAGCCGCCGACGCGGGCACGCAGGCGTCCAGCGCGGTGGCCGTGAATCCGGGCATGCCGGGTGTCGACACCTCCTCGCGGGACCTGCTGATCGGCGGCGCCATCCTGGTGGCGCTGCTGGTCGCGTTCTTCTTCGCCAAGAACGCCTACGCGAACGCCCTGGTGTCCAAGCGTGTGCCGCCGAACAAGGCCAACTCCGCGGCTTGGTGGCTGTTTGTGTTCCTGGCCAGTCTGTCGACGGGCGTCGTGCTGTCGATCGTGAGCGCATCCAGGTTCATGACCCCCCTGGTGCTGGGCCCGCTGGCCGCGATCGGCCTGGTCGGCCTGGTACTGGCCCTGATGATGGGCCGCAAGTAACTGGCGCCATCGCCCCGAGGCCCCATGGCCCCGAGGCCCAATGGCCCAGGCCATCTTCCTTTAACCGGCGCAGCGGTTCCGCCGCTGCGCCTAGGCACGCAAATCCATGACAGACCAGAACCAATCCGCCCAGCCAGGCGCCGCGGCCCCCAAGCAAGAGACCCGCATGGATGTGCGTCCCACGCTGTTCATTGGCGTGGGCGGGACCGGCATGGAAGTGCTGTTGCGCGTGCGCCGGCGCATCCTGAACAATCTGTGGGGCAACGCCGGGCGCCGCGTGCGCATCGACAGTCTGACCGAGTTCCCCGTGGCCCAGTTCATCCAGTTGGACCTGGACAGTGGCGCCGTGATCGATTCGGGCCGCTCGCAAAGCGAGGACCTGCAGTACGAGCAGGTCAAGTTCAGCGACGATGACAAGATCGTCGAGACCTTCGACATGGAGAAGTACAGCCGCGACGAAGACGCGCTGGAAAAGTACCCGCATATCAAGGAATGGCTGCCGCTCACGCCGGGCGTGATCGCCAACCTCGGCATCGACCCGAGCAAAGGGGCGGGCCAGATCCGCGCGGTCTCGCGCATGTACTTCTTCGACAAGTACACCAAGATCCGCGACAAGATCCGCAGCAAGCTCAAGACGCTCAAATCCGGCCTGTCCCATGAGCAGCAGCTCAACCATCTGGGCCTGAAGATGGAGCGCAGCAAATTCCGCATCGTGGTCGTCGGCTCGGTCGCCGGCGGCACCGGTTCGGGCGTCTTTCTTGACATGGGCTGGCTTGCACGCTGGCTCGCGGACAACGAAGTCGGCTCGGCCGACGTGGACCTGATGCTGTTCATGCCCACGGGCTACAACCAGGCCGGCAAGGACCGCACCGAAGCCAATGGCTACGCCGCGCTGATGGAGCTCGAGTCGGCCATGCGCGGCAACCGTGCCTTTGTCGGGCGCTGGGACCCGCACGACCGGCCGGCGCTCGATCGCGAGCCCTACAAGGAAGTGTTCCTGATCGACTCGGGCAACCTCGCCCAGCAGCACACCAAGGACCTCAAGGACGTCTACCACCTGGTGGCCGATTCACTGTTCGAGGACTTCGCCTCGGGCGACTTCGCGCGCCGCAAGCGCTCGGTGGCGGTGAACCAGGCGCAGCACAAGAACTACCTGCACGACGCGCTGGTGCCGCGCAACCGTTTTCCCGACATGCGCCTGTCGTACTCCAAGCGCTACTCGGCCTTTGGCCAGTCGGTGCTCGATACGCGCCAGGAAGCGCGCCGCGAGAAGCACGCCCACGAATGGGCCGGTGCGATGCTGCGGGCCTTCTTCGGCGTGGGCAGCAGCGATGCGGCGGCGAACCGCGCGACCGACAAGCAACGCGATGAATTCATGGCCTCGCATCTGGCGCTGCGCCCGACGACGTTCAGCGACTTCCCCGAGTTCTCGGACACGGGCATCGAGCTCAAGCGCTCGAGCGGCGAGTTCATCGATTACTTCGTGGTCAACGACCTGCTGCAAGACAAGCAGGGCGCGCTGCTGGGCGGCGTGGAGCAGCGCGTCAATGACCGCATCAATGACATCCGCTCGGGTTTTGACCGCAAGGAATGGGCCACGCAGGTGCGCGACGCGATCCGCCAGCTCGAGCGCGATGCGGTGCGCGACCAGGATTCCACCGCCGACACCACCGAGGACCGGGTCGCCAAGCGCCGCCGCGAACTGCTTTCCGGCATGCGTGTGGGCGTGCGCGAGCAGCTTTACGGCTATCTCGACAACAAGCAGTTTGGCGGCCTCGAATACGTGCTCTCGTTGGTCGAGCAGATCAAGGACCGGCTGGAAGCTCCGGGTACGGGGCTGCTGACGGCCCTGGGCGTGAATGCCGAGCGCTACCGCGAAATCAAGGACGCGGTGCGCAGCCGCGAGATCGAGCGCCTGCTCGACAACCTGGCACAGACGCGCGGTGGGCTCGGTGGGTTGTTTGGCAGCGGTGAGAAGCAAGCCGGCCTGATCATGGACCAGCTGCGCACCGAGATCGCCAACGGCATCAAATTCCATCTGCGCGCCAAGGCGGCCGATGAAGCGGTCTTGCTGATGCAGGAACTGTCGGCCTGGCTGGGCCGCAAGACCGGCATCGATGCGCAGGGCCGGGCGCAGTGGAACGGCCTGGTCGGCGAATTCCAGGCCGGGCGTGAAGGCGTGCTGCAGATGCTCGAGCAGCTCCAGCGCGCCGACGACATCCTGCAAAAGGACCTGAACGCATCGCATGCCACCTCGATCGTGCTGGCGACCACCGAACAGGTGGTCGCCATGCCCGGTGCCGCGCAGCTGCGGGAATGGGCCGACGAGGCATTCAAGGACCTGGGCGGCTCCAAGGCGCTGTTTCCCATGCTGGCCGATACCGACCAGCGCGCCACCCTCCAGAACAAGGTGCTGCGCATGGCGCACAACCAGTTGCTGCTGGTGGCGCAACAGTCCGAGGGTGCCGCTGCGGGGGATCCGCTGATCGAAGCGCTCGAGCAGCTCGACCCGATGGCGCGCAGCACGATTTTCAGCAAGCTGCTCAACTGCGCCATGCCGTGGATCGACGCCAACCTCGGCGGCGACTTTGCCGTCAATGCCGATCAGTTCAAGTGCTTCATCGGGGTGGCCGGCGCCGCCGAGTTCTCGCGCAAGTTCGGCGCCGAGATCGAAGCCTGCGCGCCCACCCATGTGGGCCTGACGGGCACGCAGATCACGGTCGTCGAAAGCGGCCTGCCGGGACGCGCGGTCTGCTACTGCGAGCTGTCCGGCGTGCCCCTGACGGTGCTGCGCGGCATCGAGGGGTGGCGCACCAGCTACCGCAAGGAAACCGACAAGAGCCCGACGCACACCCATATCGACCTGAGCCAGTTCACCCACCCGATCGCGCCATCGACCGACGAGATCAACACGCTGGCCGAAGACTTCAAGCATTACCTGCAGGCCGTGATGATCGGCGAAGTCGAGCGCGTCGAGCGGCGCATCGTGCCGCCGGGACAATACCTGTTCAGCGTGGAAGAGGGCGAGCGCCGGCGCATCGGCAACGAACGCATGCTGCGCCTGAACGGCCTGCCGCCCGCCTACCGCGGTGCGATCATGGCGCGCGTGCAGGACCGCGTGACGGCCGCCAAGCTGCCCGAGCTGGTCGCGCTCTACACGCTGAGCCGCTATTACGAGCGCACGGTCTACGCGCCGCGCCTGATCCAGGACTCCAACCTGGTCGAGAAACCGCACCAGGGCTTTGCCAGCGCGATTTCCGCCGAGATCAGGAACGAACTGCAGGCGCGGATTCGGCGCTGCGGCCTGTCCGACGAGGACCTCAAGGCCCAATCCGATCTGCTGCGCAGGCAACTGTCGGTATGGGCCGAGCCTATCGAGTTCTCCGACGCCGACGCCTACGCCTGGGAAGTGCGCGAAGTCGAGGAACGGGACGGCCCGCGCCTGAAGTACCGGCTGCGCGCCGACGCGGTGTCGGGCGGGCTGATCGAGCGCGTACTTGCTGCGAACCAGCCGCAGCCGGGCGCGGCAGGCGTGGTGACCGCGATGATGCCTGGCGTACCGGCGGCCATGCCGCCCCTGACCGGCGGCGCCATGCCGCCCATACCAACCTATCAGTACCACGTAGCCGTCAACGGCCAGCCCTATGGCCCGTTCGATGCGGCCATGCTGCGCCAGATGCTGGCGACCGGCCAGGTCCAGCCCGGCTCCAAGGTCTGGCGCGAAGGCTGGAGCGCTTGGGTGGACCTGAATCAGAGCCCGGAACTGCAGTCACTGTTTGCAGCGCCATCGGCCATGCCGCTGGTGCCCGGCATGCCGTCGCTGCCATGAGCCATATGAAGGACGTGAAGTGGTAGCTCCCGAGGAAAAATGCAGCGCCTGCGGCCAGACGCTCTGGAGCGTGGTGCGCCATTGCCCGTTTTGCGGCGCGCTGACAGCAGCGCACGCCGTGGGCGTGGCGGGCCTCGCCGCCGAGGAGCCGGCCGCTGCGCCGCAGCCCACACCCGAAGTCGATGTCGGGGTCAAGCCAGCAGCGCCAGCGCCGACACCGGAGCCGGTAGGCGTGCCATCGCCTGCTGCACCGGCGGCAAGCGAAAAGCCGGCCAAGCCACCGGCAGTCCAGGCCCCCGCACCCCAGGTTCAGTCACCGGCCTCACCCCAGACACCGAAAAGCAAAGCGCCCGGCGGTGCCGGTACACCTGCGGTCCCGGCTCCACGGGCGCGCAAGCGCTCGCACAAGCTGTGGATCGGCGTGGCACTGGTTGGCGTGCTGGCCTATGGGCTCTGGAATTCCAAGCCCGCCGCACCGGATGCCTGCGACCAGGCGCTGTCCCAGGTGCAGTCGGCCATGCAGCAGGAACACGCGCAGCAAGCGCGCCAGCATGCCCAGGCCGCCATTGCCGCATGCAAGGACAAGGAGCGTGCCCGTCTCGCCAAGAACGCGCATGACGGCGCCCAGGCCTTGCTCAAGACACAAGCCCAGGCCCAGGCCCGCGCCGCGCAGCAGCAGCGCCAGCAGCAGCTCGCCTGCGAAAGCTCCAATCGCCAGATTGCGGGTCACTTGCGCTCCGGACGCCTGGTCAGTGCGTGGCAGAATCTGCAGCGCCTGGAGCCGGCCTGCCGCGAGATGGGTGAAACCCAGGCACTGATTGCCCAGTTCGAGGGCATGCGCGCCACGGCTGGCAAGGCCACTGTCGATGCGCGCGCACAACTGGCCCAGGGTGCCTTGGCCCAGGCGCGCACCAGCCTGGAAGTGCTGGCCAGCGTCAACCGCGAGTCCGACGACCTGCCGGAGCTGCGCGCGGTGTTGAACAAGGCGCGGCAAGCGCCAGTGGAGGGCCCCGGCCGGCCTGCCTCCGAGTCAGGGGCGCAAACAGCGGCGCAAAGCGAACTGCTGCGCAGCTTTCTGCGCGATGCCGAGAACAGCATGCAGCAGCGCCTGTACGACAGAGCCAAGACCTATGCCGAAAGCGCCCAGCGCATCGACCCGCGCAACCCCGAGGTCGCGCGGCTGCTGCGCCGCATCAAGGAACACGAAATGAGTTACCTGCGCGAGCGCATCGTGATCGAGTAAGAGGCCTTTGCGGCCGATGTTTATCGGAGAGAGAGAAAGCTTTTCATGAGCCATACGACGACTTTTCAACGCACCGCGGCGCTGGCCGCGGCATTAACGCTGCTCGCTGGCTGCGTCAGCGTGCCGCAAGGCACCAACCCTGGCACCGCCACGCAGGCGGCAGCCGACCAGGACCCGTGCACCGCCGGCACCACGGCGCTGGCGGGCGCCGCCCTGGGCGCGCTGATCGGCGCGGCCATGAACGGGCGCAATGGCGCGATTGCCGGCGCGGCGCTCGGCGGCGCGGCCGGCTATGCCGGTTGCCTGGCCTACAACGTGCAAACCCGGCAGACCCGCACCGCCATGCAGGTGGAGCAGGACTACCGTCGCACCAACCGCGGTCGTCTGCCGCAAGCGCCCACCGTGGTCAATTACACGGCCCAGGTCGACTCCGCGCAGGTACAGCGCGGCCAGCCCTTCAAGATTGCCTCGGTGGTCGAAGTGGTCAACGGCCAGCAGCAGCCCGTGCGGTCGATGCGCGAGGAGCTGGTGCTCTATACGCCCGACGGGCAGCAGATCAACCGCGATCCGAAGTCCAAGCAGTTCCAGGCCACGGCCGGTGGCCGCTATGAAAACTCCTTCGAGCTGAATCTGCCCAAGGGTGTCTCGCAGGGTGTGTATCCCGTAAAAACGCAGCTGTATGTGAACGAAGTCATGGTGGCCCAGCGCGACCTGTCGGCACGCGTGGTCCTGGTGGATGACCTGCCCCAGGTCGTGCAGCTGGCTCAGCGCTGAACCGGGGCAGGGCCGCAGCGGGAGCCTTCCCGCCGCGGCTCAGGCGGAGCGCAGCGGGTCTGCGGTCGCTCCTGCGGCATGCGCGCGGGAGTTTTCCTGGATCAATTCAATCTTGTAGCCGTCCGGGTCCGTGACAAACGCAATCACCGTGCTGCCGCCCTTGACCGGGCCAGCCTCACGCGTCACGTTGCCGCCCGCAGCCTTGATCTTCTCGCAAGCGGCATAGGCATCGGGCACGCCCAGCGCCACATGGCCATAGGCGGTGCCCAGGTCGTAGCTTTCGGTGCCCCAGTTGTAGGTCAGCTCGATCTCGGCCTGGCCTGGATTGCCGCCGTCAAAGCCCAGAAACGCCAGCGAGTACTTGTATTCGCTGTTTTCGGATTTGCGCAGCAATTGCATGCCCAGCACCTGGGTGTAGAAATCAATAGAGCGTTGAAGGTTGCCAACGCGCAGCATCGTGTGTAGGAATCTCATGCTTCGGATTGTGCCGCGAGATGAAACCCTGTGCACGGACCCGAGCGCTTGCATGAACGGCTTGAATCAAATACTGCCGGTATTGAAAAGGATGACCAGCAAGGCCACGCCCAGGCTGGCGCCAGCGATGCGCAGCACATGGCGGGGAACATAGGCCAGTATCCAGCCCGTCACAAGCGCGCCCACGGTCAGCACGCCCAGCCAGGCCGTTGCAGCAACGGCTGCGCTCCAACCCGAGGCGACGCAAGTAGCCAGTGACAGGCAGAGCAAGGCGAGGCCGGCCAGGCGCCAGCCGATGGTTGCCTTAAGCGCCAGCGCATGGCCAAAGACCTGTTTCTGGTGCCGTTCCATGGCAAGGCTCAGGGCGGTAAAAGCGGGCAGGGCGAGGGCCCCGGCAATCCAGGCACTCATGCTTGTTTCTCCAGTGATTGCGCCACAGGGCGCGAAATTCGCGGGCCGGCGGCGCGCACGGGCGCAGCGATGGCTGCCGATGCGCCCAGCTTGGACGCCGCAAAACCATGCGCGCCGCGACCCGCGCTCCGCAAACGCCACGTTTCGGGCAGGCGTGGTCGCCGCACCCGCCCGTTCAGCGCACGGTCGTTGCGGTGCGAGCTGGTTGAACACGCGGCACGGCGCGCGTACGGTTTTCCGGGGTGGCCAGAAATCCCGAAAGCCGCGCACTAGCCAGGTAGAAAGCGGGCAAGGCGGCCCCCATCCGATACGCAAATTCGCCGCGCAGCGCTACCGCCATTTCCAGCGGCACTGCCTCGGCGTCGGTGGATGAGCCGCCGTGCAATGCGGCCAGCGCCATTTGCTCGCCTCGCTGCTCCGGCGCCTGGTCAAGAGCCATGTCGGCGCCCAGGAATACGCTGTCAAGTCGCGTGGCCATGATGGTCTGAGGCGTCGCTGCATGCAAGGCATCGAAGAGGGCGCGCAAGGCCCCATCCTTGCCTGCGGCGGCGCCGTCGCCCACGGTACGGCCGACTACGATCATATTGTCCGTGGCAGCCAGCGCGATGGGGAGCTCGCTGTCGGCGCTGAAAGCCAGCGTCTGGATTTCCCGCCCGGCCAGGGCCGCTGCCTCGATCAGGCGTTGGGATTCCGCCCGACCCTCGGCATCTTCGCCATGCAGCACGGTCACCGGTCCGGTATGCGACGCCAGATCTTCCAGTACGCCCGCCCAGGCGGCAACGAAGTCTGCGTGTCCCTGCCCGCCGATGTGGGTCGCGGGTTCGATGACAGTCTGAACCGTGGCAGGGACACGCCTGGCGATGCAATGGCGCGCCTGCAATCCTTCGGCGATCAACGCATCCGCGCTGAACGCTGCGATCTGTGCCAGCGCCCTGCTGCAGCCGTCTAGCACGCCACCCAGATACTGATGACGAGCCTTGACTTGTGAAGAGGCCCGCAAGACGCTCTCTGCCGCCGCAAAGAATGCCTGCGAAGCCGCTTGGTTCGCGCGCCCTTCATGCAGGATGAAAACGCGCCGACTGCTGGCATTGACCACGACAGCCGCCGCCCCCACCAGCATGAGCAGCAGCACCCAGCCCCAATGCGCACGGCGCATCATTGCACGTACCCCAGATATTGCCAGTAGGGAATCGACAAGCCGAGCGCCAGCACCCTGCACCCCTGAATACGCCCGTTGGCACGCAGCAGCTGCCGGCTCTCGGCAGCGAGCAGACCCGTCGATTCGCGAAACAGCAGGTAATCCGTGCTCTGGTGCGCAAAAAACCAGGCCTCGCTGGCGGTCAGCACAATGAAACCGATGACCCACGGGTTCAGTCCGAAGGTATCTGCCAGCGGCATGAGCACGGCGCACAGGGTGGTGACGCACACCACCGTGGGCAGCAGCAGCCTCAGCAGCAGCACGATGCCGATCAGCAGCCACAGGAAGTGGACTTGCGCGCTGCGCATCACTGATGTCAGCACGCCCAGATGGCTGCCAATCCATTCGTCCAGACCGGTGAACGCAAAGCCACGGGCAAATCCCACGGTGCAGACCAGGTAGATCAGGATAGGCCAATGGATATCGCTGGGTAATCTATGCAGCGAAAGCACGCCGCAGGCCACCAGCAGCAAGAACACGAACAGCGTGAGCCAAGGGGTTGCGATGTGGTGGACGTTGCCGAGACCCATGCCCAGCGTGAGGCATAGAAGGGCCAGTGCGACGATTGCCTCGTGTGCCGAGAAAGGCCGGCGCGGTGTCGCAGTGGTCGCTGTGGAAGCCGGTGCGTCTGCCCGCTGCCAAAGCACGCTGGCTGCCAGCAGCAGCGCCAGCACAAGCGCGTACACGCCAGCCCCCTTGAACCACATCGTCCAATTCACATGGGCCTGCCAATGTTCCGGCAAGATGCCCAGCACAATGAAGTTGCCGGCATTGCCCATCAGAAAGACCGTTGAAAACAAGGTGCAACCCGACAATGCCGCAAATGCCAGCGCCGCGCGCTGGCCCGGTTTGGCGAAAGAACGGACCATCGGCACCACCAATTGCAGCCGGCCTGATGTGCTGGGAATGAACACCGACATCAACACGCCGGTCACCAGCACGCTCGCCTGTACCGTTCGCGGTCCATGTGGCAGGACCCTCAGCACGGCGCCGAGCATGCGTTCGATCAACCCGGATTGCTGAACCGCTGCACTTACGCCGAGCATGCCCAACAACAAATAGAAGTTGCCGCTGGAGAGCCCTGCAAACGCCAGCTCGGACGGCAGGTTGCTGCCTGACACCACCATCAGCAGCAGCGCCAACAGCGCGCCCACAAAAGGCGGTGCGAGATTGAATATCCAGACGCACAGACCTGAGGCCAGCGCGGCCATGAAAAAAATCCACTGCGACACCTGCGTCGACACGCCGCTGGTGCCGCCCAGCACCAGCGCGGTTGCCAGCGGCGGCGCGATGACCATGAGCCAGCCCATCGCCACCCACAAGGAAAAGGGATCGGTGGAAATGTCGCTCGACGTCTGCTGTGCAGCGCCTGCGGCCAGGCACGGCGTGGCGCATGCCTGCAGCAGATGCTGCTGGCTGGTCTCCTGTCCGTCCAGCAAGGGCGCCAGCACACCGACAGCGATCCGCCACCCATGCCCCGGTGCGTCCGGCAACGCTCCCGTCGGTTCGGTCGATGCGGCCAGACAAGCGGCATTGGCGGTAATTGCTCCTGCGCCATCGACATAGCCAATGACCAGTGCGCCGTCGCCAAGCCGTTGCAGATCGGTCCGGCCCGACCACTGCAGTGGTACGAGACCGTCGAGCAGTAGCCGCTGCGTCGACCGGTCCAGCGTGCGCCAGAAAGGGTGGTCCTGCAACGTGAGTTTCACCACTTGTCTGCCCCCATCACCCTGCTGGACAGCCGTGCGTAGTAGCCATCCAGCGCTCCCAGCGAGAGTTGGCGTGCCGCCATTGCCTCGGTGTTGGCCACGAGGGCAAACTCCCGCGTGTAGGCGTGCCGGGCCAGGGGCGCCTGCGCGACGCCCAGCGCACGCAGCGTCTGATGCGATGCCACTGTGCCTTGTTCCATCGGCGAAGGCAGGACCGCCAGCGGAATGCCGTCTTCCACCGCATACGACGATAGCGCCATCATCGGCTGGGGCAGCTGCGCCAGCGCTTGCACGGCAAACGACCGGCGCCACGCTGCGGGGTCCGCGCCCGCTGGCACAGGCATGGCCCGATAGTCGCCAATCAACACCACATCGGCGTGCTGGGCGATGTGCTCAAGGGCTTCGATCCATTGCGCGCGGGTCTGGCAACGCCAGACTCCAACCGGCTGGGCTTTTGTCCAGCGATGGGCCGCAAAGCCCCGGGCTTGCTCGACCGACGCCGCGCCGTTGTCATTGATCAGTGCCACCCGCAGCGATCGCTGCGAAGCTGCCGAGCCGCCGCCGTGCTGCGACCGCGCCAATTTGACCAACGTATCTTCCACCACGGCCCATGACGTGCGCTCCGCGATACCGCTCACATTGGCGGACCGGCTCTGCTCCAGGAAGCGCGCCTGATCCTCGATTCCGCTGTAGACCACTTCGGGGCTGGCATGACCGGCATACTGACGGCCCACGAGCGTCTGGGCCAGGCCATCGACGGTGATCACCGCGCCCGGTTTCCAGCGCGCGATGAAACCATGCACGTCGTGGACCTGTTGGGACAGGCGCTGCGTGTCGTGGGCTTTCAGATAGATGCGCTGCAGGCGCACGCCACTCTGGGTGTTGAGTACCCCATCGATTCCGGCGTCGATGCCTTGGATCCAAGGCAGGCGCTCGCTCTGGCTGTGAACGACCAGCACGGCGGGCCGGCGGGCGGCATTCACGAGCAAGGTGATGGCCAAGGCGGCGAACGCACCGAGAACCAGCAGCCGCAAGCGCCGCGCCGCCGGGGACATCGCGCTTGCACGCGGGTGAGTTGCCAACATCACAAGGCGCTCCAGCCAAGCCACAGGTAATAGGCCCCGACCCAGAGCCAGGCCGAGGGGCGTGTCATGGCCTGGGCTAATGCCCCAAGACCTGCCGGGCCTTCATCCGCACCGGGACGCACAAGCACCATTTCGGCGATGTGCAATGCCACCAGCACCGGCAATACGGCATCCGCCAAGTCGGCGTTGACAGCGGCCGACCAGGGGAGCAGCACCACAAAAAGCAGCGCTACCGCCGGCAATGCGGGACAGAAGGCGCGCAGCACCAGCAAGGCTGGCAGCGCCAGCGGTGCAAAGGACACGGAAGGCACCGCCAGCGGTAGCTCAGTGGCCAATGTCGACACCAAGCCAGGCAAGAGACCCACGGCAACAAGAATGTTCCAATCGATTGCGGGATGAAATCTGCCGGCGGGAACCAGCTGCAGCGCGAACAGCACCACCAGGCCAAACAGCGCCAGCAGTCCCGGCGCCAACCCATGGTAGGGCTCCAGCACGGTCATCAAAACGACGCCCAGGCCGATACCGGCAACGCAGCGCAGCGCGAACAGGTCTTGCTCGCTGGCGGTTTCCAGTGCGCAGGAACCGGCGTTCTTCGTGACTGCAGGCGTCATCCTGCCGGACCACCACTGTGCGGCAGCGCCGTGCATCATTGCAAGCAGCAACAGCGGCCAGGTCTGCAACAGCCAATGTGTCGCGATGAAGCGATCGAGCCCACCTCCGGGCAGCAGTCCGATCGCCACCAGATTGACGGGGTGTGCCGGCAGCCACGCCAGGCGGGCCAGCACGCGCGCCGCACGCAATACCTCGGCACTTGCCCGGCGCGACAGGTTGGACGCCGCGCAGAAGCTGGCGCTCCAGCGGCTGGCCTGGTCGGGAGACGGCAGCAGGGCCAGCGCCGCGGACAGCCACAGCACGGCAGGCACAGCGCGCGTCGCGCCCGCATTGCGCGTGCCGGCTGAACGCGCCATCAACGCACCCAGCAAGCCGCTATCCTTTGCCGCCAGCGACAACACCAGCGAGCCCAGCAGCCACAGCGCCGCATTGCCCGACGCGGCGCCGATCAACTGCGCCGGCGGGACGACATCGAACAGACACAGCAGCAACAGTGCCAGCAGCGCAGGAAAGAGCAGCGGCATGGAAGGCACCAGCCAGAGCCCCGCAAGAAGCACGAGAACGGCCCAAGGCACAGCCTGCCTGGCTGTGGCCCAGCCACTGAGCACAATGACGACGACGAAAAGCGCGCAGCCCGCCGCAATGGCCAGACTGGGTGCGTGAGGAAACGGCGGCTGCGTGCCGCCTGAAAGTCCGCCGGTTCGCCTGGTGGGTAGGGGCCTCATATCACTTCGACAAGCTGCATCATCCCCATGTCTTCATGCGCGAGGATGTGGCAGTGAATGACAAAGACGCCCTTGAAATCGATAAACCGCGTGCGGAACGTGATTGAAGTGGGGGCCCCTGGAGTGCCGCCCTTGGGCAATCCGACCGTATCCGCCCAGTAAGGCTCGACCGGTTGGCCGTTGATTTTCACGACCTGGAACGGGTTGATGTGAATATGGAAGGGGTGCTGGACCGAGTTCATGTTGTAGACCGTCCACTCCTCGACGCTGTCGAGTGCCACGGTCTGTCGGGTCGCGCGGTGCGACTGGAATGGCGCAAAGCGCTGCGGCATGCCGGGCATGGCCGATGATTTGCCATCGCCCGTGTTCACGGTAAAGGCGGTATCCGCGAAAAACGTGCTGTCGGTCTGGTACTGCCACTGCGAGAGCTCAGCGCCCGGGGAGTCGAGCACATCCGCGGCGGGCGCGGCCCCGAGCGGTTCGCCGCTGTCGTTGTAGACCGAACGCAACACCACGTTGCGCCGCAAGCCGCCATGGGCTGCCAGCTCGGCGTCGGTGATGGTTGCCAGATTCCGCGATACCGGCAAGGCAGCGGTGGGCAGTGCCATATCCAGCGGCACGCCCTCGACGACGATCTCCGCGAGGATGTCCTCGTCCAGCATGTTCGGAAAGCCCATGTCGTAGGGCTTGGTGCGCAACACATAGCGGCCTGGCGCTCCCGCTTTGACCAGGAGGTCGGCCCGGTTGCCCGGTGCCAGGACCAGGCCGATGGCCCCGTCCGGTGAAATGACCTTTGGATGGGTGCGCGGGCACGAGTCCAGCGAGATCAGGTGCAGCGCGTGGCCATCCAAGGCCAGGTTCAGGTAGCTGGCGATACCGGCGTTGACCAGGCGCCAGCGTTCGACCTGTCCCGGACGCAGCACCAGGCGCGGGCGTCGCACCCCATTGACCAGAAACGGCGGCTCCGCATCGGGCGAAGTGACTTGCGAAAAGCTCTCGAGCCGGCCCTGGGCATCCAGTATGGGCGCCTGGAACACCATGACCCGGTCGCGTGCCGCCGCAATCTCCGGCACCTCGTCCATATCGCCTGTGATCAGGATCGCACCGGCCATGCCGCTGCCCACCTGGATGGCCGTGGAGCCATGCAGATGGGGGTGGTACCACGAGGTGCCGACCGGATGGTTGCTCAGGATCTTGTATTCATGCTGGCGCGACTGGCCCGGCTGCACGGCCGAAGCGGAATCGTCGATCACGTAATCACCGTACAAATCGGGGCCCAGCATGCCAGGCGACACATGCAGGCCATGGGTGTGCAGGTTGGCACTGTTCATGTAGCGCAAGTGTTCGGCAGGCTCCGCGCTGTCCGGGTTGGGCGGCAAATCGTTCACCACTTTCACGCGCAGTGTCTCGCCGGCGCGCAGCTGCAACGTCGGCGCGGGAATCATGCCGTTGTAGGTGCGCACGTGGGCCTGTTTGCCATTGATTTGCAGATCCGCATAGGCCATGCGCAAGGTGTAGTCAAGAATGCCGTCACGCGCCTGCAGACGCAGGGGCTCGACAAAGGTCTCCGGGGTCGCTGCCATCCCGTCCTCGCCGCCTGCGCAGGCAAGCAGAATCGGCGGCACCATGATCCCTGCGCCCAATTTCCAGCTGACGTTCAAGAAATCGCGACGGGGCAAGTGGGCAGTCATGTTCGAGTCTCGGGGTTCGGAGTGGCAATGCACAGGCAAAGGGAAAGGGAGGGCGGACGGTTTCAGGGCAATGGCTGCGGCGTTCCCGTGTGCCCGCCTTCGTGGCCCAACTGCCCGCTGGTGTTGTCGCCCCAGGCCCAGACCTGATTGCCATCGGTGGCAAGGACATGGCCCTGACCCGCGGCGACTTGATGTATCCGTGCCGGCAGGGCCACAGGCAGGATGCCCGCATGCGCCTGCAAATCACCCTGGCCCAATTGGCCGCGGGCGTTCCAGCCCCAGGCGTAGAGGCGACCCGAGCGTCCCAGGGCATAGGAGACGTACATCCCCGCCGCCACTTGCACGATCTTTTCAGGCAGCGTGACACGCAGCGGCGTGTCACGGTAGGCCGCCTGGCGGTTGCCCAACTGCCCATGCTGGTTGCTGCCCCATGCCCATACGGCCCCCAGGGCGTCGATTGCCAAACTGTGGCTGGCACCCGCTGCGGCGGCCATAACGCCGCCCGCCATGCGCACGCGCAATGCCTGGCCCTGGTCATGAAGATGACCCAGCCCGAGCTGGCCCGCGGCGTTCGAGCCCCATGCCCAGAGCCGGTGCAATTTGTCGATCGCCAGCGCGTGCGCGCCGCCCACATCGCACTGCATGAATGCGGGCAGCCCGACCAAGGCAGCGGGCGCGTCGTTGCGCCCTTGTCCAGCGCGGCTGGCCAGGCCCCAAGCGAAGAGGCGGCCGTCTCGCGCCAGCGCCGTTGTAAAGAACTCACCGGTGCTCAACTGGGCGATCGCCGGCAGGCCGCGCAGGGGCTGGGGGCGTTCGTGCACGATGTGCGCCAGCTCGCCGCCCATGCCAGCGCGATTGGCGCCCCACAGGTAGGCCGTACCGTGAGCGTCCAGTCCGAGGCTGGTGCCGCCGCTGGCGCAGATCTGCCGCAGCGGCTGCGCGGCGCGCACCACCACCGATGCCCGCGCCGCTGGCGGTGCCGTGCATATTCCGGCAGGGGGCGGAAACCGTCCCGTGCCGTCGCCGCCCCAGCCCTGCAGGCTGGCATCGGCGCGCAGCACCAGACTGTGGTCGCGACCCGCGGCAAGATCTTGGACAGGAACGGCCAAGTCTTATCGCCCTTGCACGACGATGAGGCCGCGTGCCTTGCCGCTGACGCTGTCGTGATCCTGCGCACCGCGCAAAAGCTCTGTCAGAGGCACCCAGACAGGCGGGTACTTGTAGCGGGCGACATCCATCAGCAGCACCGAATCGCTGGCCTCATGGTAGGCGGCCAGTGGCGACCAATGTCCGCCGCCGACCTCGCCGAGAATCGGGCGGTTGAAGTTGAGCAGCACAAAGCGGTCCTGTTCGCGCAGATGCTTCATGAGCAGCGCGCGCAACTGACCCGCATCCAGCGTATCGGCGAAAACCGTTTCGGTGCGCACCGGATGGGACGCCAGCACCTTGCCCAGTTGTTCCAGCGTCATGCCTTCCTTTGCGACCACTTCGGGCTGGGCGATGCGGGGGTCCACGCCGGCAAAGAAATCCTGCTGCGTAAAGAAAGAATAGTCCGGATACAGGGCCGTCGCCGGACGGGCAATGCCCAGCGCGTTCAAGGCGATCACCGAAGTCGCGACCGAGCAATATGCCTGGTTGCGCTGCGTCTCGAAGTACGCCGACAGCGGCCAGTAGGCCTGGCGGTAGTTGCTTTCGATCAGGCGCTGCTGGCCTATCGGGTGCGTCAGCGCGAACAGATGTGAAGGAATTTCCAGCGCCTGGGACGCGCTGGGCGCGCGCGCATGCGCGGGCGTTGTGAAACCGGTGAGCGACAGCGTTGCCGCGCCGACAATCAGGGCGAAGCGGCGCAGCCTGAGGCTCAGGGCTGCGCCGCGCGGGGAGAGGGCCATGGTGAACTTTCGTAGGCAAAGAGAAGCGGACTGAGTTCAGGGCTTTTTCTGCAGCGCCGCGACTTTTTTGCGCGCTGCCTGCAACGCATTGATGGCGGCGTCGACCGATGCGGGGTCGGTAAATGCAGACAAGGTGAAGACCTTGATGCCGACCACAGGTTCGCCGTAGACCGTGCTGCGGTAGCGGCTGGTCTGCACGAATACCGGGCTTTCGCCGCCCTCGGCGGCCTCGCGCGTGGCGGTGTAGACGGCCTTGTTGAATTCGTTGTGCCGGATCAGCGCATTGCGTTGCTCGATGCTGCCCTTCTCCGCCAGGTAGGCCTTGTCGCCATCGACCCCGTCCGGATACACCCGGACCACCACCACCGCGCCGTGGTTGTCCTGGTTGAGCACCGTGAGCCAGGGCAAATCTCGCGCCCTGCGGCGCAGCATTTGCGACATCTCGACGCAGTGGCTCAGCAGGCCGCGGTAGCCGTCCTTGCCCAGCATGAGCAGGTTGGCCAATGCCGCCAAGACCGGGCCGCCCGAGCGCGAGCATTCCAGCGTGTAGATGCCCGGATCGTATTCGCCGAACTGGAACAGGTAGGGCATGGCGACCTTGTCGCGGCGTATCGTGTTGAGCAACTGCGCATCGCGCGCGATGAACAGGCTCGAGGCATAGGGCGTGTAGCCGCTTTTGTGGAAGTCTATGCCCAGCGAGTCGGCCAGGTGCAGGTGCCGAATGCGCTCGCGCACGGCCTTGAGCGATGCCACGGCTTCGGGTGGAATGTCCAGCGCGTTGGCCGCGAAATCGTAGTCGTTGAACACCGCGTACGCCCAGCCGATCACGGCGTCGGCGTGCAGATGGGGGGTGTAGTCGAGCCGGTACTCGTCCACCAGCCGCTTGCGCAGCGCGTGCACCGCGAAAATGTCGTCAATGCCGAAGGCATCGGTAGTGCCCATGGTGACCACGATGGCCGCAATGCGCTCGCCTTTCTCGATACTCAGGCGCAGCGCCTTTTCAAGCGCCGCGATGTCCATGGCGTTGTCATCGCCCGTCGGCACGGAAACCGCTGCCTGGCTACCCAGTCCCAGCCAGGCCGAGGCGCTGAGCTTGGCGTAATGCGCCAGATCAGAGCCGAACACCCGCAGCGGTTGCCGGATGCCGTCGTTGAACAGGCCGGGCTGCGCAATCTCGGCCCCGACCTTGATGCCATACAGCGTGGTGCCGGTGCCGCCGAAGGTGAAAAGTCCCAGCGCCTTTTCCGGGTCGTATCCGACCAATGCTGCACACATGGCGGACACCCGCACTTCCGCTTCGGCCGCCTTGTGCGATAAGTCATCCCACACCGTGTTGGGATCGATGATGGATCCGTAAAGCTGCCCGATGATCGACACCGAGGTTGCCGAACCGTGCAGCCGGTGCACATTGGGATGGCTCCAGGTGTACTGGCCTTCGAGGTAGCGCGCGGTCTCGCGGATGGTGCCGCGGGCGTCGCCCAGCTTTTCACCGATGCGTTCACGGCGCGCTCCGGCGTAGTCGAGCGCGTGGCGCTTGCCCAGAAAAGTCCGGTGGGTTTTGCGCTTCTCGTATTCCCCCATCGCGTAAGCCATCAGTCGCGAAAAGCGGTTGTCGGCAGCCTGCGAACGGGTGGGCGAAGGGAACGTGTCGCGAATCGCACGCACAACACGCTGGTACGCGGGGGAACCGGATGCCACGCCCTCTTCTGGTTTACGCAGCGCGTCGCGGGCCTTGGCCGGCAATGTCGCGGCAAGGGACGAAAGTGCGGAGATCTTCAGCCAGTTGCGACGCAGCATATGGGTTTTACTTTGGTGAGGTCGGCATTGGGAAACGCCCCGCAGCCAGATCGGCGTGCAACAAGGGCAGGGCACGCAAGCCCAATGCGACCGCGGTCAGCGTGGGCGCGTTGATCGGCATGGTGGGAAAGTTCGCGGTGCCGACGACAAACAGGTTGGCGTGGTCATGACTGCGACAAAAGGGGTCGACCACCGTGGTCGCGGCATTGGCGCCCATGCGCGCCGTGCCGGCAATGATGGCCGATGCGACAGACGGCGCGTCCGTCTCGATGTCGGTGCAACCCAGCGCCCTGGTGATGTCTGCATGCCGCTCCCGCGCCTTTTCAATGCCGCGCAAGGTGTAGTCGTCGATGGTGAAGCTGACGCGTGGGCGCGGCATGCCACTGGAGTCGCGCAGCACCGGGTCAGGCTGAACGCGGTTGTTCGCCGAAGGCAAGGTTTCGACCGAACTGTTGATCGCCAGCTCGCGCGAGCACTCATCGCTCAGGCGCGCGGCCAACTCGCTGCCGCGCAATCCAGACTTGATGAGGTGTGCAGAGCGTTGCATCGGCCCCAGGCCGACATGCCAACCACGATTGAGGAAAGAGGTGCCGATGGCGCCATGCGTGCGGCGTGTTGCACCGTCACGCAGCTCCTGAATGCCGGCGGTCGTCGTCGGAGCACGGTAGGTATAAATTGGCTCACGCGTAAGCGCACGCGTGTCCAGATCCACCTGACCCATCAAGTACCGGCCCACGGCGTCACTGCTGTTGGCCACGCCGTGCGGGGCATTGGGCTGGGCCGAGCGAAGCAGCAGGCTGGGGGTCTCCGTCGCATGCGCGGCGATGATGTAGATGCGTGCCCGGGCCATGCTGCGTTGCCCATTGGAGCGGCGCACGCGCAACCCGCTGATCAACTTGTCCTTGCCTACTTCAATGTGCTCCACCAGCAATTCGGGCACCATGCGCACACCTGCGGCTTCGGCCTTTGCCACATGCACGCTGGCGTCATATTTGGCGCCAATGGGGCAGATGGGGGCGCAGCTGGAGCTGCCGCAGCACGGAGGGCGGCCGTCGAACACTTCCGAATTGCGCGCATGGGCAAAGGGCGCAACGGTGTAACCCAGGGGCGCCAGCGCATCGCGTATGAGTTTGTCGCCATAGGTCATGGGAACCGGCGGCAAAGGGTAGGGCGCGCCATGGCGTGGTCCGCCCTGGTCGAATGCCGCGTAACCCGCGGTGCCCCATTCCTTTTCGATGAACAGATAGTGCTGCTGCAGGTCTTCATAGACCACGGGCCAGTCCACGCCCACACCAAACAGGGTCTTGGTACGGAAGTCGTTGGGCCGAAAGCGCGCCGCAAAGCCTGTCCAGTGCCAGGTGGTTCCACCCACCCCGCGCAAGTAGCTGCCACCGAAGACATCCGGACCGGCTTGTACCAGATGGTCGCGCGGATGCATCGGGTGCGGCGCGTACGGCTGGCTGGGATAGGGCGAATTGGGGCCCTTGTCGGCGGAGTCGTAGAAGTTCTGCACTG
This sequence comes from Comamonas sp., assembly GCA_040514115.1. Lineage (GTDB taxonomy): Bacteria > Pseudomonadota > Gammaproteobacteria > Burkholderiales > Burkholderiaceae_C > Comamonas. The sequence goes on along the minus strand of JBEVDH010000069.1, from coordinate 16,300 downwards.
CCGTGGCGCGCTCGATGCGGGGGCCAGCGTCGATCAGCAGGACCTTGACACCCTTTTGTGCCATTTGCCATGCCAGCATGCTGCCGACTGCGCCGGCACCAACGACGATGACGTCCGACGTCAATTCGCTGTCCAAAGACTCTTGCATGGATAAGGTTCTCTCAGGAAATAAGGGTGTAGCCTGATGGGATGAAAGACCGCAGGCTCAGGCGGGTCGATCCGCCCAATAGCCAAAAGCGCCGCCACACACGCCTGGCGGTTTGGTGAAGCTCAGTGCGGACCAGATGGGAGCGTCGGTATACGCGATGACCTGCGTCGTTCCGACCATGCCGCTGACCCACAGTTGCAGGGCAAATTCGACGGTGTCGCGCAGCGGTGGACGCAGCGAAGCGTCGCGCAGCTGCGCCGCGGATTTGCCGGACAGACCGACAAGTGCATCCCATTGCACCTTGTCGAGGTTCTTGATCAATACGGTGACGTATTGCCGTGTGAGCGCGTCGTTCGCATTGGCGATACCCGTCAACTGCTCAAAAGCAGCTGCCAGGGATCGGATCGTCCGGTCTGGAATCGCCTCGGCCGACGCGGCCGACGCGGCGCTTGCCGGTAAAGCCGGCAGCGACAGCACCGCAATGCATTTGGCAAGCTGAAAAACAACCTGGCGGCGGGAGGCAGATGCGGCAGCGAGCATAGAGCGGCTAGGTGGTAGAGGAATTAGGCATATCTGCATGTCACAAAAAATGCAACGTAAGCACACAGAAATTGCAAAAACTAACTTCTGGATGACTATAGCAGTTACCTCGGAAAACACCTGACTTTCAATCGCAAAAGGCTACAAACTATCCATCGATGATAGTAGATACGATGTATATTATGTTAAATAACATTTTTAGCGGACTTCTGGTTGAGCCCTGAGCGACCGTTGACCGCTGAGGTTTCCTGCACACTCCTCTCCAAAGGAAGAACGCATGAAAACTTCAATGTGGATTCTGGTCGTGGCGGTGATTGCGCTGGTGTTCGTTGTCCGGGGATCCCGGAAAGCAGGTTCCACGCAAGGCGCCGGAGCAAAAACGGCAGAGCCGCCCCGACGCAGGCAACTGCTGACGGAACGCGAGCAAGCCATGCACCACCGGCTGACGCAGGCCTTGCCGGATCTGGTGGTCCTGGCCCAGGTGAGCTTCGGTGCGCTTCTGTCGGCCCACGCCTATGCGACCCGCAATACCTTCGACCGCAAGACCGCTGATTTCGTGGTTTGCGACAAGGCGTTTCAGGTGCTGGCCGTGATCGAGCTGGATGACGCCAGCCACCAGGGCAAAGCCGTCAAGGACGAGGCCCGCGATGCCATGCTCACGCAAGTCGGTTACCGGGTGCTCAGATACCCAATATCCCGGACATCGACCGTGTGCGCAGCGATTTCCTGCCACCCAGCCAGCCAGCGCCATGGATGCCCGGGGCGCCGACTACCAGCTGACGGCTTTTGCGTACGTTGCTTCAGACAAGGCGTTGCGCCCAACGATCGGCTACGGCCGAAAGCGCCTCGAGCGTATCCGTGTCCGCCAGCGCTCCCCAGTCACCCAGCTCCAACGCCTGCAATTGGTGCTGCGCCCGCGCGGCCTGGACCACGGGCTGCGCGCCGCTGTCGCCCGATAGCTGCTGCAGTTGCGCGCCCCAGGCCGCGGAAAATCCCACGGGATGCCCCCATTGGCCAGCGATCCGGGGCCGCACCACGCCGCCATGCTGGTGCAGCGCCTGCGCCACCGCACGCAGGCTTGACGGCGCAATCGCAGGCAAATCGCCCGGCAGGACCAGCCAGCCGCTGGCCTCGGGTGACAGCGCCACGCCGCGTGCAATGGAATGGCCCATGCCTTGGCTCTGCCACTGTGCACTGTTTTGCACGAGTACCGCCGTCAGACCACTCGCAGCCACCGCCTCCAGGGTGTGTTCGAGCACGCCGCGGCCATGCAGCCGAGCCTGGAGTTTTGCGGTCTGCGCACCCGAGGCGCGAAAGCGCTGACCCTGGCCAGCGGCCAGTACCAGTACCACGGGGGATGCGTTGTGATCGCTGTTGTTGCTGTGCATCGCAGCCATTGTAGAAAGCTCTGGCATGCAAGCTGCTTGCGCTGGTGCCATGCAATTTTCAACAGAAACCATTTGCGCCATGAGCACCCTGCCCCCGACCTCTGAACAGATCGAGCGCCATCTGCGCCGCACCATCGAAGTGGCCGAGCGCGCCGTCCGCATGGGTCGCCACCCGTTTGGCGCGATCCTGGTGGCGCCCGACAACGAAACCGTGCTGCTCGAGCAATGCAATATCGACACCGTGAACCATGCGGAGTCGACGCTGGCGCGCGTGGCCGCCACCAGCTATCCGGCCGATTACCTCTGGCACTGCACGCTCTACACCTCGGTCGAGCCCTGCTGCATGTGCGCCGGCACCTCGTACTGGGCCAATATCGGCCGCGTGGTGTTTGGCATGACCGAGCAGTCGCTGCTGCGGCACACGGGCAACCATGCGGAAAATCCGACAATGAGTGTTTCGTCGCGCTACGTTTTCGACCATTGCCAAAAGCCCGTCGAGCTGATCGGGCCGGTGCCTGCGCTCGAAGCCGAGATCGCGGCGCAACAGAACGCCTTCTGGGCTGGGCGCTGAAGTCGACTCACTCCCGCCCCGGCTCGGCAAACTCGTCGGGCAGGGCATAAGCCGAGCTGCGCCCTCCTCCAGGCGCCTTGACCAGCATTCCGGCCTCCACCAGCGCGGTCAGGAACCACTGCAGCCAGGCCGTGACATCCATACCTTGCTGCTGCGTTTGCTCCAGCACCTGGTAATAAGCCTCGCGTTCGCGCTGGATCTGCCCTGCCAGGCTGTAATAGCGCTGGGGCTGGCATCCGCGCGTGCAAGAAACAGATCGCCTACCGCCCGGGCGATCCGTCCGTTGCCATCCTCGAAGGGATGCAGCGTCACGAACCACAGGTGGGCCAGCCCGGCCTTGAGCAGCGCTGGATGGCTGTCATCCGTATTGGCCCAGTGCACAAAGCGCGCCATTTCAACCGGCAATTGCGCCGCGCCCGGGGCCTCGAAATGCACCTTCTGCCGTCCCGGGCGCCCTGAAACCACCTGCATGGGGCCCTGCTCGTCCCTGCGCCAGGCGCCCGTATGGATCCGTTGCAGGCCGCTATGGCCCGTGGGAACAAGGCCGCATTGGAGGGGATGATCACCGCATTTTTGCGGTGAATAGATGCCCTATTCACCGCAACAGACGCGCTTGGCAAGCGTTTATTGAAGGGGTGTCAGCGCACAGGATCGGCCGCCCCCTTTGCATAGCCCACGCAGGCACCGCCATTGGGCCGCCCCTGGCATTCGCGCAGCAGCCGCGCTTCGCGCTGCGTGCGGGATTCGCCGCTGCCCTGGTCCTTGGCCTTGGCTTTGTCGCGCGGCGCATGGCAGTGGAAATCCTTTTTCTTCGAGTTGTGGCAGCCGTTGGCATCGAGGCCGCCGGGCGTGGCGTGGGCCAGGGTGGCTGCGAGATACATCAAGGCAAGAGCAAGAGACCGCATCGCACTGTTCCTTTCCATTGCTGCCGTGGCCGCAAGCGTGGGCCGCAGCGCGAAGAGCGTGGCTCCAGGCAGGAATTTTCGCAAGCAATGTCCGCAGCGGCGCCCTTGCCTCTTGCCTACTTGCGCGGCAGATTGCGCGCGCGTTGGGCCAGCGCGCGGCGCTGCAGCGAGCGGCTGCCGGTGCGCGGCGCGGCGGTTTTGTCGACGCCGGTTCCGGCTGCGACGGCGCCTTGGGTTGCCACCAGCAAAGCCTTGAGATCGACAACGCGTTCCTGCGCCGCCTGGGCACTTTGCTGCGCGCCCAGCAACTGGGTGCGCGCCTGCAACAGTTCTTCTTCCAGATGCTGCTGGCGGCTTTGCCATTCGGCCAGCCGGGCTTCGGATTTTCGTTCCTGCTCGGCCTGGGCCTTCTTGGCACCGGCGACTTCCTGGCGCGCACGATCGAGGTCGGTCAGCATGCGGCGCTCGTTGCCGGCAAACTGCTCGGCCAGGCGCTGGCGTTCCTGGGCCGCGGACTGCTGCTCCTCGCTGTGCTCCTTGCGCTCGAGCTCGCGGGCCTTGGCGGCCGCGGTGATTTCGGCGCGCAGGCTGCCCAGCTGGGCTTCGCGGTCCTGGGCCAGCTGCTGCATTTCATCGAGCCGGCGTGACAGCTCCTGGGCCTGGGCGCGGGCCAGCTTCATGGCTTCGTCCATAGCCTGCTTTTGCTGGTGCAAGGCCTTCTCGCGCTGCTCCATATGTTCCAGATCGGCTTCATGCGCCAGGCGGCTGGACTGCAGCGCGGATTCACGTTCTTGCAGTGCGTTTTGCGCGCGGTCCATGGCCTCCTGGCTGGCGCTCTCCCACAGCTCCTGGGCCAGGCGCAGCACATTCTCGGGCACGCCACCTTGCTGTTTATCCGCCTGGGACACGCCCAGGCGCTGGCCCAGCGTCGCAAACCAGGATTCCAGCATCGGGCTGACGGTGTTCGGCGAACCCCGACCAATCTGCTGGCGCACCCGCTCGATGGTGGGACGCAGGCCCTGGGCCAGCAAGGCATCGGCCGCAGCCCAGACATCGGCTTCCTGCACGCCACGGGTTACTTTGGGAGTGTTCATCTTGGCATCCTGCTAGGATTAGTATCGATAAGAGATTGTTATCGCGAGTTATTATTTATATTCGTATTATACAATACGTATTACATAAGAAATAATACATACAACGAGAATCATACATGCAACCTGCTGTTTTTGCGCCCGCACTGCCTTCTTCGCCAGATTCGACAGCCCTCGAGGCCAATGCACAGGCTCAGGCGTTGCCAGCCCCCCTGTCTGCGCATGGGCTGGACGAACAGGCGCGCCAGGCCATGCAGGATCTGCTGCGTGAAGGCGAGTCGCTCAATACCCGCATGAGTTACCAAAGCGCGTTGCGCTACTGGGCCGCATGGCATGCGCTGCGCTATGGCGGCCAGATCGCGCTGCCGCTGGCCGTGGATTGCGTGCTGCAGTTTGTGGTGGACCATGCGCAGCGCAGCACGCCGCAGGGCCTGGTCTGTGAAATGCCGCCGGCCATGGACCAGGCGCTGATGGACGCGGGTTACAAGTCGCGCCCCGGCGCGCCGGCGCACAACACGCTGGTGCATCGGGTAGCGGTGCTGTCCAAGGCGCATCAGGTACGGGATCTGGCCAACCCCTGCCATGATCCGCGCGTGCGCGAGCTGCTGTCGCGCACGCGCAAGGCCTATGCCAAGCGCGGTGCGTTGCCGCAAAAGAAGGACGCACTGACGCGCGAGCTGCTCACGCGGCTGCTCGATACCTGCGATGACAGCCTGCGCGGGCGGCGCGACCGGGCGCTGCTGCTGTTTGCCTGGGCCAGTGGCGGCCGCCGGCGCTCCGAAGTCGCGGGCGCCGACATGCGCTTCCTGCGCCGCCTGCCCTCGGGCGACTATCTCTATACGCTCACGCATTCCAAGACCAACCAGGCAGGTATCGATGCGCCGGAAAACCACAAGCCGGTGCTGGGCGCGGCCGCGCAGGCGCTGGGTGCATGGCTCGAAGCCAGTGGTATCGGCGAAGGTGCGATCTTCCGGCGCATCCGCAAGGGCGGCCATCTGGGCGAGCCGCTCACGCCTCCTGCGGTGCGCAATATCGTGCGCGAGCGCTGCGAAATCGCAGGGGTGGAGGGGGATTTCTCCGCGCATTCTCTGCGTTCGGGCTTTGTGACCGAAGCGGGCCGGCGCAATGTGTCGCTTTCGGACACCATGGCCATGACCGGGCACCAGAGCGTGGCAACGGTGATGGGCTACTTCCGGGCCGAATCGGCCACCGGCAACAAGGCGGCGCGCATGATGGAGGAGCTGTAACCACCCGTCCTGCTGCTCATGTGGCTTCAGGCCAATTATGGTAAATTATTTGATATCAATAATTATCGTTTTGGAATAATTCATGCGAATGGGCTACTTTCGCCGCCAGGCGCTGGCCGAACAGATGGCGCAGCAGCTGCTGCGCCCTGGCATCCTGGACCAGGGGCTGCGCTCGGGGCTGTTTCTGTCCGGCTCGCGGCGCACTGGCAAGACCACCTTCCTGCAGCAGGACCTGATGCCGGCGCTGGAGGCGCATGACGCGGTCGTCGTCTATGTGGATCTGTGGTCGGACACCCAGGCCGACCCGGGTGCGCTGGTCCAGGCGGCCATTCGCGCCACGCTGCAGGAATTGCAGACCCCGGCTTCGAGCGTCCTTGCCAGATTGGCACGCATCAAGGGGCTGGACGTCGAGGCCATGGGCGTGAAGTTCGGGTTTCAGCTCGCGGACCTGGGCACGCGGGATGGCCCGCCGCTGGCGCAAGCCTTGATGGAAGTGGTCGACAAGGCAAAAACCCATGTCGTGCTGATCGTCGACGAGGTGCAGCAGGTGCTGGCCACGGAGCAAGGCGCGCAGCTGATGCTCGCGCTCAAGGCCGCGCGCGATGCCATCAACCCCCGGCCGCACACGCCCGGCTATTTCCTGTTCATCGGCACGGGCTCACACCGCGCGCAGGTGTCGAGCCTGACGCTGCAGGGCAAGCAGGCCTTTGCCGGGGCGACATCGCTGAGTTACCCCACGCTGGGCGACGACTATGTGCAATACCTGCTGGGCGCCGTCGGCGGCGAAGGCGCCAAGGTGCCGAGCCTGCCGGTGGCCATTGCCGCCTTCGAGACGCTGGACCATCGCCCCGAGGAGATGCTGCGCGCGCTGCGCATGGTGCAGCAGTATGCGCAGCAACAGGTGGATGCGTTCTTTCCCGTCATTGCGTTGACCCTCAAGAGCGCGGCCGCGGATGTGGAACTGCGCAAGATCGAGGACCTGGGGCTGCTGGCCATGGCCGTGTTCGGGCGCGTCGCGGCCGAGGAAGATGGGGTGCGCGGCCTGTTTTCGGCGCAATCGGTGGAAGCCTACAGCGCGATGGTCGGGCACGAGGTCACGACGGACCAGGTGCAGCGCGTGGCCGATGATCTGCGCAATGCCAACCTCATCATGCGCAAGAGCCATGGGGTGTATTGCGTCGCCGATCCTTTCGTGCGCCAGGCGTGGCTGGCACACAAGGCGCAGCGCGAACCCGGCGCCGTACGCCCTGCTTCGCGGGAATAGAAAGGCCGCAGACCCTGCTGCCGGCAGGTGCATTGATTTATTAAGTTGTGTGCAATTGAATTGCACATCAGAATGCACCCATGCCCCGCGCCCTTGCATCCCCCACCGAACAAATTCAGCAGCTCGACAGCCAGTTGTGCTTTGCGCTGTACTCGGCTTCGCTGGCCACGACCAAGGTCTACAAGCCGCTGCTCAAACCCTGGGGTCTCACCTATCCCCAGTATCTGGTCATGCTGGCGCTGTGGGAAAAGGACAACTGCATGGTGTCCGAACTGGGTGAACGGCTGTTTCTTGATTCCGGCACGCTGACCCCGCTGCTCAAGCGCATGGAAAGCGCCGGCTGGCTGCAACGCCAGCGCGATAGCGCCGATGAACGGCGAGTCCGCATTGCTTTGACCGACGCCGGCCGGGAGCTGCGCGCAAAGATCGCCGGCATTCCCGAATGCCTGCTGCAGCAGAGCCCCTGCACCCTATCCGAGCTGCAGGCCTTGCGCCTGCAACTCCAGCAATGGCGTGACCATCTGGTCACGCTGATCCCTGCCGCTTCGATCTGAAGCTTTTTTATCTTTCCAGGAGTTCCACCATGGCATCGCTCGACAAAGTTCTCTACACCGCCCGCACCAACACCACCGGCGGCCGCGACGGCGCCTCCAGCAGCGACGACGGCCGCCTGGATATCGACCTGTCGGCGCCCGGCGGCGCCGGCAAGGGCACGAATCCCGAGCAGCTGTTCGCCGCTGGCTATTCGGCCTGCTTTCTGGGCGCACTCAAGGCCGTGGCCGCTCGCCAGAAGGTGACGCTGCCCGAGGATGCGTCCATTGCCGCCGAAGTCGACCTGGGCCCGGTGGGCGAGGCTTTCGGCATTGCCGTGCGCCTGGCCGTGAAGTTGCCCGGCATGGACAAGGACCAGGCCCAGAAGCTGGTCGATGACGCGCACCAGGTCTGCCCCTATTCCAACGCCACGCGCGGCAATATCGATGTCACGCTGACCCTGGCATGAAGCCATCGGCAGGCGCACTGCGCGCCTGCGCTGTTTAGGTGACTTGGATTGGGCTGCGGCGAACCCGCATGCCCAGTTTTTCGAGCAACCGGTTGTCGGCGTCGACTTCCGGGTTCCCCGTCACCAGCAGCTTGTCGCCATAGAAAATCGAGTTTGCGCCAGCCACAAAGCACAGCGCCTGCACCGACTCCCCCATTTGCTGGCGTCCGGCCGACATGCGCACGCGGGCCCGGGGCATGGTGATCCGGCATGCCGCAATCACACGCACGAAATCCAGCGGATCAATTGGCGCACTGTCAGCCAGCGGCGTTCCGGGGACGGCCACCAGACTGTTGATGGGCACGGACTCGGGATAGGGATTCAAATTCGCCAGTTGTGCAATCAGCCCGGCGCGGTGCACGGGCGCCTCGCCCATGCCGACGATGCCGCCGCAGCAGACGCTGATGCCGGCAGCGCGCACTGCATTCAAGGTATCAAGCCGGTCCTGGTAGCTGCGCGTGCTGACCACGTCGGTGTAGTACTCCGGCGCGGTGTCGAGGTTGTGGTTGTAGAAGTCCAGGCCGGCATCTTTCAATGCCACCGCCTGGTGCTGCTGCAGCATGCCCAGCGTCGCGCAGGTCTGCATTCCCAGTCCTTTGACGGTCTCGATCAGCACGGCCATTTTCTCGATATCGCGGTCCTTGGGCGCGCGCCATGCCGCGCCCATGCAAAAGCGCGTGGCTCCCGCATCCTTGGCGGCTTGTGCCGCTGCCTGCACCTCATCGACGCTCATGAGTTTTTGTGCTTCTACGCCCGTATCGAACTGCGCGGCCTGCGGGCAGTAGCCGCAGTTTTCCGGGCAGCCCCCGGTCTTGACCGACAGCAGCGTCGCCAGCTCCATGTCGCCTTCGGGCCAATGCGCGCGGTGCACGGTTTGGGCCTGGTGCAGCAGATCGAGAAAAGGAAGATCCAGCAATCGCTGCACGGACGCCTCGGTCCATGCGCCGGGCTCGGTCCGTGGCGAGGCGGTGGCGCACACCGGGGGATGGAAATGCATCGCGTGCTCTGCTGCGTGGGTAGAAGGGCTCAAGACATTATCGGGCGGCATGGAAAACACTCCTGGATCAGGCTGTTGGCGAAGGCGAACAGTCCATGGCGCCGATTGTGGGAGGCGAATTCCCCTGCGCCGCGCCTTGTGACCCAAAATAAATGCCGAAAAAATGATGGGTGCAAATGCATGTAAATTCTTCTATTTTTGAGCGGAGATAGGTGTTTTTTGCTGATGGTTGGCGTTCTTTGCAATTGCCGTTGCGAAGCTGTTCGCAACGCATGCCAACAGCGTCCAAAACCGCTCCGATGTTCCTGACGTTCGAGCGCTGCCTTGGGCACTGGCACGCGCTATGCTGTGCGCTGACCCGTTCGTTGCCCACTTTTCATATGGCAGCCCTCGCTTTCATGGGTGTTTTCTTGATGTCCTCCCTTGCGCCCCCTCCTCCACCGTTGCCTGATCAAAAGCCAGCCGGAAAAACTGCTGAAGTCTTTCTGGCTTTTCTCAAGCTGGGCATGACGTCTTTTGGCGGACCGGTCGCGCATCTGGCCTACTTTCGCGCGGAGTTCGTGCAGCGGCGCGGGTGGATCGATGACGGCAGCTATGCCGATCTGGTCGCGCTGTGCCAGTTTTTACCGGGCCCGGCGAGCAGCCAGGTCGGCTTTGCATTGGGGCTGGGGCGGGCAGGCTGGCCGGGCGCGCTGGCTGCATGGCTGGGTTTCACGTTGCCGTCGGCGCTGGCGCTGATCCTGTTCGCACTCGGGGTACAACAATGGGCCTGGCTGGCCACGTCCAGCGCCGTACATGGTTTGAAGCTGGCCGCAGTCGCTGTGGTCGCGCATGCGGTATGGGGCATGGCGCGCTCGCTGTGCCCCGATCGACCCCGGGCAGCATTGGCGCTCCTCGCCGCGCTGCTGGCGCTGGCGATTCCCACGGCGCTGGGACAGGTCAGCGCGATTGCCCTGGCCGGCCTGGTGGGACTTTGGCGGCTGCAACCCGCGCCGCTGCCCGCGGCCACGCCGCGCGCACCAGGGCTGGGCAGGAAGACCGCCGCAGTGCTGCTCCTGTTGTTCGGCTTGCTGCTGCTGCTGTCCATGGTGGTGCTGGCCGCGCCCGCGCTGAGCACGCAGTTGGCCGCGTTCTACCAGGCGGGTGCGCTGGTATTTGGCGGCGGCCATGTGGTGCTCGCGCTGCTGCAGGCCGCGGTGGTGCCGCCGGGCTGGGTCACGAACGACGCTTTCATAGCCGGCTATGGCCTGGCCCAGGCCGTGCCGGGGCCGCTGTTCACTTTTGCGGCCTATCTGGGGGCCTTGATGCCCGCGCCCATGGGCGGCTGGACCGGTGGCCTGCTGTTGCTTGTCGCCGTTTTTCTGCCTGGCCTGCTGCTGGTGGCGGGCGCATTGCCCTTCTGGGAAGCCCTGCGCCGGCGGCGCCCGGTCCAGCAGGCGATGGCCGGCGCCAATGCCGCGGTCGTCGGCCTGCTGCTGGCCGCGCTGTACGATCCGCTTTGGACCAACGCCATTCATACCCGCCTGGATTTCGGCATCGCGCTGGCGGCGTTTGGCTTGCTGGCCTATGGACGCCAGTCGCCGCTGCGCGTCGTGGCGTTGTCGGCAGTCGCGGCCTGGTTGCTGGTCTGACGACTCAGCCCAGGGCCGCAATCACGTCCGCGGGCGCCTGTACCAGTTCGATCAGCACGCCTTCGCCCGCGATCGGGAACTCCTCGTTGCTCTTGGGGTGCAGAAAGCAGATGTCATAGCCTGCGGCACCGGGGCGAATGCCGCCGGGGGCAAAGCGCACGCCCTGGGCGGTCAACCATTCGACCGCCACAGGCAGATCGTCGATCCACAGGCCGATGTGGTTGAGCGGTGTGGTGTGGACGGCAGGCTTCTTGTCCAGGTCCAGCGGCTGCATGATGTCCACTTCGACTTTCATTGCACCACGGCCCATCGACAGGATGTCTTCGTCGACGTTCTCACGCTCGCTCTGGAAGCTGCCGGTCTGCTCCAGTCCCAGCATGTCGACCCAGAGTTTCTTCATGCGGCCCTTGTCGGTGCCACCAATCGCCACCTGTTGAATGCCCAGGACCTTGAATGGACGCTGCGCTGCAGTCATATTGCTCCTTGTGTTGTTCTGAACGGCGCCCGCCTTGGACGCCTATGGCATTTTCAGAGAAATGACGGGGTGTGGGACTCCTCGCACCCAGAAAAAAACCGCCGTTGCAAGGCTGCAAGCGGCGGTCGGCATGGCGCGCGGTGGCGTCAGCGCTTGAGGAACTGCGCCACGCCCTGGCGGAAGGCTTCGCTGCCATAGACCCGGTGCACCAGGTCGTCATCTGCAAGGCTTTGCTCGATGACGATGCGCCGCATGCTTTCCTTGACGGCAGCCTGTGTCACGCCCGAAAGGGGCATCAGCCGCGCGGCCAGTGCCATGGCGCGGTCATTGAGCTGCTCGGCTGCGCAGGCTTCATAGACATAGCCGCATGACAACGCTTCGGCTGCATCGATGTATTCGGCCAGCAGCAGCATCCTCTTGACACGTGGCGCGCCGAAGGCGGACTGCAGGCGCGCAAGGTTGCGCGACGACAGGGTGTTGGACAGCGTCTTGGCAATGGGCACGCCAAAGCGCGAGCCTTCGCTGCAGACGCGGAAGTCGCAGACCGTGGCCAAAGCCAGACCGCCGCCCACGGCCCAGCCGTCGATCACGGCCACCGTCGGCACGGCAATGCGCTCGACGCTGTCGATCACCTTCTCGACAAAGGCTTCATAGGCAATGCCCTGCTCGCCCTGCGTGAACTCGGCGAAGTGCGCGATGTCCGTGCCCGAGATGAACGACTTGCCGCCCGCGCCGCGAAACAAGACGGCACGCACCTGCGGGTTGCGCGTGCATTCGGCAATGCGTTCAAGCAGTGCCTCGTACATCGCCTGCGTCATCGCGTTGTGGCGCTCGGGGCGGTGGATGGTGATTTCCGCCGCGCCCGAGGGATGAAGGATGAGTTGGACCTGCTCGCTCATGCCGCTCACGCCGACAGCGCGTAGATTTCCGCCATGATTTCCTCGTTGTGCTCGCCCAGCAGTGGGGGATGGCGGCGCACCTGCTGCGGCGTGCCCAGCATCTTCACGGGGAAACCGATGTTCTTGACCTTGCCTTCGATCGGATGGTCGATCTCCATGCACATCTTGCGATGCACGCCGTGCTCGCCTTCAAACGCTTCAGGGTAGGTCAGCAGCGGTCCGGCCGGGATGCCGGCTTCGAGCATGGTGTCGACCCAATCCTCGCTGTCCCGCTCGGCAAAGCTCTTTTCCAGCTCCTCGATCAGCACCTCGCGGTTTTTCAGGCGCAGCGCCACGGTGGCGTAATCCGCGTGCTCGACCAGGTCCGGGCGCTCGAGCAGCGCGCACAGCTTGGCCCAGAGCTTCTGGTTGGTCGCGCCCATGACGAAGTAGCCGTCGCGCGCCTTCACCGCCTGGTACGGCGCGCTCATCTTGTTGCTGGTGCCCAGTGGCGACGGCGGCACGCCCGTGCCCCAGTAGTCGGACATGTCCCAGATCGAGAACGCCATGGCCGAATCAAACAGCGAGGCATCGATATGCTGGCCCTGGCCCGATTTCTGCGCGCCGATATAGGCCGACAGCAGGCCGTACGTGGCAAACAGCGCGCAGCCGATGTCGGCCACCGGAACGCCCGCCTTGACGGGCTTTTCGCCCTTGTAGCCGGTGACGCTCATCACGCCCGACATCGCCTGCGCCATCAGGTCGAAGCCCGGGCGCGAGGCCCAGGGGCCGCTCTGGCCAAAGCCCGAAATGCTCACATAGACGATCTTCGGGTTGATCTTGCGGATCGTCTCGTAGTCGATCTTCATGCGCTGCACGGCGCCGGGGCGGTAGTTCTCGACGATCACGTCGGCCGTCTCGGCCAGCTTGTAGAAGAAGTCGCGGCCTTCGTCGCTTTTGAGGTCCAGCGTCAGCGAGCGCTTGTTGCGGTTCATGTTGAGGAAGCCCATGCTGTCGGGCCCCTTCATCTTGAAGCCCATCGCGCCGCGCGTCTGGTCGCCGGTGGGGGGCTCGACCTTGATCACGTCGGCGCCCAGGTCGGCCAGCAACATGCAGGCAAAGGGGCCGGCCATGACCTGGCTCACATCGAGCACGCGAATGCCCTGCAGCGGAAGTGGGGTGGTTTGTTCGCTCATATCAGCTCTCCTCGGTCACTTTGGCGATGCGCACGACTTCGCCCCATTTCTTGTACTCGGTGACCATGAAGGCCGCGAATTTTTCGACGCTGCCGCCGCCATCCTCGACGCCAAAGCCGTCGAAGCGCGCGATGACGTCGGGCATGGCGAGCACCTTGTTGACGTCGGCGTTGATGCGCCGGGCCAGGTCCTTGGACATGTCCTTGGGGCCGACCAGGCCGTACCAGCTCGAAGCATCGAAGCCCTTGAAGCCCTGTTCGTCCATGGTGGTGAGATCGGGGAAGCCCTTGGCGCGGTTCACACGGGTCTGCGCGATGGCCGTCATCTTCTTTGCCTTGACCTGGGCCGTGGCCGCGGTCATGGTGTCGAAGCTGAAATCGATCTGGCCGCCAATCAGGTCGGTCTGCATCGGACCCGACCCCTTGTAGGGCACGTGGATGGTCTTGACGCCGGCGGCCATGTTGAACATTTCGGCGGCCAGGTGCTGGACCGACCCCGTGCCCGAGGAGCCGAAGCTGATCTTGCCGGGGTTCTTCTTGCACAGCTCGACCACCTCCTTGACCGAGGCATAGCTGTTCTTGCCACTGGTCACGAGCACATGCGGCGTTGCGCCGATCAGCACGATGGGCGCGAAGTCCTTGAGCGGGTCATAGGTGATGCTCTTGAAGATCTGCGGCGAAATCGCATGCGTATTGACGTGGGCCATGAGCAGCGTCAGCCCGTCGGTGAAGCGCGTCTTGGCGAAATAGTCGGCCGCGAGCGCACCGGTGGCGCCGGGCTTGTTCTCGACGATGACCGAGCGGCCCCACATTTCGGTGAGCTTCTGGCCGACGATGCGCGCGAACACATCGGTGCCGCCGCCCGGTGCCCAGCCCACGAGGATCTTGACCGGGCCCTTGGGCAGCTCGGTGGCGGCCACGGCCCAGGGGGCTGCGAGGGCTGCCGTGCTGGCAGCGATGAAGTCACGACGTTTCATGCTTGTCTCCAATGTTCTGTTTGGAGCAATGCTCGCCGAGCCTGGATCGCGCGGCAAGACCGCAATCAGCATGCCTGGCTTCGCAATTCGCGAAATCCAGCCCGGGTATACCCGGGAAAAATCAAACCCAGGTCGGGTTTTCAGGCTTCGAGCAGCTCCGCGACGACATTGCGCAGCGTCTGCTCCTGCGCCCGGCCCTGCACGCTCGACAGCACATACGAGCGCTGGTGCCAGTCGCCCGCCAGCGCGATGCGGTCGATGCCCGGCTCGGGATGCAGGCTGTCAAGCACCGCGGGAGGCATGAGCCCCACGCCCAGGCCATGGCGCACCAGCGCAAGCATGGTGTCGAAACCGCTCACGGTGAGGTGCCGGCCCAGCGCGCGGCCGCGGCTTTGGTGCAGCCGCTGCAGGCTGGCCAGCACGGCAGAGCCTTCCCCCAGGCTCACGAGCGGGCAGTCGAGCAGCGGATCGGCTTCGAGCGGCGCATCGCCCAAGGAAAAATGCGCACGGCTGTAGACCGCGACCAGCGCATCGTCGCGGTAGTCGTGCTTTTCCATGTCGATGAAACCGCTCTTTTTCTCGTAGATGCCGATGTCGATCACCTTGTCGCGCAGCAGCTGCTGGATGATCTTGCTGTTCTCCTCGATGATCTGCAGCGTGATCTGCGGATACCGGGCGCGCACCCGCGCCAGGTCGCGCGCGAGGAATTCAATGATCGCCGCCTTGGGCGCGCCAATGATGATGCGCCCGTCCTGCCCTTCGCGCATCGACTGCGCATCGTCGCCCAGGCGCGCGATCAGGCTGTCGATCTGGCGGATGTGCGCGAGCAGCTTGGTGCCCGACTCCGTGAGCTTGACCCCATGCGGCACGCGTTTGAACAGCGGCGTGCCGAGCTGGCGCTCCAGATCCGTGAGCCGCTTGGACGCGGCCGCGACGGCCAGCTGCAGCTTGTCGGCCGCGCGGGAGATGCTGCCTTCCTCGGCGATGGCCAGGGCGAGCTGGACGGTGAGGGTGTCGAATTTCATGGGGGGGTGGGCACGGTTATTTGTCCTTGCGCGTATCTGCCGAAGCTTTTGACGAAACTTGAGGGCAGGCCGTACATCCTTCGACAGGCTCAGGACGAACGGTTTCACCGAGGAGGCGCAGTTGGAAAACTGACGTGTGGACTCTTCATCTTTGCAAGGGACGTCCTTGTACGCCAAGGGTCGATTGGCTCATCCCCGTTCGTCCTGAGCTTGTCGAAGGATGAATGGCCCGCGCTCGCGTTATTTCAACGCCCTTCAACCAGCCCCGTACAAACGCAGAACGTCAAATCAGACAAACTCCATGATCACCTCATCCACAGCCAACGAATCCCCCCGGCTGGCGCTGATCGTCCCCACCACGCCGTCCTGCGTCGCAAACAGGATGTTCTCCATCTTCATGGCCTCGATCACCGCCAGCTTCTCCCCGGCCTGAACCTTCTGCCCAGGCTGCACGGCAATGTCGATCAGCAGGCCCGGCATGGGCGACAAAAGGAACTTGGACAGGTCCGGCGGCGCCTTGTACGGCATCAGCTTGTACAGTTCGGCGCCGCGCGGCGAGAGCACCAGGGCCTCGATCTGGGTGCCGTTGTGCGCGATGCGCAGGGCCAGCGGGTTCTTGCCCGAGCCGCGCTCGATCTGCACCGTGAACGGCTCGCCGTTGACCAGACCCTCGATGCGCACCTCGCGCAGATGGCTGGCGCTGCTGATCTCGTAGACGCGGTCGTCGCCGCCCTCGCCCTGCACCGTGACCTTGCTCGCATGGCGCGCGAGGTCGAAATCCTCGACGCGCACCGGGGTGTGGCGGTGGCGGCCTTCGGCGCCCAGCGTCACCACGGTGTACTGCAGGCCCAACTGGAGCTCGTGGCCCAGCATCTGGCCGGTGATGGTCGAGGCGCGCTCGCGGTAACGGCGGTTCATGTAGGCGGCAA
>JBEVDH010000028.1:0-7323 GCA_040514115.1 Comamonas sp. | reverse complement strand
AACGATAGCGGGTGAGCCAATGTATGCGCGGGGTGGAATGTCATTCAGTGTGGGCACCGTGATGGATTGGACGGAGCGCCATTTGCGTGCATGTGTACTGAATTGGGGCATCGAATGCTTGAGGCCTACGTCCTGAGGTTTCATGGTGTGGCGTTGGTACCGGGGCCGTCCGTACTTCGACAGGCTCAGCACGAACGGGAAAAACCGATCGTCCTGATCCTGATCCCGAGCCTGTCGAAGGATCGAAGGATCGACGGGCGATCCAGCTCAACCCAATAGTTCCGCCGCGTCGATCATCCGCTGCGCGATCTGCACCATCTTGACGCCCTTGTCCATCGCGAGCTTGCGCAGCCGGTCGTAGGCTTCCTTTTCGCTCAGCGCCTGGCGCTCCATCAGGATGCCCTTGGCGCGGTCGATGGTCTTGCGGTCCTTGAGTTCGTCGCGTGCATCCTTGAGCTCGGCGCGCAGCGTCTGCTCGTGCTTGAAGCGGGCCATCGCGACCTGCAGGATCGGGCGGATGCGCTGCGGCGACAGGCCCTCGACGATATAGGCGCAGACACCCGCGGCCACGGCGTCGGGCACATGGGTGGTGTCGGGGTCGTTGGTGAACAGCACGATCGGGCGGCGCTCGTCGCGCGTGGCCATGACCACATGCTCGAGCGCGTCGCGCGCGTCGCTTTCGGCATCGACGATGATCAGGTCGGGGCGCAGCTGCGCGACGCGCTCGTGCAGGAAAACGTCGGCGGGCAGCGTGGCCACGACATCGTATTGGGCTTCGAGCAGGCCCATGCGCAGCGAACGCGAGCGCTCGAGCTGTTGCTGGGCATGCTCGGGCTGCTCATCCGCGAGGGCCGGATCCGGGACGATGACCACGATGCGCAAGGATTGACTCATGGCATTTGTGCAAGCAAGAAAAATGCCATTTTGCGCCTGAATCGGCCGTTTATGCGGTGGGAAGAGGGCGGCGAATACCTGCGCGCATGCAGCACCAGAGGCTTCATTTTCGCCGTGGACGCAGTGCGGGCGCCGTAGACCGCCTGGCTTTTCGCCACGTGGCGCGGCGCAGCTGCACGTTCTTTGGGCTCTGCGTGGAATGGATCTTCGATAATCCGCCTGCGTCCCCTCCATGACTGGAACAACCCATGCCAAGTGCTTTAGCGAACGCCTGCGCCGAATCGACCCACCCAGCCCTTGCCGCGATGTGGCGTGACCTGGATCTGCCCGCCGACGCCTTGGCGCGCCTGGCGTTTTGCGGCGCGGCCCCGGGCTTCGCCAGCCATTTTGCGGTCGTGCAGGCGGCGCAGATCAGCGCCGGCGCGGCCGCGCTGGCCGCGACCGAAATCGAGCGCCAGCGCGCGCCGGGCCGGCCAGCGCAAGGCGTGGTCGTCGATGCGACCCATGCGGCGTTCGAGACCAGCGGCTATTTCACCCTCGACGGTCAGCAGCCCGATCTGTGGGCGCCGATCTCCGGGCTGTATGCGTGTGGCCATGCGGTCGGCGCGCCGGGCTGGGTGCGCATCCATGCCAACTTCGACCACCACCGCGATGGCGCGCTGGCGCTGCTGGGCCTGGCCACGGGGCCGGATACCGCACGCACTGCCGTGGAGCAGGCCTTGCAGCATTGGCGTGCCGATGACTTCGAAGCCCAGGCTGCGGCACGGGGCCTGCCGGTGGCCGCCGCGCGCAGCAGCGCACAGTGGCAGGCGCTGGGCCACGAGGCGGTGCTGGCCGCGCAGGAACTGGTGGCCATCACGCGCATTGGCGCTGCGCCGCCCTTGCCCTGGCCCGCGCTCGCCGAAGCCGACAAGCCGCTGGCCGGGCTGCGCGTGCTGGACCTGACGCGCATCATTGCCGGCCCGGTGGCGGGGCGCACGCTCGCGGCGCATGGCGCGGACGTGATGCTGGTCAATGGCCCGCATCTGCCCAACATCGAAGCCCTTGCCGACACCAGCCGCGGCAAGCGCTCGGCGCAGCTTGATCTGCGTGCAACGCAGGGCAGGCAGGCGCTGCGCGATCTGGTCGCGCAGTCGCAGGTGTTCCTGCAGGCCTACCGGCCGGGCGCGCTCGCGGCCAAGGGGTTCGCGGCGGAGGAACTCGCGCGCCTGCGCCCGGGCCTGGTGGTGGCGGAGCTGTCGGCCTATGGCTGGCAAGGCCCGTGGGCCGGGCGCCGGGGTTTCGATTCGCTGGTGCAGACGGCCACGGGCGTGCAGGCCGACGAGGCACTGGCGCGCGGGCAGGCCACGCCGCGCGCGCTGCCGATGCAGATTCTCGATTACAGCGCCGGGTTTCTGCTGGCGCTCGGCATTCAGGCGGCGCTGCTGCGCCAAGCGCGCGAGGGCGGCAGCTGGCAGGTGCGCGTGACGCTGGCGGGGGTCGCGCGCTGGCTGCGGGCACTGGGCCCCGTGGAGGTGCAAGGCAGCGACTGGGACCAGCCCAAGCCTGACATCACACCCTATCTCGAGCGCGTGGACAGCGGCTTTGGCGTGCTGCGCGCCGTGCGCCACTGCGCCGTGCTGTCGCGCTGCGCGCCCGGCTGGGAGCGCCCTTCGGTGCCGCCGGGCACCGACGCTGCGGCCTGGTAGCCAAGCGGGCAAGATCCGCCTCGCGCCCTGAAATGGGGCATGTGGCGTGCAAATTGCTAGCATGGCGGTGGTCTTCGTCACTTCGCGCGCGCATCATGTCCACCTCCGCCTTGCCCCTGCCCGTGCCGCTGAATCTGCGGCAGATCGAAGTCTTTCACGCCATCATGATGGCCGGCACGCTCAGCGGCGCCGCGCGCATGCTGTGCGTGTCGCCGCCGGCCGTCAGCCGCATGCTGGCGACGGCCGAGAGCCGCCTGCGCATGCTGATGTTCGAACGCGTGCGCGGACGGCTGCAGCCCACGCCCGAGGCGCGGCGCCTGTTTTCCGAAGTGCCGAGCATCATCGAAGGCGTGCGCCGCTTCAATGCGCTGGCCAGCGATCTGGCCGTGGGCACGCATGGCGAGCTGTCGCTGGTCTCCAGCCCCAGCTACGCGGAATGGCTGATGCCGGTGGCGATACGGCGTTTTCGCGCGCGTTTTCCCGAGGTGCGCATCAAATACCGGCCGCTGTCGTTCGATGCCTTGCTGCCCCATGTGCTGCTGGGCCAGGCGGACCTGGCGATTTCCTCCATGCCCGCGCCGTCGAACGCCAACGTGGTGGCGCGCGCCATAGGCCATGGTTTCATCGAATGCGCGGTGCCCGAGCGCCACCCGCTGGCCCAGGCGGAATCCATTGGTGCGGCCGATCTCGTCGGCCAGACTTTCATCAGCTATGGCGGCGACACGCCGTTTGGCAACCTGGCCGCTGATTTCTTTGCCGCCGCGGGGCTGGCGCTGCGCGCCGATGTCGAGATCCGCTCCACGCCCGAGGCCATGGGCCTGGTGCGCGCGGGCGTGGGCGTGGCGCTGATCGAGGCCTTTGGCGCGCGGCGCCCGAACCAGGACGGCGTGGTGCTCAAGCCGCTGCGCCCCATGCTGTCGCACCGCATCTACCAGATTCACGCCACCACCAGCCCGTTGTCGGCTATGGCCAAGGAGTTTCTGGCGACCGTCAAGCGCCTGCTCAAGGAAGAGGGCCGCGACACCGCGCTCGCGCCCGCCGAGCACTGGGACGGGGAAGGCGCCGTGCGGGTGCTGGTGCATCGCGCCTGAACGCGCTTGTTGCCGCCGTTTGACAACCGGTGCCGGGCGCGCTTCACCTTTTGTCTTCAAGCCATAACCAATGGTTAACGGCGGGCGGCGCGGGCAGGGCGCGCAGCTGGCAGATTTTCTTTATGAATCAAGCGTTTGCATCGATATCGAAGCGATGGCCAGCCGTGCGAAAAGGTGGTTCTGGCGCGGTTGGCGCTGCGCCCGGCGGCGCGGATCATGGCTCCAGATCCACTTGAAGACCGCTATGAAACGTCTTATCACTGTTGCCGCCGCCCAGCTGGGCCCCATTCAGAGAGCCGAAGGCCGTGACGTGGTGGTTGCCCGCATGGTCCGCCTGCTCGAGCAGGCCCACCAGAAGGGCGCGCATGTCGTCGTGTTTCCCGAGCTGGCCTTCACCACCTTCTTTCCGCGCTGGTATGTCGAGAACCTCGATGAGGCCGATGACTGGTACGAGCAGACGCTGCCATCGCCCGCGACCCAGCCGCTGTTCGACGCGATCCGCCGCTATCGTGTCACCTGCTATCTGGGTTACGCCGAGATTGCCCACGAGCCCGACGAGACCGGCGTGCTGCGCAAGCGCCGCTTCAATACCTCGGTGGTGATTGCGCCCTCGGGCGAGATCGTGCTCAAGTACCGCAAGGTTCATCTGCCCGGCCACAAGGAGTTCTCCACGGTGCGCAAGGTGCAGCATCTGGAAAAGCGCTACTTCGAGGTCGGTAACCTGGGCTTCCCCGTGGTGCGCGCGCCCGTGGGCCCGGTCGACGGCGTGAACCTGGGCATGCTGATCTGCAATGACCGCCGCTGGCCCGAGGCCTGGCGCGAGCTGGGCCTGCAGCAGGTCGAGCTGACCATGCTGGGCTACAACACGCCGGCCGTGAACCAGGAAAACCGCGGCTTCGAGGCGCACCACCTGCGCAACTTCCACTCGCAGCTGTCCATCCAGGCGGGCTGCTACCAGAACGCGACCTTTGGCGTGGGCGTGGCCAAGGCCGGCAACGAAGATGGCTTCGAGCTCATGGGCCACTCGATCATCGTCAACCCCCAGGGCGAGATCATGGCGATGGCCACCAGCTGGGATGACGAGCTGGTGGTGGCCGACTGCAATCTCGCGATGTGCGAACTCGGCCGCACGACGATCTTCAACTTCGCGCAGCACCGCCGCCTCGAGGCTTACTCGCGCCTCACGGCGCAGACCGGCAGCAGCGCGCCCCCGGTGTGGCAGCCGTCGGAAGGCGCGGTGTGATGATGGCCGCTTGCCTGCCCACTTCCATAGAGCACGAGATGCTCGGCACCATGGCCGTGCCCCGGTTTGCCGATGTGCAGGCCGCGGCGCGCGCCATCGCGCCCCATGTCTATCGCACGCCGCTGCTGCGCTCGGCGGCGCTCGACGCCATTGCCGGCGGCCCGGTCTGGCTCAAGCTCGAGAACCTGCAGACCACGGGCTCGTTCAAGCTGCGCGGCGCGTTCAATGCGCTGCTGGCGCTGGATGCGCAGCAGCGCGGGCGCGGCGTTGTCGCCTATTCGACCGGCAACCACGGCCAGGCCATTGCCTGGGCGGCGCGCCAGCTGGGCGTCAAAGCCACCATCGTCATGCCCGTCGATGCGCCGAAAAACAAGATCGCGCGTGCGCTGGCGCAGGGCGCGCAGGTCGTGCATTACGACCGCGAAAAGCAAAGCCGCGAGGAAATCGGCATGCGCCTGCTGGCCGAGACTGGCGGCACGCTGGTGCCGCCTGGCGACCACCCGCAGGTGCTGGCGGCCCAGGGCACGGTGGCGCTCGAGGCGCTTGAAGACCTGCCGGCCGGCGTGCGCGACACGCTCGGGCTGTTTGCCGCCCCGTGTGGCGGTGGCGGCCTGATGGCCGGCTGCTGCCTGGCGCTCGATGCGCTGAGCCCCGGCGCGCGCCGCGTGGCCGTCGAGCCCGCGGCCTTTGATGACACCGTGCGCTCGCTTGCCAGCGGCCGGCGCGAAACCAACGCCGCGGGCGCGCGCACGCTGTGCGATGCGCTGCAGGCCGCGACGCCGGCCGAGCTGCCGTTTGCCATCAACCAGCCCATGCTCAGCCAGGCCGTGGCCGTGACCGATGACGAGGTCGCGCGCGCCATGCGTTTTGCGCTCGAGGAGCTGCACCTGCTGGTCGAGCCCGGCGGCAGCGTGGCGCTGGCCGCGCTGCTTGCCGGCCGCCTGCCGGTCGATGACCGCGGCGCGGTGATCGTGCTCTCGGGCGGCAATGTCGATATGGCGTTGCTGCAGTCCGTGATCGCGCGCACCGATGCCTGAATTCGGATCCCAGAACAACGAGGCAGGCGCCACTGTCGAGCGGAATGCCGCCCAGTGCAGCGCCGCCCAGGAGACGGCAAATCTTCCGTTCACCGCGTTTCAGAAAGTCTCCACCATGCTGCGTTTTCCTGTCTCCCTCTTGCCTTCGCGCCGTCTGCTGCTCAAGGGGCTGGCCGCGCCGCTGGCCGCGCTGGCGCTGTGCGGCCATGCCCAGGCCGCGTTTCCCGAAAAGGCCATCACGCTGATCGTGCCGTTCAACGCCGGCACCACCCCCGACATCGTCTCGCGCCTGCTGGCCGATGCCGTCAGCCGCGACATCGGCCAACCGGTGGTCGTGATGAACCGCGTGGGTGCCTCGGGCATCATCGGCACCCAGGCCGTGATCAATGCGCCGGCCGACGGCTACACCATCGGGTTTGCCAATGTGGCGACGCTGGCCATCAACCAGTCGCTGTACAAGAAGCTGCCCTATGACGCCGACAGGCAGCTTGCCCCCATTGCCCTGATCGGCTCGGTGCAGAACGTGCTCGCGGTGCGCAGCAGCCTGGGCGTGAAGGACGTGGCCGGGCTGATCGCGCTGGCGAAAACGCAGCCCGGCAAGCTCACCGTCGCCTCGGGCGGCAACGGCACGACCGGGCACCTGAGCGCGGAGATGTTCAAGTCGATGGCCGGCGTGTCGATCGTGCACATTCCCTACAAGGGCGGGCTCGAGGCGGACCTGGCGCTGCTGCGCGGTGAAGTGGATCTGGTGTTCGAGAACATCACCTCGATCGCGCCGCACCTCAAGGGCGACAAGGCCACGGCGCTGGCCGTGACCGGCGCCACGCGCGACGCGCGCCTGCCGCAGCTGCCCACGCTGGCCGAAAGCGGACTGGCGAACTACCAGGCGGTGGCCTGGAATGGCTACATCGCGCCCGCGGGCGTCGATGTCAAGGTGCTGGACTTCCTGAACGCCGCGTTCAACAAGGCGCTGTCGTCGCCCACCGTCAAGCAGCAGCTCAATGCACAGGCCTATGAAGTGCACGTGGGCCCGCGCCAGGCGCTGTTCGACCTGGCGAAGAAGGAGCGTCCGGTCTGGGCCGACGTGATCCGGCGCTCGGGCGCGACGCTGGACTGAGCGGGGATGGAGCTGCGGGCGCTGTGCACCTCGGGGTGCGGGCCCGCGGCACGCATGGCGGCGTCCTCTGTTCTCAGTCTGGATGCAGCTTACATGAAGTGTGGGTGAGCGATTATGTGGGTGAGCGATTTCGTGTGGAGTAGCGGTAGATCGACGCGTCCGGCATGGAGGTCGAAGTCCAGGCAGGGCAGGTCAGGGCGAACCTCCGGGCGCGCCATCCTGGGTGCCTGATCGGACACCAGCGCACCGGATC
>JBEVDH010000263.1:0-14546 GCA_040514115.1 Comamonas sp. | reverse complement strand
CTGGCGCGTGGCCGTGCGGCCCGGCAGGCCGCTGGCCGTGGGGCGCCTGCACGGCGGGGCATCGGCCACGGTGCTGTTTGGCCTGCCCGGCAACCCGGTCGCGGCCATGGTGGCGTTCGTGGCGCTGGTGCGCCCGGCGCTGCTGCAGATGATGGGCTGCCGCGCGCGGTCGCAGCCGCTGCTGCAGGCCGTGAGCAGCGAGACCCTGCGCAAACGCCCGGGCCGCACCGAATACCAGCGCGGCATTGTCAGCCTGGGCGCCGACGGCCGGCTGCAGGTGCGCACCACCGGCAACCAGGGCTCGGGCGTGCTCAGCTCGATGCTCCAGGCCAACGGGCTGATCGTGCTGTGCCATGACCAGGGCACTGTCCACGCTGGGGACACGGTCGAGGTACTGATGTTTGATGGTGCAATATGACCTTCACACCGGAGGTCAAACCGTCATAATCGGTTGACAGGCGCTGCCCTGCCGATCCGTAGGCACAGCATTTTTGCCACTCCTTCCCACGGCACGACAAGATCTGCATGCGTTCCATTCCGCCATCTGCACCGCCGTCCGGCGGCGCGACCGAACTGCTGCCGGCACTGCTACTGCAGTCCATCCACCAGGCATTCAATGCCGTGATGATCACCGATGGCGCGCAAAACGACTACCGCATCGTCTATGTCAACCCGGCGCTGTGCAAGATGACGGGCTATGCGGCGCATGAACTGATCGGACGCAATGCGCGCCTGCTGCAGGGCCCGCAGACCTCGCGCGAAGTGATTGCCGAATTGCGCCGCTGCCTGGACGAAGGGAGCTTCTTCGAGGGCTCGACCTTCAACTACCGCAAGGACGGCACGCCCTATCTGCTCGAATGGAACATCTCGCCGGTGTGCGATGCGGGCGGCCGCATCACGCATTTCGTTTCGGTCCAGCATGACATGAGCGCGCTCGCGGCGGCGCGCGCCTCCTCCGAAGTCTTTGCGCGCACGCTCGACACCACCGAGGACGGGGTGCTGATCTGCAACCACCTGGGCGTGATCGAATTTTCCAACCACGGCTACGAGAAGATCACCGGCCTGCGCACCAGAGACCTGACCGGGCGCCTGCTGTCGGACCTCCACTCCGGCGGGATAGACCCGGTGCGCCTCAAGGACGGCAACCCGGTGCGCGGGATTTTCACCATCCTGCGCACCGATGGCACCCAAGTGCATTGCGAGGAAAGCAGCACGCCGCTGCGCAACCTCCAGGGCCAAGTAACCCACCATGTGAGCCTGGTGCGCGATGTGACCGCGCGCGTGCTCGCGGAGCGCGCATTTCGCGAGCAATTGCAGCATGACGGCCTGACCGGCACGCTCACGCGCGCCGCGGGCAGCCTGCTGCTCGAAGAAGCCATGGCTCAGGCGCGCGCGCAGGGCACGCCGCTGGCGCTGGCGCTGGTCGATGTCGACCGGTTCAAGCAGGTCAATGACGGCTTCGGCCACCCGGCGGGCGACAGGGCGCTGGTCGCAGTGGCGCGGGCGCTGGCCTCCTGCCTGCGCAGCAGCGACAAGATCATCCGCTGGGGCGGCGATGAGTTCCTGCTGGTCATGGCTGGCTGCGACCAGGCCGGCGCCGTCGCCACGCTCGAACGCTGCCGCCAGGCGGTGCGTCAAGTCGGCACGCAGGTGGTGCCGATGCCGATCACGATTTCGGCCGGCGTGGGCGTGCTCAGGGACGGGGAGGAACTGGCGCCGACCATTGAACGCATCGACCAGTTGCTGTACCGTGCCAAGCAGGACGGCCGCGACCAGATCCGCGTGGTCGAGACCGGCAGCAGCTGAGCGCGGCACGCGGCGCCCGGCCCCAGTGCCACCCATTCATTTCAACAGGAACTTCGCCAATGACCTACCAGAGCCAGCACCTTGCCCAAAATCCCGCAACCCAGGACGTCGAGGCCTTGCGCGGCAATGCGGTACTGGAGTTCGGCACTGCCTGGTGCGGCCACTGCCAGGGCGCACAGGCGCTGATCCGCGATGCGCTGGCCGCGCGCGACGACGTGCAGCACCTGAAGGTGGAGGATGGCCCGGGCCGCCCGCTGGGCCGCAATTACCGCGTCAAGCTCTGGCCCACGCTGATCTTCCTGCGCGACGGGCAGGAAGTGGGGCGCAGCGTAAGGCCTGCCACGAGTGCCAGCCTGGCGGCCGAGATGGCCAAGCTGCCGCAGGATTGAGCCCCACAGGGCCGGGGAATAGAGTCGGCCTGCGCGGATGTTTCAGGACCGGCCGTCCATGGTTCGACGGGGCCGCCCAGGCAGGCTCACCACGAACGGTTTTCCCGCAAGCGGCCCACGCATAGTGCATTGGTCCTGATCCCGGGCCCGTCGAAGGATCGAAGATCGAAGGGCCATGGGCCACTCACCACGCAACGGCCCTAACGCCGACCCAGCGCCTTTTCCACGCCCTGATTGGCCAGCATGTCCGCGCGTTCATTGCCCGGATCACCCGCATGGCCCCGGACCCAGCGCCAGTCGATGCGGTGGCCGCCGCCGCCCACCAGCGCGTCCAGGCGCTGCCACAGCTCGACATTCTTCACCGGCTCCTTGGACGCCGTGCGCCAGCCCTTGGCCTTCCAGCCGTGGATCCACTCGGTGATGCCCTTGAGCACATACTGGCTGTCGATGAACAGCGTCACGTCGCAGGGCCGCTTGAGCGCGGCCAGCGCCTCGATCACGGCCTGCAGTTCCATGCGGTTGTTGGTGGTGCCCAGCTCGCCGCCGCACAATTCCTTTTCCATGGCGCCTGCGCGCATCAGCACGCCCCAGCCGCCCGGGCCGGGGTTGCCCTTGCAGGCGCCGTCCGTGTAGATCACAACTTGATTCAACGTTTTTTCCTCTAGATTTTTTGATGGCTGTGGCGGCCAATGCCGCCGCGGTGGGCCAGCGGAGCCGCGGCCGCCGCCGCGGCCGGCTGCGGGCGCTGGCGCCAAGCCGGCTCGAGCAGGCGCATGCCCGCCACGCGCTTGGTGGCGACCACGCAGTAGACGCCCCCGAGTATGGGCCACGCGCGCTCGCCCAGCGGGTCCATCCAGCCCCAGCGCTGGTGCCACTGCGCCGACTGCACCGCGGGCCGGTGACAGCCAAACTCCACGGCCTGCACATCGAGCGCCAGCAGCCGCAGCCAGTCGCGCAGACGCCAGTAGCCTATAGCGCTGCGTACATCCGGCAGGTGCGTGCCGCGCGGTGTGAGCGCTGACTGCATTCCCCACCAGCTCGCAGGGTTGATACCGCAGATCACCACCCGTCCCTCGGGCACCAGCACGCGCGCGACCTCGCGCAGCGCGCCATGCGGATCGGGCGTATTCTCCAGCGTGTGCGGCAAGACCAGCAGATCGAGGCTGGCTTCGGCAAAGGGCAGCGCGGAAGGCTCGAGCACGGCATGCGCCGGCTCGCGCACCCCGCCCGGCGCGGGTATGCTGCCAGTCCATGCCGCCGCCTCGGCGCACGATTGCAAGGCCAGCCAGCGGTGCGGCATGCGATTGGCGCGCAAGCCCTGTAGCATAGGCAGCCCCAGCTGCAGGCTATGGTAGCCAAACACATCCGCCACGGCTTCGTCGCAGCGTTGCTGCTCCCAATCGAGCAGGTAGCGCCCCGTAGGAGAATCAAGCCAGTGGTGCATCCCTATAATTTTGTCGCTCATGAACCTGTTGCCGCTGCCCGCTTTTTCTGACAACTATATTTGGATGCTGCACGATGGCCGCCAGGCCCTGGTCATCGACCCGGGCGAAGCCGGCCCCGTGCTCGCGGCATTGGAGCGCCATGCGCTGCAACTGCAAGCCATTCTAATCACGCATCACCATGCCGATCATGTCGGCGGTGTGGCTGCGTTGCGCGCGGCCACGGGCGCGCCGGTCTGGGGCCCGGCACGCGAGACGCTGCCAGAGCCCGTGACGCGCGTGCAGGGCGGCGACCAGGTCGATGTGCTGGGCGGGCCGTGGCAGGTGATCGACGTGCCCGGCCACACCGCGGGCCATATCGCGTTTTTCAGCGCTGCGGGCAGCGAGCCGCTGCTGTTTTGCGGCGACACGCTGTTTTCGGGCGGCTGCGGGCGATTGTTCGAGGGCACGCCGGCGCAGATGCAGCAGTCGCTCGATGCGCTGGCGGCGCTGCCGGACGCCACGCGGGTGTGCTGCGGCCACGAGTACACAATTTCGAACCTTCGCTTTGCGCTGGCGGTGGAACCAAACAACACCGCCTTGCTCCACCACATGGAGCATTGCCAGGGCCTGCGGGCCCGCGGCGAGCCCACGTTGCCATCCAGCATTGCGCTGGAGCGCGGTATCAACCCCTTTCTTCGTACGCGCCAAGGCGCCGTGGCCGCCAGCGCCCACCGCCATGACCCGCGTATCCACCCGCAGCAAGCCCACGAGGTGCTTGCGGCATTGCGCGCCTGGAAAAACGATTTCTGATGAATCTTCTCTACCCTGCCCTGCTCAGCAGCGTGCTCTGGCTTGCCGGCTGCGCCACCGTGACGACCGATGCGCCCACCGCCGAGGCCGAGTCCGGCATCACGGCCGGCCACACGCCGCGTTACCCGAACGGCTCGCTGAGCCCGCTCAAGACCACCCAACTGACGACACCGGGCGTCGCCTCGCTGTCGGCGCCGGCCGATCTCTGGGACCGCATCCGGCGCGGCTTCGCCATGCCCGACCTCGACCATGAACTGGTCCAGGACCGCGAGCAGTGGTATTCGAGCCGGCCCGACTACATCCTGCGCATGACCGAGCGCTCGAGCAAATACCTGTTCCACATCGTCGAGGAGCTCGAGCGCCGCGGCATGCCCACCGAGCTGGCGCTGCTGCCCTATATCGAGAGCGCGTTCAACCCGCAGGCGGTCTCGAGCGCCAAGGCCGCCGGCATGTGGCAGTTCATGCCCGCCACCGGCACCTATTTCGACCTCAAGCAGAATGTCTTTCGCGACGACCGCCGCGACGTGCTGGCCTCGACGCGCGCCGCGCTCGACTA
This sequence comes from Comamonas sp., assembly GCA_040514115.1. GTDB lineage: Bacteria > Pseudomonadota > Gammaproteobacteria > Burkholderiales > Burkholderiaceae_C > Comamonas. Next base: position 9,561 of record JBEVDH010000263.1, on the reverse strand, counting down.
CCTGCAAAAGCTCCACGGCATGTTTGGCGACTGGCATCTGGCGCTGGCCGCCTACAACTGGGGCGAAGGCAGCGTGGGCCGCGCCATTGCGAAAAACCGCAAGGCCGGGCTGGGCATCAGCTATTCCGAGCTCAACATGCCCGCCGAAACCCGGCTCTACGTGCCCAAGCTGCAGGCAGTGAAGAACATCGTCAACCGGCCCGATGTCTTCAGCGCCGAGCTGCCGCTGATCGAGAACCACCCCTACTTCCAGAGCGTGGACATCACGCGCGACATCGACGTCGAGCTCGCGGCCAAGCTGGCCGACGTCACGCCAGCGGACTTCCGCGCGCTCAACCCCTCGCAAAGCCGTCCGGTGATCTTTGCCGCCGGCACGCCGCAGATCCTGCTGCCCTGGGACAACGCCAAGGTGTTCCAGCGCAACCTCGCGGCCTACGACAAGGGCCAGTACTCGAGCTGGACCGTCTGGACCGTGCCCTCAACGCTCACCGTGGCCGATGCCGCGCAGCGCGTGGGCATGAGCGAGGAAGGGCTGCGCACGCTCAACCAGATTCCGCCGCGCATGGTGATCAAGGCCGGCTCGGCGCTGATGGTGCCGCGCACCGCCAGCACGCTGACCGATGTCTCCAGCCAGGTGGCGGACAACGGCCATATGTCGCTCGCGCCCGAGATCGTGACGCGCCGCACCACCGTGAAGGCCGGCAAGCGCGACACGCTGGCCAGCCTGGCAAGCCGCCACCGCGTCAGCGTCGCCAACCTCGCCGACTGGAACGATCTCAAGGCCAGCGCGGTGCTCAAGGCCGGGCAGTCGATCGTGCTGTTCGTGCCGCTGCGCGGCACCTCGATCACGCCCTCGCGCCCGCGCGCCGCCGGCAAGGCCCCGGTGGTCGCGCGCACGGCCAAGGCCCCCGCGCAGACCAGCAAGAGGGGCGGCACGCCCTCGAAGGTCAAGAAGCGCTGAGCGCGTGGCGCTGAGCGCTGAGCGCTCAGCGGTAGCCGAGAAACAGGATCGCCACGTTCACCAGCATGCCCGCGGCCCAGACCAGGCTGCGCAGCGTGGCCTTGTCCGCCACATACAGCGCGATGTAGAGCACGCGCAGCAGCACGAAGGCCAGCGCCAGCAGGTCCAGCCAGGGCTGCGCCGCGCCAAGCTGCAAGGCAATCACCACCGCGCCAATGAAAAACGGCAGGCCCTCGAAACTGTTGGCCTGCGCCGCATTGGCGCGTGCCGGCAAACCGGTCTGCTTTTGCAGCCAGCCGCGCGGGTCATTGTTGTCGAAACCGCCCTGCTCTTTGGAGCGGCCTATGCCGCCGCCGCCTTTGGCGATATAGGCACAGACCATGGGCAGCAGCGCGGCTGCGAGAACGCACCAGTGGGCGATGGTGAAGTGGTCAGGCATGGCAATCCTTCCTTGGGTGGTTCAGCGTCGGTCCGAAAGCGCATGGGCAATGGTGCCCAGATCCACATACTCCAGCTCGCTGCCGATCGGCACGCCGCGCGCCAGCCGCGTCACATGCACGCCGCGGGCCTTGAGCGCCTCGCTGATCGCATGCGCTGTAGCCTCGCCCTCGGCGGTGAAGCTGGTCGCCAGGATCACCTCTTGCACGCCGTCCTGGCCGGTGCGCTCGAGCAGCTCGGGCAGGCCCAGGTCGCGTGGCCCGATGCCGTCGAGCGGCGAGAGCCGGCCCATCAGCACATAGTAGCGGCCCTGGTAGGCGCCGGTGCGCTCCATGGCGGCAAGATCGGCCGGCGTTTCCACCACGCACAGGCGCGCGGTGTCGCGCCCCTCGTCCTGGCAGATGGCGCACAGCCGGCCCACGGTGAAGGTGTGGCACTGCGCGCAGTGCTGCACGGTCTCGAGCGCGGTTTCGAGCGCGCGCGCCAGCTGGGCCGCGCCTTCGCGGTCGCGCTGCAGCAGCTGGTAGGCCATGCGCTGCGCCGACTTGACGCCCACGCCCGGCAGGCGGCGCAGGGCCTGGATCAACTCATCAAGTGGATGCACATCGGGGATGGTCATCGGTTCCCTTCTCGGTCAAGCCGGAAAGCGCAGAAAAAAAGACCTGCACGAGGCAGGTCGGATGATCGACAGAGCCGGCCTTCGGCCGCTTTGTCAGAAGGGGAACTTCATGCCGCCGGGCAGACCAGGCATGCCCGAGGTCAGCTTGCCCATCTTTTCCTGCGAAGTCTCTTCGGCCTTGCGCACCGCGGCGTTGAAGGCGGCGGCCACCAGGTCTTCGAGCATGTCCTTGTCTTCGGCCAGCAGGCTGGGGTCGATGGTCACGCGCTTGACGTCGTGCTTGCAGGTCATCAGCACTTTGACCAGACCGGCGCCGGACTCGCCCTCGACTTCGACATTGGCCAGTTCGTCCTGGGCCTTCTTGAGGTTGTCTTGCATGGCCTGGGCCTGCTTCATGAGACCGGCGAGTTGTCCTTTGTTGAACATGTTTCTTCCTTTTGAGTGGGTTTAAGCAGGTTTGATACTACCCGGCACAATGCGCGCGCCATGCTCGCGCATGAGGGTCTGCACCAGGGGGTCATTCATCACGATGTCCTCGGCCACGCACTGGCGTTCCTGCGCCGCGGCCGCATTGCGCCGCGCGGGCGTGTCGGTGACCGGGCCGATCTCGACGCTCAGCTGCTGCGCATGGCCGGCCTCGGCCAGCGCCGCGCGCAGCCGCTCGCGCGCGGTGGCCTGGTTCAGCGACTGGCGCTGCACGCACAGCGTCCAGTGGTCGCCCTCGCAGCCCGTGAGCTGCGACTGCAGCGCCAGCTCACGCACCAGCGCGGTGATGGCCTCGCTGGCAATGAGCTGCTGCACGGCGGCAAACCAGCGGTCGCCTTCGGGCGTGGTCGGCACCGGCTCGCCCGAAGGCTCGGACGGGGTCCAGGCAGCGCGCGCCGGCGGTTCGGGTTCTGACTGCGGCTCTCGCGCGGCGGCGCTGCGCCCGGGCGCCCGGGGCGCGGGCGCATCCTGGGGCAGCGATTCCCATGGCGGCACTTCCATTGGCGCGAATTCCACGCTGTCCATGCCCAGGGATTCGCCGTCGCCCCCATCGCCAAACGTCACGGCTTCGGCCAGCGGCTGGCGCACGGCCGGCTCGGCGCGGGGCTGCGGGGCAGGCGTCGGCGCAGCAGCGCGCATCGGCGCCGGTGTCGGCGGGACAGCCGGCCGGGGAGCGGGCGCGAGAACCGGCGCCGGTGCGGGCGCAGGCGGCTCGATGGGAGGCGGCAATGGCCTGGGCGCAGACACGGGCACGGGCACGGGCGCCGCAACCGGCGCGGGTGCAGGAGCCAGTTCAGCTATTGCCGGAGTTTTTTTTTCAGCCGGTGCCTTGAAGGCCAGCAGCCGCAGCAGTGCCATGGTCAGCGCCGCGTACTCGTCGGGTGCGAGGCCAAGCTCGGCGCGGCCATGCAGGCAGATGCTGTAGAGCAGCTGCGTCTCATCGGCCGGCATGGCCTGTGCCAGGCGGGCAATCATCTCGGCTTCGGGGTCGCTTGCGTCCTGCGCCATCTGCGGCACGGCCTGCAGCACCGCCATGCGCTGCAAGACCGCGGCCATCTCCTCGAGCGTGGACGCGGCCGACAACCCGTTCAGACGCAGCGCATCGGAGATTTCCACGACGCTGCGGCCATCGCCCTGCGCCAGCGCGGCAATCAGGCGAAACACATGCGAGCGGTCGACGCTGCCGAGCATCTGGCGCACGCCGGCTTCGAGCAGCTCGCCGCTGCCAAACGCAATGGCCTGGTCGGTCAGCGACAGCGCATCGCGCATCGAGCCACGCGCGGCGCGCGCCAGCAGGCGCAGCGCCTGGGGCTCGGCCGGAATGTTCTCGGCCGCCAGCACCTGGCCCAGATGGCCCAGCACGGTTTCGGGCGACATGGGCCGCAGATTGAACTGCAGGCAGCGCGAGAGCACCGTCATTGGCACCTTCTGCGGATCGGTCGTGGCCAGCACGAACTTCAGGTATTCGGGCGGCTCTTCCAGCGTCTTGAGCATGGCGTTGAACGCCGTGTTCGTCAGCATGTGCACTTCGTCGATCATGAAGACCTTGAAGCGCCCCTGCACCGGCTTGTAGACCGCCTGCTCCAGCAGGCTTTGCACCTCGTCGACACCGCGGTTGGATGCCGCATCGAGCTCGGTGTAGTCGGGAAAGCGGCCGCTGTCGATCTCGGTGCAGGCCGCGCAGACGCCGCAGGGCGTGGCGGTGATGCCGCCCTGACCGTCAGCCCCCTGGCAGTTGAGTGACTTGGCCAGGATGCGCGACACCGTCGTCTTGCCCACGCCCCGGGTGCCGGTGAACAGGTAGGCGTGGTGCAGGCGCTGCTGCGTCAGGGCGTTGGACAGCGCTTGCACGACATGCTCCTGCCCCACCATTTCGGAGAAATTGCGGGGACGGTATTTGCGGGCAAGCACGAGGTAAGACATGGTGCCGATTCTACGGGGGCCGACCGGGACCGGCGCCTGGGAGCGGTATTTTTACCCGCGCGCCCAGGGTAAAGCCCGCCCCAGGCCGGCCTGGGGTCAATTTGCCGGAAGGCCCGCCAGTCTGCGCTACAATCGCCAGTGACGGGCCTCCCCGCATGGTGAAGCAGCCAACCGGGTCAGGTGGGGAACCAAGCAGCCCTAACTGTAGAGTCAGTGCCGGGGGTAAGGCTCGTCAACTTCTTTTCAGGATATCTGCGTTTGCAGAGGTCCCCGGCGCAAGGCAATGCAGGCTATGCGCTCCAGCCTATTGGGCGCTCCTCCTCCTCCTCCTCGACGGTCCACCCCCGCTCCATGCGGCGACCGCCTTCGTCCAGCGCCAGGCTCACTGCGAAAGCTCCCCCAGAGGTAGCTCTCTCCGCATTGGAGCTTCTCCTTCATTCAATATCCATCGCAAAGCCAAGGCTCAGGTTTTGATGGAGTTCATCCATCACTTGGTCAACGCTGGCGCGACCTGGCTGGACCAGCCGGTCGTGCGCAATGGCAACTGGCTCACCAGCCGCGGCCCACAGGACATGGTGCCGTTCGTGCGCGAGCTCGTGCCCTTTTTTGCCGGGCAGGCCCCGACCGCGCAGACGCTGGCAGTTGAAAGCACAGACAGCGCTGCCAGCTCGTCACCGCAGCGCGATGCACCAGCGCAACTGGTGCTGCAGGTGATGAAATGGCTACCGCGGCCATCGTTGCGCACCCTCGTGCTGGTAGGCGCATTCGCCGTGTTCTACGCCGCGCGCAACAGCCACCATGGGCTGCGCAGGGGGCCGGTCCGCCGCCACGCCGGGCAGGCCACCGCGAGCGTGCTGGCGCCGAGAGTGGCAGAATATCAGCCGCCGCGGCACGGCGGCAACCACTGCTTTCTGTCAATGGCAATGGCCGAGGGCACCCGTAAGTGGCCTCGGCTTGCCGTGTGCACGCGCCGGATCGGCAGATCTTTCAACCGTTCGGTTTCAGCGTGATCTTGGTCCAGCCCTCCTTGCGTTCATCGAAGTTCCGGTACGCCTCGGGCGCCTGCTCCAGCGGCAGCTCGTGCGACACGATCCACGAGGGCTTGACCTTATCCTGCTCGATGAGACGGCTGAGGAAGCGGTTGTAGGCCTTCACCGGGCACTGGCCCGTGCCCACATGCTGCCCCTTGAACCAGAACATGCCGAAGTCGAAAGCCATCTGTCCGCGGCGCTGGAGCTCGTCCTTGGCATTCGGGTCCTGCGGCACGAACACGCCCACACAGCCGATGTGGCCGGTGGATTTGACCGCGTGCACGAGGTTGTTCATGGTGAGGTTCGGCACTTCTTCCTGATGCATGTTGCAGCACTGGTAGCCCACGCATTCGCAGCCGCAGTCCGCACCACGCCCGCCGGTCAGCTCCATGACCCGCTCGATGCCGCCGCCTTCGCTGTCGTCGATCGCCACCGCGCCGATCTTTTCGGCCAGCGCCAGCCGGTCCTTGTGGGTGTCGACCACCATCACCAGGCTGGCGCCCTTGACCGTGGCCGACAGGGCCGCCATCAGTCCCACCGGCCCGGCGCCGTAGATCACCACCGACTCACCGGCACGCAGTTGCGCCATCTCGGTGGCGTGGTAGCCGGTGGGGAAGATGTCGGACAGCATCACATAGTCGTTTTGCTTCTCTGCGGCATCGCGCGGCAGGACGAGGCAGTTGTAGTCGGCATAGGGCACGCGCAGCAGCTCGGCCTGGCCCCCAGGGTAGGGGCCCATGCCGGCGAAGCCGTAGGCGGCGCCGGCCACCCCCGGATTCGTGGTGAGGCAGTAATTGCTCAGGCCGCGCTCGCAGTTCTCGCAGAACCCGCAGGCGACGTTGAAGGGCACGGACACCATGTCGCCGACCTTGACACGGTCGACCGCATGCCCGATCTCGATCACCTCGCCGACGTTCTCGTGGCCGAGAATGCGGCCCGGTTGCATGTCGGTCCGCCCTTCGTACATGTGCAGGTCCGAGCCGCAGATGTTGGTGCGGGTGATGCGCACCAGGGCATCCGTGTGGCGCTCGATGCGGGCATCGGGCATCTCCTGGACCTGGACATTGCAGGGACCGTTGTAGACAAGGGCTTTCATGACGTCACCTTTTTCTTTCCAGCCGGCACGGACACCGGCTTGCCGTTCTGCAACTCTTTCTTGCGCGCATAGAGCTCGGGCACCATGCCGCGCAGGTCGGCGGTGGAGTAGCGCGCCTTCAGGAATATCTGCTCGCGCTCTTCCATCACATGGTCCATGATGGTCATGCCGAGCTGGATGACCGTGTCGTCGTAACCCGCGTCTGTGGGCTCCATGGCGCGTATCCGGGCAATGGCCTCCTTCGCCTTGGCATGCTCGCTCAGCGCCTCCTCCATCAGCGCGTCGTCCTGAATCGTCTGCTGCACAGCGGGGTAGAAGATCTCCTCCTCGATCTGCGTGTGCACGCTGAGGTCTTCGCAGATCTTCAGGGCCAGTTGCTGCCGGGCTCTGGGCGACGCGCCATCGTCACATAAGCCTTGGTAGTCAAGGAACTGCTTTTGCGCCATCTTATGGTCCGCATCCAGCAGGTAGACCGTATCTTCAAAAGCAAGGGTTGAGCTCATACGAACTCCTGTTTGTGAGAGGGGATCGAAGTTTGCGCGGCATGCTTGACAGCGGATGTCGGAAGATGCCGAGAGCGTTGTAGGATCACATGAAGATGAGTAAGCGATGCCGAGTTGCGTCCGGCATCTCAGCGCGCTTCAAGTGAAGCACTGCTGCCCGCCCTTGTGCCGTCTTCACAGATGGTCGCCATTTCCGTCGCCCAGGCAACCTGCAGTCTTCCCTCTGTGAAATGAGCCACTGAAGCGTGAATGCCTTCATCGATGCCGGCTGCTGGTACGGCTGGATTTTCAAGCGGATGAAGTGCACTATGCCGAAGCGCAGCGCTTGATCGACGCCGCGGCAGCCTCCAGCGATCCCATGCCAGGGTCACTGGTCGTGGGCGAGGCCGCAGAGATTGGGCAACTTGTTTAAAAACAAGCACTCAGGTTTCGGCCAGCCGGGAGCAAGGCGCGTCCACTTCTTCCCAGGATTTCTGCGCTTGCAGAAATTCTCGCCTCAAGTCCGGCCACACCGCCTGGCCTCATCGGTCAATAGCGCCTCGCCCCCTCTCTCCTTCACACAGCAACCCATCTGGCGTGGGTATTTGCCTTGTCTGCGGCCGGCGCGGGGCGTCGGCCGAATCCAACATTCACGCCGCGGCCAAGAAATGCTGCACGCCTTCGGCCGTGCGCACGCCGCTGGCCAGGCTGGCTGTGAGCAGATAGCCGCCCGTGGGCGCTTCCCAGTCGAGCATCTCGCCCGCGCAGAACACGCCGGGAATGGCCTGCAACATGCCGCGCGCATCGAGCGCCTCGAAGGCCACGCCGCCCGCGGTGCTGATGGCTTCGGCCACCGGCCGGGGCGCGGCCAGCGTCAGCGGCAGGGCCTTGATCGCGAGCGCCAGCGCTGCGGGATCGTTGACGCCGTCCTTGCCGAGCATTTCGTACAGCAGGCCCATCTTCACGCCATCGATGCCCAGGCGGCTCTTGAGGTGGCTGCTCAGGCTGCGCGTGCCGCGCGGGTGGCGCACTTCGGCTTCGACGCGCTCGGCACTGTGCTCGGGCAGCAGATCCAGATGCAGCGTGGCATGGCCTTGGCCTGCAATCTCGTTGCGCAGCCACTGCGAAGCCGCGTAGACCAGGCTGCCTTCGATGCCGGTTTCGGTGATGACAAACTCGCCGCGCCGCGCAAACGCATGGCCCTGGCTGTCGGTGAAGGACAGGCCCACCGATTTGAGCGGCTGGCCCGCAAAGCGCTCCTGGAAATGCGGCGTCCAACCGCGCGCCGGCGCCGCCTCCAGGCCCACGAGTTCGCGCAGGAAGGTGCGCCGCGTCTCGGCGGTGCCCGACGCCACGTTCAGCACGTCGAAGCCGCAGTTCGCCGGCTGCAGCGGCGCAATGGCCACGCCGCGCGCCTCGAGCCACGGCGCCCAGGCGCCGTCCGACCCCAGCTGCGGCCAGCTCGCGCCGCCCAGGGCCAGCACCAGCGCCCGGGCGCGCACCAGCGTCTCGCCGGCGGGCGTGGCGAAGCGCAGCGCGCCCTCGCCCTCGCCCTCGGTCTTCCAGCCCAGCCAGCGGTGGCGCGTATGGAACTGCACGCCCAGGGCGCGCAGCTGCACCAGCCAGGCGCGCAGCAGCGGCGCGGCCTTCATGCCGACGGGAAACACGCGCCCCGAGGTGCCGACAAAGGTTTCCACACCCAGGCCCGCGGCCCACTCCTTGACCTGTTCGGCGCCGAAGGCCTGCAGCATCGGTTCGAGCTGCGCGCGGCGCGCGCCAAAGCGTGCGGCAAACACATCGGCAGGCTCCGAATGCGTCAGGTTCAGGCCGCCCTTGCCGGCCAGCAGGAATTTGCGCCCCACCGAGGGCATGGCATCGAACAGATGCACGCGCACGCCGGCCTGCGCCAGGCGCTGGGCGGCCATCAGGCCCGCCGGGCCGCCCCCGACAATGGCGACCTCACAGTCCAGGGGCGCGTGGGGGGTGGGGGCTTCAATCATTCGTTTTTCCTCGTTAGAACACATGGGCGCAAGGCGCGCAGGATAACGCCACGCGGCGCCCGTTCGGCACGCGGGGACAAGATGCCTGGCGCGCGCGCCGCGGCTTGCGCATTCTCATCGTCCCACGCTATGACAGTCATAGCACCATGTGTCGCCCACATGCAGCGCCTGGAGATGTGTTTCTGTCACAATCGAAACCAGTTTTGCGAAACTTCGCCCTATTCAGCCAACACACCAAGGAAACCTCCATGGCAAGCGCCCTCATTAAACATCTCTCCGACGCCTCCTTCGAAGCCGAAGTGCTGCAAGCCGGCACCACGGTGCTGGTGGATTACTGGGCGGAGTGGTGCGGCCCCTGCAAGATGATTGCTCCAATCCTCGACGAAGTCGCGGGCACCTACCAGGGCAAGGTCACCATCGCCAAGATGAATGTCGATGAAAACCGCGAGATCCCCGCGAAGTTCGGCATCCGCGGCATCCCCACGCTGATGCTGTTCAAGAACGGCGAACTCGCCGCCACCAAGG
>JBEVDH010000260.1:0-14651 GCA_040514115.1 Comamonas sp. | reverse complement strand
ATGCGCCCATAGGCTCGCCGATGCGCAAGATCGCCGCCGCGCTGTCGGCCGGATGCGCGCTGATTCTCAAGCCGGCCGAGGAAACGCCCGCGGGCGCGTTTCACATCGCCCAGGCGCTGGTCGACGCCGGGCTGCCGCCCGGCGGGGGCAAATTGCTGTTCGGCGATCCGGTCGAGATTTCGCGCACCCTGGTCGAAAGCGATACCGTGCGCATGCTCACTTTCACCGGCTCGGTGCCGGTGGGGCGGCAGCTGGCACAGATGGCGGCCGCGCAGCTCAAGCCCTGCTTGCTGGAGCTCGGCGGTCACGCGCCGGTGATCGTCTGCGCCGACACGGACCCCGTCGCCGTGGCCGGGCTGGCGGCCCAGGCCAAGGCCAACAACACCGGACAGATCTGCGTCTCGCCCACGCGCTTCTTGGTGGCCGAGAATATTTTCGAAGCATTCGTGCAGGCCTTTGCCGAGAAGGCGCGCGCCGTCGTGATCGGCGACGGTCTGGCGCAAGGCACGCACATCGGCCCGCTGACCAATGCCCGGCGCCGCCAGGACATCGAGCGCCTGGTCGACGATGCGCGCGCCCGGGGAGCGCGCGTGCTGTGCGGCGGCGAGCGCCCGCCGGGCAAGGGCTATTTCTATCCCCTGACCGTGCTCGCCGATGTACCGGAAGGCGCGCAGGTGCTGCGCGAAGAGCCGTTCGGCCCGATTGCGATCATCAACCGCTTCGCGCAACTGGACGACGCCATCGCCCAGGCCAATGCGCTGAATGTGGGTTTGGCCGCCTATGCCTTCACCAACAACGCCGACGTGCAGGAACAGCTTGCCGCGCAAATCGAAGCCGGTTCGCTGGCGATCAACACTTTTACCGTGTCGTCGGCCGAGACGCCCTTTGGCGGCGTCAAGGACAGCGGCTTCGGGCGCGAAGGCGGCGCGCACAGCCTGGACGCCTACACGGTCCTCAAATCGGTGATGCAGGCCAGCCATGCGCAGGTGCTCGCATGATGTTCGATTACATCATCGTGGGCGGGGGCACGGCCGGCTGCGTGCTCGCCAACCGGCTGTCGGCCGACCCGGGCTGCGAAGTGCTGCTGCTGGAGGCGGGCGGGCATCCGAGGGGCCTGTGGCCGCGGATGCCGGCCGGCACCGCCAAGATGTTCAACCGCGGGCCCTACAACTGGGGCTTCGAGACCGAACCGGAACAGGAACTCAAGCAGCGGCGCATCTATGCGCCGCGCGGCAAGGGGCTGGGTGGCTCGAGCCTGATCAACGGCATGGTGTTCGGGCGCGGCCAGGCGCAAGACTACGACGACTGGGCGCAGTTCGGCGTGCGCGGCTGGTCATGGGCCGATGTGCTGCCGCATTTCAAGGCCATCGAGTCGCGCGCCGGCGGCGACGCCTCCTGGCGCGGTCTGAGCGGCGAGCTCAGCATCATCGACCCCGGCTACGTCCACCCGGCGTCGGCCGATTTTGTCGCGGCCTGCGCGCAGGCGGGCATCGCGGCCAACCCCGACTTCAATGGCGCTCAGGGCAACGCCGGCGCCGGCCTGCTGCAGTTCAATATCCGCGCGGGCGAGCGCCACAGCGCCTCACATGCCTTCTTGCAACCGGTGAAATCCCGGCGCAACCTGCACATCCTGGACCATTGCCAGGCCACCCGGCTGCTGCTCGACGGCGTGCAGGCGGTGGGCGTGGCCTACAGGCGCAGGGGCGTGGACCTGGAAGCCAAGGCCCGGCGCGAAGTGATCGTGGCCGCGGGCGCTTTCGGCTCGCCGACACTGCTGATGCATTCGGGCATAGGCAACGCCGCGCTGCTGGCCGACAAGGGCGTTGCCACCGTGCACCATCTGCCGGGCGTGGGGGAAAACCTGCAAGACCATTTCTACACCCACAGCATTTACAACTGCACGCCGGACAGCTCGCTGAACCGGGATTTCTCGGGCTGGCGCCAGGTGCTGCATGGCATCGAGTACCTGCTGACCCAACGCGGCGCGCTGACCATGGGCGCTTCGCAGGCCGCGGCTTTCGTCACGGCCTTGCCCGGCTCCACGCGGCCCGACACACAAATCAACTTCAAGCCCGTGACCTGGTCGCGCAAGAGTGATGGCAGCGTCGCGATCGTCAAGACGCCGCAGTTCTGTGCGGCCGCCTGCTTTTTGCGTCCGGCCTCCAGGGGCCAGGTGGGAATTGGCTCGGGCGATGCGCTGGCGGCGCCAGTGATTCGGGCGAACTACCTGAGCGCGGCGCAGGACCAGCAGGCCGTGCTCAACGCCTTTCGCATTGCGCGCGAGATTTTTGCGCAGCCCGCGCTGCGCCAGCGCGTCACGGCCGAGCATTTGCCCGGCGCCAGCCTGCAGGATGACGCCGCGCTGCTCGACTATGTGCGCAGCTATGGCGCGTCCATGCACCACTGGGCAGGCAGCTGCCGCATGGGCAATGACGCCAACGCCGTGGTCGATGAGCGCCTGCGCGTGCATGGCATGGCGCGGCTGCGTGTGGTCGACGCCTCGGTCTTCCCGTTGATTCCTTCGACCAATACCAATGCGCCGACCTTCATGGTTGCCGATCGCGCAGCGCAGCTGATTCGCGAAGACGCCGCTCGCGCCTAGTGCGAGAGTCGCAGACCCCAAGAGCGCCATCGGCGCTCTTTTTTTGTCCCCAGCGCACGCAACAAAACAGCTCGCTGGCGCAATCACGCACCGTGGACCCATCTCACGACTTCTGGAATGCGGCTTTGCCGGCATGGGTGCCGCTGTCAACGCATAAGGGATAGCACCTACTCAAAAAATCATGATGTATTTTTGATGCATGCATTAAAATTAGAACATGCATCAAATAAATGCCGATTTCCAGGATTCAAGCCTGATGGATTCCATGCTGACCCTGACCCAGCGCGTGGCGCAGCATTGGGCGCAGCGCACGGTCGACGACCTGCCGCAGACCGACTTGGACATGGTGCGCCAGCGCCTGCTCGACACGCTGGCCGCGGGCATTGCGGGCACCGATGCCGAGGAAACCGCGGCGGTGCGCGCGGGCATGCAGGCCATCCATGGGCCGGCCGGCAGCGCAGCCGGCGCCGCCCTGTGGGGCACGCACCTGAAGCTGCCCGCGCCGCAGGCCGCGCTGGTCAATGGCACGGCGGCGCATGCGCTTGAGCTCGACGACTTCGATGGCTGCGGCCATACCGGCGCTGTCGTCGTCCCCGCCGTCATGGCCGTGGCCCAGGCCTGCGGCGCCGACGGCGCGACGGTGCTGACGGCGATTGCGGCCGGCTACGACCTCGCGGGCCGCATGCTCAACGCCGCCGGCGGCTACCGCCCGCACAACGGCCTGGGCTGGCACTCGACCGCCACCTGCGGCACCTTTGGCGCGGCGCTGGCCGCCGCGCGCGTGCTCGGGCTCGATGCCCGTCGCACGGCGCACGCGCTGGGCATCGCCGGCTCGTACATGGGCGGCGTCTGGGCTTTCATGCAAGACGGCGCCATGACCAAGCGCATGCACCCGGGCAAGGCGGCCGAGACCGGCGTCACTGCCGCCTACCTGGCCCAGGCCGGCATGACCGGGCCGGCGCAGATTCTCGAAGCGCCCTGGGGCGGTTTCTTCAGCACCTATTGCGGCACGCACGCGCAGCCGCAGCGCGTGCTCGAGCAGCTGGGGGCATTCAACGCGATTGCCCTCACCGGCATCAAGCCCTACGCCTGCTGCCGCGCGTCCCACGGCGCCATCGATGCGCTGCTGGAGCTGCGCGCCGCCCATGGCCTGCGCGCGCAGGACATCGCCCGCATCGATGTGCATTGCCCGGCGCATACCGTCAAGCTCGTGGGCGGCTTTCGCGTGGAAAACGTGCTGCAAGCGCAAATGAGCATGCCCTATGCGTTGGCCGTGACCGCGCTCAGCGGCCGCGCCGATCTGCCCCAGTTCGCGCCGCCCCAGACAGACCACCCCGAAGTGCGCCGCCTGATCGCGCACACGGCCTTGCACCCGGACCTGCCCGCCGAGCATGTGCACGGCCCGCTGCTCAAGCTGCAGTGCGTCGACGGCCGCAGCCTGCAGGCCCAGGTGCAGTTCGCCAAGGGCCATGCGCGCAACCCGATTTCCGCGGCCGAGCTGCGTGCCAAGGCGCAGTCGCTGATTGCGCCGCCGCTGGGCCAGGCGCGCTTTGAAGCGCTGGAGCAGGCCGTGGACCAACTGCATGCCTGCCGCGACTTCAGCGCCTTTGCCGCCTTGCTGCAAGCCGCATAGCCACCCGGCGTCTTGCCCCTTCACCCGACTTCCACTTCCCGCAGGATCCGCAATGAACATGCTCCGAGAACTGCCCAGCGACGCCGCTGCGCCCACGGCTTCAGATACTTCCCCCCCCTCGGTGGCCGAAGCCTACCTGTCCTTGCTCAAGACACGCGGCATCGACTACTTCTACATTGGCGCGGGCACCGACACCGCGCCCATCGTCGAGGCCTATGCCAAAGGCGCGCAGACCGGGCAGGACTTTCCCACGCCGGTGGTCGCGGTGCACGAGAACCTGGCCGTCGGCATGGCCCATGGCTACTACATGGTCACCGGCAAGCCCCAGGCGGTGATGCTGCACGTGACCGTGGGCGCGGCCAACGCGGTCTGCGGCCTGATGAATGCCGCGCGCAGCCAGGTGCCGATGTTCTTCACGGCCGGGCGCACGCCGCTGTATGAAAAAGGCGTGCTGGGCGCGCGCAACAGCCCCATCCACTGGGCGCAGGAAATGTTCGACCAGGCCGGCATGGCGCGCGAGCTGGTCAAGTGGGACTACGAACTGCGTGACGGCCGCAACGTCGACGAGGTCGTGGACCGCGGCCTGTCGATTGCCATGGCCGAGCCGCGTGGCCCGATCTATCTGACGCTGCCGCGCGAGGTGCTGGCCCAGCCCATGCCCGCCGACTACCAGCGCCGCCCGGCCCAGCCCGTGGTCAGCCCCGCCTATCCCGATCCGCGCGGCGTGGCGCGCATCGCGCAGGCCATCAAGGAGGCCCGGTATCCGCTGTTTGTCGTCAGCTCCAGCGGTGCCGATCCCCAGACCGTGCCGGTGCTCGACGCCCTGCTGCGCAGCTACGGCGTCGCCGTGGCCGAAAGCATGGGCCACTATGTGAACGTGCCGTATGACCACCCGCACCACCTGGGGCATGACGCGACGGCCGTGGTGGCCCGCGCCGATGTGGTGATTGCGCTGGAAAGCGATGTGCCCTGGGTGCCGGGCCGGGCCGAGCCCGCGGCGGACGCCTTCATTGCCCAGGTCGGCGTGGACCCGCTGTTCCAGGACCTGCCGCTGCGCAGCTTCCAGTCCACGGTGACGCTGGTGTCGCGCGCGCTGCCCTTCCTCGAGGCGCTGGGCGCCGAGCTGGCGCGGATTGGCGCGGCCGACAGCGCCGGCGCGCGCATTGCCAGGATCGGCGCCGACAGCCAGGCATGGCGTGCCGGCCTGGCGCGGCAGGTCGCCCAGGACGAGGCCCAGGGCGGCCTGATCACCAAGCAATATCTGTCGCGCGCCGTCGACCAGGTGCGCGGCGAGGACTCCATCGTCGTGAGCGAATACACCATCCGGGCCGAGAACATGTCGTTCAGCACGCCCGGCTCCTACTTCCTGAATTCGACCGCCGGCGGCCTGGGCTGGGGCTTTCCCGCAGCCCTGGGCGCCCAGCAGGCGGCGCCCGACAAGCTGGTGATCTGCGTGCAAGGCGACGGCGCCTACATGTTCACCAACCCGGCGTCGTGCCACCAGGCGGCGGAAATGCACGGGCTGCCGGTGCTGATGATTGTCTTCAACAACCACCACTGGCAGGCCGTGGAGCAGACCACGCTGGCCGTCTACCCCGACGGCGCCACGCGCGCCTACGTCAAGGAACACGGCCATGCCCCGCTCTCCGGCCTGGGCCATATGCCGGACTTCGAGCTGTATGCCCAGGCCTCGGGCGGCTACGGCGAAAAGGTCTTGACCCGCGAGCAGCTGCTGCCCGCACTGCAGCGCGCCATTTACGCGGTCACGGTGGAAAAGCGCCACGCCCTGCTCAACGTGATGGGCGCCTGAGGGCGCCGCGCGCGGCCCCCGGCTTCCCCACGATTTTTATTCCATTCAGACAAGGAATTGCCATGAACGACTTCCCCAAAGCGGTTGCCATCAAAGAAGAAGGTCCGCGCGAAGGTTTCCAGATCGAGAAAGCCCCGATCACCACCGACGACAAGGTGCGCCTGATCGACGCCCTGTCGCAGACCGGCCTGCAGCAGATCGTCGTGTGCTCGTTTGTCAATCCCAAGGTGGTGCCGCAGATGGCCGACGCCGACGAGATCTGCCAGCGCATCACGCGCCAGCCCGGCGTCAAGTACACCGGCGTGTGGCTCAACGAGAAGGGACTGGACCGCGCCAAGGCCTCCGGCGTGCTGGACATCACCGGCGCTATCACGCTCACGGCGTCGGCCACGTTCCTGCAGAAGAACCAGAACTCCAGCTTCGAGCACAACCAGGCCGAAGCCAGCCGGATCGCCGCCAACTTCGCCGCCAGCCAGATTCCGGTGCGCAATGTGAATGTGGCGTCCGCCTTCGGCTGCAACTTCGACGGCGACATCCCGCTCGAGCGCGTGCTCTCGCTGATCGACGCCGGCCTGCGCATCGCCCGGGAAAATGGCTTGCAACCCGAGCGCATCGGCCTGCTCGACACCATGGGCTGGGCCACGCCGGTGGCAATCCGCAAGACCGTAGGCGCCATCCGCGAGCGCTTTCCCGACCAGCAGATCGGCCTGCACCTGCACGACACCCGCGGCATGGGCATCGCCAATGCCTACGCCGGCCTGGAGATGGGCGTGACCTCGTTCGATGCCTGCGTGGGTGGTCTGGGCGGTTGCCCGTTTGCCGGCAACCCGGGCGCCGCCGGCAATGTCTGCACCGAAGACCTGGTGTTCATGCTCAACGAGATGGGCATCGAGACCGGCATCGATCTGGACAAGCTGATCGAGTGCGCGCAGCTGGCCGAAGAGATCGTCGGCCATCCGCTGCCCGGTCGCGTGAAGCTGGGCCGCAACCTCGATCGCATCCGCGACCGCGTGCGTCAGGCCCAGGCCGTTGCCGCCTGACACGCCCGCCGCCCAACGCCCACCCCCAAAACCCTCTACCGGAATCGATCATGAACGCAGCTGTCGAATTTGATACGGACGTCCCGAGCTTCCAGCTCCCTCCCATGGTCCAGGAGATCCGCGACATGACCCGTCGCATCGTGCGCGACGAGCTGATGCCGCTGGAGCAGCAGTACCTGGCCAGCGACTGGGCCACCTATGGCGCCGCGATGGAAAACCTCAAGGGCGTGTTCGACAAGAAGATCGTCGACCGCCTGGTGTCGATCTCCAAGGACACCGGACTGTGGAACATGACCGTGCCCGAGGAGCACGGCGGCACGGGCATGGGCCTGCTGGCCCAGATCGTCGTCAGCGAGGAGCTGCACTACTGCGCCGTGCCCTTTCCCATGGCGTCCGTGCCCAATATCCTGTACGAGTCCACGGGAGACCAGATCGAGCGCTTTCTCAAGCCGGTGATTGCCGGTGACAAGACCGCCTGCTTCGCGCAGACCGAGGCCAATGCCGGGTCGGACCCCGGCGGCATGATGCAGACCCGTGCCACCCGGACCGACGGCGGCTGGGTGATCAATGGCACCAAGATGTGGATCTCCAATGCCATGAGCTCGGACATCATCCAGGTGCAGGCCGTGACCGATGCCGAAAAGCGCCAGCGCGGCGGCATCACGATGTTCATCGTGGAAAAGGGTGCCAAGGGGCTGCACATCGAGGAAAGCGGCATCCGTACCTGGCTGGGCTCGCGCTCGGCCCAGTACGTGGTGCACTTCGACAACGTGTTCGTGCCGGACGGCAACGTGCTGGGCGAAGTCGGCAACGGCTTTCGCCTGGGACAGCGCTGGCTGACGATCCATGACCGCCTGCTGCGCGCGCCCCAGGCGCTCGGCCGCATGCAGCGCTCGCTGGACATGTCGGTGGAATGGGCCAAGCAGCGCGTGACCTTCGGCAAGCCGCTGTCCGAGCGCCAGGCCATTCAGTGGCGCCTGGTCGACATGCACGTGGACATCGAGGCGCTGCGCGCGCTGACGTACGCCGCAGCCGCGCGCGGCGACCGCGGCGAGGACGTGCGCAACGAAGCCTCGCTGGTCAAGTTCACCGCCGGCGAATGGGGTGCGCGCACGCTCGACCACGCGATCCAGATCCATGGCGCCATGGGCGAAGCGCTGGAGCTGCCGCTCACGGTGTTCTACCGCCTGCTGCGCCACCTGCAGATCGGCGGCGGCACGACGGAAATGCAAAAGATGCTGATCGCCCGCCAGCTGCTCAAGTAAGCCACCGCAAAGGTATAAGACATGTCCCATATCACTCCCGAAATGCAGGCCCTGATCGGCGTGCCCGGCGAAGTGCAGACCGCGCCCACGCCGCTGGGCCCGGACACGCTGCGCCGCTTCACCCAGGCCGTGATGGAAAGCGATCCCGTGCACTGGGATCCGATCGAGGCCGAGCGCCGCGGCTTTGGCGCACCGGTCGCCACCCCGCTGCAGCCCATGCACCTGTTCGCGCGTCCGGCCGGCACGCCCGATACCTTCGCACGCTTTGAAGACAAGCCCGACTGGGACGGCATGGGCGGCACCGTCAGCAAGGGCCTGCCCAGCCTGAACCTGCCGTTCAAGCGGCTGCTCAACGGTGGCTACGCCTGCGAGTTCTTCCAGCTGGCCCAGCTGGGCGACGTGGTCAGCCGCCAGTCGCGCTATGTCGATCTGAGCGAACGCGAGTCCTCCTCCGGTCCGATGATCGTCTTCAAGACCGAGACGCTCTATACCAACCAGAAGGGCGACAAGCTGCTGCGCATCGTCCACACCGAACTCGCGCGCTGATCCAGGAGACACAGGAATGAGCCAAGCTACTACCACCCATGCCCCGGTCTTCGAGGACCTGCGCGTGGGCGACGACATCACCGCGCTGGTGCGCGGCCCCATCACCACCTCGCACCTGATGCGCTGGTCGGCCGCCATCGAGAACTGGCACCGCATCCACTACGACCTGCCCTTCGCCACCGAACACGACAAGCTGCCCGGCCTGCCGGTCAACGGCACCTGGAAGCAGCACTTCCTGGTGCAGATGGTGCGCGAGTGGCTCACGCCCGCGGGCTGGCTGTGGAAGATCGACTTCAGCTTCCGCAAGCTCGACGTTGCCGGCAGCACCCTCACCGCCTGGGGCCGCATCACCGATCTGGAGGTGCGCGACGGCCTGGGCTACGTGACCTGCGAGATCGGCATCCGCAATCAGGACGGCCAGGAAAGCACGCCCGGCACCGCCATCGGCGTGCTGCCGCTGAAGCAGGGCCAGTGCGTGCCCTATCCCTTTGCGAGCCCCGATGCTTAACGCCGCCTCGACGGGCGCGCTGCACGGCGCGCGCGTGGTTGAACTGGGCAGCCATCTTGCGGCCCAGTTCGGCGCACGACTGCTGGGCGACTTCGGCGCGCAGGTGCTCAAGATCGAAGGCCCGCAGGGCGACCCGCTGCGCCGCGAGGGCCCGTTTGCCCCCGGCGCCGCGCACAGCGCCCTGTTCGAATACCTGAACTGGAACAAGCAAAGCCTGCAGCTCGACCCGGCACTGGCGGCGGACGCCGACGCGCTGGCGCTGCTGCTGCAAGGGGCCGATATCCTGATCTGCGGTCATGGCCCGACCGAGACGGCGCAGGCCTGGGGCTGGACTCCCGCAGCGCTGCACCAGCGCTTTGCGCACCTGGCCATCGTGGCGGTGAGCGACTTTGGCTGGCAGGGCCCCAAGTCCCACTGGCAGGGCGGCGACCTGGTGCTGCAGGCGATCGGCGGCATCATGTCCTTCAGCGGCCTGCAAAACCGCGAGCCGCTCAAGCCCGGCTTGCGCCAGTCGGCCTATTGCGCTGGCCTCAACGCCGCCTACACCGCGATGGCGGCCTACTTCCATGCGCTGCGCGCCGGCCAGGGCAGCCTGGTCGACCTGTCTGCGGTGGAGGTCGTGGCCTCCGAACTGGTGTCGGTCTTCCCGGCCTACTCGCTGGCGGGCGTGGTGGCCGCGCGCCGCTCGGCGGTGCAGGACCCGCTGCTCAGCGGCGAGCCGCTGCCGGTGCGCGACGGCTATGTCACGCTGCAGGTCAACCCCCTGTACGGCCCGGACCGCTTTGCGCAGCTGCTCGGCGAGCCGCGCCTGTGCGACGAGCGCTTCGCGTCCCAGCAAGGGCGCATCGACCATGCCGAGGAATTGCGTGCGCTGCTGCACGCGAGCCTGGCCGAGCGTTCGGGCCGGGAGCTGTTCGAGCAGGCCAACGCGGAAGGCCTGCTCAGCGGCGTGCTGCAATCGGCCGCCCAGCTGCTCGAATGCAGCCACCTGGCGCAGCGCGATGTCTGGACCGGGGTGGGCACTGCGCCCGGCGCGGCCTGGAAGCTGCCGGCGCGCATCGCCCATCTGTCGGCAACGCCGGTGGCGGTGCGCCAGCCGGCGCCGGCGCTGGGCAGCCTGCCCCGCGCCGCTGCGCTGGCCCAAGCCTTGGCGGCCAGCGCCCTGCGGCCACCGCCAGCAGCGCCTGCGCCAGCCCCGCTGGCGCCACTGGCCGGCCTGCGCGTGCTGGACCTGTCCACGGTATTTGCCGCGCCCTATATCGGCGCGCTGCTCGCGGATCTGGGCGCCGACGTCATCAAGATCGAAGCCCCCAAGCGCCTGGACCAGCTGCGCGCCGGCGGCTTTGGCTACCTGGTGGACAACGATCCCGGCGATGCGGGCTGGAACCGCTGCTCGACTTTCCAGATGCTCAACCGCGGCAAGCGCTCGCTGGTGCTGGACCTGCAGACCGCCGCCGGACGCGAGGTGCTGTGCGAGCTGGTCGCGCAAAGCGATGTGCTGATCGACAACTTCACCCCGCGGGTGATGCGCGGCTGGGATCTGCCGTATGAGACGCTGGCCGCGCTGAACCCGCGCCTGGTCATGCTGTCGAACACCGGCTATGGCTCCACCGGCCCCTGGTCCGAATTCAAGGCCCAGGGCACGACCCTCGAGGCCACGATGGGCCTGAGCGCCTACGCGGGCTACGCCGGCGAAGCCGCCACCAAGGTCGGTCAGTCCTATCCGGACTTCCTGGCGGCCTGGTCAGGCATGACCTGCATCATGGCGGCACTGGTGCACCGCGAAAAGACCGGCCAGGGCCAGTGGATCGACCTGGGCATGTACCAGCTCGGCGCGATGGTCATTCCCGAAGCCTTGATTGCCGTGCAGGGCGGGCAGCCCGATGTCGCCTGCCGCGGCAATGCCGAGTGGGGCGCGGCGTTCAGCGGCGTGTTCGCGACTGCGGGCGACAACCAGTGGGTGGCGGTGAGCGCCTCCACCGGGCACGCACTGGCGCAGCTGCTGCGCGTCCTGGATCTGCCCGAGGGCGCAGCCGAGCAGCAGCTCGAGAGTGCCTGCCGCGCCTGGTGCCTGCAGCGCTGCGCCCAGCCCGCGGCCGAGCAGCTGCAGGCCGCGGGCGTGGCCGCCGGTGCGGTCAACGACGCCGGCGACCTGCTGCGCGAGCCGCAGCTGCTGGCGCGCGGCTTCTTCGAGAGCGTGGACTTCGAGTCCGACATCGGCGTGCGCGCACTGATCGGTCGGCCCTACCAGTGGCAGGGTGCGCAGGTGGGCATCCGCCGGCGGGCGCCGCACTTCGGCGAGGACAACGCCGCGGTGCTCGAGTCCCTGCGCATTCCTGCGCAGCGCGTGGCGGCGCTGCGCGCCAGCCAGGTCGTCTGCGACATGCCCCTGAAGCCGCCCCAGTTGCGCCCCGTCGACATTGCGTCGCTGGTCGCCCGCGGCACCATCAAAGCCTATGAGAGCCGCTACCGCGAGCTGTCATCCGCCCTCCCCTCCCCCACTGCTGTTTAAGAGACTTTCACCATGACCTCCTCTGTCTACCTCGTGCTGGATATGCAAAACGAACTGGTGCATGAAGATGGCCCGGCCGCCAAGGGCCCGATGGGTCCGCTGCTCAAGCAACGCCGCACCCTGGAAAACACCCAGCTGGCCATCGAGCGCGCGCGCGCCGCCGGTGTGAAGATCGGCTTTGTGCGCGTGGGCTTTTCCGCCGACTATCACGAGTGTCCGAACTCCTCGCCCTTGTTTGGCGGCGCCGCCAAGGCCGGCATGTTCCAGCTGGGCACCTGGGGCACCGAGATCCATCCGGCGCTCGAGCAGCGCGCCGGCGACATCCAGGTCACCAAGCACCGGGTCAGCCCGTTTTACTCGACCACTTTGATGGCCCAGCTCAGTGCCGCCGGCATTCGCCGCATATACTGTTCAGGTGTAGCCACGCAAGCCGTGGTGCAGGCCTGTGTGCGTGATGCCCATGACCGCGACTTCGAAGTCGTGGTAATCGAAGATGCCTGCTGCGCGCACTCCGAGCAGGAACACCAGAATTCGATCCAGAGCATTGCGCGCTTTTGCACGGTGGAGAAAGCCGCTACCGTTAACTTCGCCGCCTGAGTGTGAATCCACCGCCGCGGCCCTAGTCACCTACATGTCCGAAGAACTCGCCCTCCCCACTGAACCGCTGAGTGTTCGCGAACGCGGCAAACAGCGCCGCCGCATCCGTATCAAGGAAGCGGCGCGCACGGTGTTTTTGGAATGTGGCTACGAAGCCGCGACGACGCGTGAGATCGCCGATCGCGCGGATGTATCGCAAGGCACCCTGTTTGCCTACGCGCCGACCAAGTCCGAGCTGCTGCTGATGATCATCAATGATGATCTGGAAGTGCTGCGCGCTGACCGCTTCGGCAGCGAGACCCTGACCCGTCCGCTGATTGAGATCCTGCTGGACTTCGCCGGCCGTGACATGGCTTATTGGGCCCAATACCCCGAGATGGCGCGCCAGGCGCGGCGCGAGGTGGGCGTGGTGCTGCTGGGCCGGCCTTCAGGCCCCGAAGCTGTGCGTTACGCGGCCTGGAAGCCCACCTTGCTGCAATGCCTGGCGGCCATCGTGCGCGAAAAGCAAAACGCCGGTTTTCTGCGCCCCGCCGTCTCGGCCGAGCTGGTGGCGGAGCTGTGGTGGGCCATTTACAACCAGAACCTGCACAACTGGCTGGTGTCGGACAAGCCCGATGTGGCCAAGGGCCTGTCGCAGCTGCGCAATCTGCTGCAACTGGCGATTGCCGGCATACAGCCGTTCAGCACGACCACGCTGCCCCCGACGCATTGAGCCAACTGGCTGCGGCCACCGGCACCCACTTCTCGCCGGTCTGCCAAGAGGCGCACAAACGCGCGCCGGCGCCCTGGCCCGACATCTCGCCGGCATAAAAAAAGCACTGCAGCCGAGGCCGCAGTGCCAACACCAGGAAGCAAAAAATCAGCTGGGCTTGAAGCCGCTGGCGTCCACCACGGGCTTCCAGAAGGCCAGCAGGTCACGCACCTGTTTGTCCAGCGCCTGCGCGCCGGCGAAGTCCGATTCCATGTAGGCCAGCGCCAGCTTCTTCTTGAAACCGGGCTTGGCGGCGATGGCCTCGATCGCCTTTTCCATCCGCGCGCGCTCGGCGGCTGGCGTCTTGCTGGACGACCACAGGCCCATGAAAGCGCTGCCCTGGGTCACGTTCACGCCCTGCTCGGCCAGCGTGGGAATCTGCGGCGCCAGCGCCGAGCGCCGGGGCGCGATCATGCCCAGCGGCACGATGTTCTTGCTGTCCTCGGCGAGAACGTCGCTGGGCGACATGATGCCGACCTGGACCTGGCCGCCCATCAGCATCGTCTTGACCTCGCTCGCGCCCTTGAATGGCACGACCGTGAGCTTGGTGCCCATTTCCTTGGACATCAGCACGCCGAGGAACTCGGTGATGCTGCCGGCGCCCGAGGAGCCGTACAGCGCCAGCTCGGGATTCTTCCTGACCTTGGCCACGTAATCGCCCAGCGACTTGACGCCGCTCGATGCGCTGGCGAAAAATCCCAGCGGATACGACACCACGCGCGCCACCGGCGCCATGTCGCGGGTGTAGCTGTAGCGCAGCTGCGCTTCGCTCATGGTGATGGTGGGAAACACCGCCCAGCTGTCAGGCGAAAACAGGTAGGTGCCGCCGTCGGCCGGGGCGGCCTTGAGGGCCTGGGCGGCCAGCCGCCCGCCCGCGCCAGGGCGGTTTTCCACCAGGACATTGCGCCCCAGCTCCGAGCGCAGTTCCTCGGCCAGCAGCCGCGCCACCAGGTCCACATTGCCGCCAGCGGAGAACCCCACCAGCAGCTTGATGGGCGCCTTGTCGCTGGCAAAAGCCGTCAGACCCGTTGCGGCGAGTGCCGCGCTGGCCGCCGCTTTCAACACATCTCTTCTTGTCATGCTTGTCTCCTCTGTGTCGTTGGAATTCTCAGAGCGCCATGATCGAAACGCTCTTGGTGTTCAGATAGGACTCGAGCGCTTCGGGCCCGCCCTCGGAGCCGTAGCCCGAGTCCTTCACGCCGCCAAACGGCATTTCCGCCGAAGCCGAGGCCGGCTGATTGATCCACAACATACCGACTTCCAGGCCGCGCGCCAGCAGGTGGGAGGTGCGCAGCGAACGGGTGTAGGCATAGGAGGCCAGGCCGAACGGCAGGCGGTTGGCCTCGGCGATCGCGTCCTCGATGCGGCTGAAGCTCTGCAGTGCGGC
>JBEVDH010000180.1:0-12952 GCA_040514115.1 Comamonas sp. | reverse complement strand
CCGATCACGAACCCGGTCAGCTCGCGCGCCAGGCTGGCGCGCAGGTTCAGCCAGAGCAGCCCGCTGCTGATCAGGTGCCAGCCGGTTTCAACGACCTTGGCGGGCGACACCAGCAGCGCCGAGTTCACCAGATCGAGCTTCGAGACCAGTGCCCAAAGCACGATGGCGACCAAGGGCACGACCAGGCCGCGCCAGCGCGCGGGCGCGGCCTTGGCGCGGCGCACGGGCAGGGGGGAGACGGTGGTATTCACAGCAGGCCTTTCGCCGTGGTGCGTGCGCCGTTGCGCGCGGCAACGCGTGCCTCAGCCCAGTCCAGCAGCCGATCGAGCGCATAACCCAGGGCGCCGACGACGATCACCGCCGCCATCACCAGATCGAGCTGGAACAGCTGACGCCCGTAGACGATCAGATAGCCCAGGCCTTCGCTCGATGCGACGAGCTCCACCACCACCAGCGACAGCCAGGCCTTGGTAAAGCCCAGGCGCAGCCCGGTGAACAGCGTGGGCACGGCGGTGGGCACGACGATCTCGAGCACCTGCTGGCGCCGCGAGTAGCCGTAGACATTGCCGACTTCGAGCAGCGTCGCCGGCGTCTGGCGAAAGCCCTGCAGCGTGGCCAGCGTCACCGGCACCAGCGCGGCCTTGGCGATCAGGATGTACTTGAGCGGCTCGCCAATGCCCACCAGCAGCAGCACGAAAGGCAGCCAGCCGAGCACGGGAATCTGCACCAGCGCGTTGAAGGTCGGCAGCAGGTAGGCCTCGACGGTTTTCGACAGCCCCATGGCCGCGCCCAGCAGCAGGCCGAGCGCGCTGCCGACGACAAAGCCCACCAGCACGCGCTGCAGGCTGGCCTGCGCATGCAGCCACAGGTCGCCGCTGGCGGCCAACTCGCTCAGCGTTTCCCAGACGAATTGCGGCGAGGGCAGCACCTGGGCCGAGATCCAGCCCTGCGCCGCGCCCACCACCCACAGCGCGAACAGCGCGATGGGCAGCAGGAAGGGCTCGGCGGCGCGCACGATGCCTTGCAGGCGCTGGCGGGCGCTTGCCGCCGGTGGGGTCACGGGATAGGAAAGGGTATCTGCCATGGCCGATCAGCGCTGCGCCACCGGAGTGCCTTCGGCGGCTTTTGCCACGCCCTTGGCGTCAAAGGTCTGCCAGCGTTTTTCCAGGCCCTGCTGCTTGAGCGCGGTCTGCAGATAGCGCGGCTCGAACCAGCCGTCGACGGTGATCGCGCGGCGGATCAGCTTGAGCTTGAGCGCGTCGCTGGCCACCGCCTTGTAGCGCCCGACAATGAACTCGTCGATCAGCGGCGAGTTGCGCAGCGCCAGCGGCTGCTTGTCGAACTCGGCCTCCCAGGAAGCCAGCGGCGTGCCGCTGCGCGCCCAGATCTGGAACAGCGCGGTACGGTTCTTCTCGTCGGACGACCAATGGGCGGCGCGCACGAACTGGTCGACCACCTTCTGCACCTGCGCCGGATATTCCTTTTCGAAATCCTCGCGCACCAGCAGCGAGGCCTGGCGCGTGAGCGCCGGGTCCTTGCCCTGCGTCGAATAGATCACCTTGGCCAGGCCGCTGTCGCGCACCTTGAACCATTCATAGCCGCCAAACGACGCATCGACGCCGCTGGACACCAGCGCCGCCTGCGCGCTGCCGGTGTCGAGGTTGACGGCCTTCAGATCGCGCTCGGTCAGGCCCACGCTTTCGAGCGCATTGATCGCCACCAGATGGCCATTGGTGCCGCGGAACAGCGAGACCTTGCGGCCCTTGAGGTCCTGCAGGCCCTGGATGTCGGACTGCGGCGGCGTCACGACATAGAGGTTGTTGCGCGCGCCGCTGACCAGCAGCAGTTTGGTCTTCAGACCGTTGGCGCGGCCGACGATCGAGGGCAGGTCGCCCTGGTAGGCAAAGTCGATCTGCTTGTTCGACAGCGCCTCGTTCACCGCCGGCCCCGCGCCCTTGAAAAACAGCCATTCGACCTTGATGCCGTCCTGCTTGAAGGCCTCTTCAAGCGCCTGGTTGGCGCGCAGCACGCCGCCGGGCGAGCCGCCCCAGGTGACGGGCTCGCCGCCGCCCGCGGTGGCCACGCCGATGCGGATGGTCTGCGGCGGCGCGGCGTGCGCCGCAGCGCCCAGCAGCAGGCCCAGGGCCAGGAGGGTGGCGGAAAGTCTTCTCGTCATGGCTTCGGTCCTTCATGCAGTGATTCATGGAGGTTAAGAAGACATGGGGTCCGACGGAACGAAGGAATGAAATCTTGGATATCCGCTTTTTGCTGTTTGTCTTTTTAGGGGTGGCGGCGGGCGGCTGTTTTCAGTGGATGGATATGCGGTTTTTGTGCTGGACGCGCGTGGGGGAAGTGCTTGCGTTCGGAGGATGATGGACTACTCGGCACGAAACTGTCCGGGCTGGTCGAACGATCAAACCATGAACGGCATCTGCGCCTGCAGCCCTTGCGCGAGGAAATCCATCAGTGCGGCCACGCGCCGGCTCGGTACGCCGGATGGGTTGACGGCGTAGAGGTCGGTGGGCCCGGTCACGTAATCGTCCAGCACGGTCTCCAGCGTGCCTGCCGCGAGTGCCGGGTGGATATCGAGCCGGTTCTTCAGCGCCACGCCCACGCCGGCCACGGCCCATTCGCGCAGCAGCTCGCCATCGGTGGCCTGGCGGTCGCCCGACACCTTGACGCTGAATTGGCGACCGGCCGCCTTGAACGGCCAGGCCACCAGGGGCGCACCAGGTCGCACCAGCACCAGGCAATTGTGCTGCGCCAGATCGCGCGGGTGCACTGGCTTGCCATGGCGCGCCCAGTAGGCCGGCGATGCGCAGACCAGCCGCTCGCTGCGCAGCAGCAGCCGGGCGCGCATGCTGGAGTCGGGCAGCGGCCCGTGGCGCAGCGCGAGGTCGATCTGCTCATCGAGCAAGTCGAGATTGCTGTCCGTGAGCAGCAAGCTGACATGGATGTCGGGATGCTGGGCCTGGAATGCGTCGAGCAGCGGCCTGACCCAGTTGCG
Source organism: Comamonas sp. (assembly GCA_040514115.1). GTDB lineage: Bacteria > Pseudomonadota > Gammaproteobacteria > Burkholderiales > Burkholderiaceae_C > Comamonas. The sequence continues at coordinate 9,945 of JBEVDH010000180.1, read as the reverse complement.
GCCGAAGTCATTGGTGGCGGTAAGCCGTATCGGCCCGCTCAGTGGCGCGCTCTGCCGAATGCCGGTGATGGCCGCGTCCCATTCGGCGACGATGCGCCGCGCGTCGGCCAGCAGCTGCTCGCCTTCATGGGTGAGCACCAGGCGCCGCGTGGAGCGCGCCATCAGCCGCGCGCCGAACGCTGCCTCGAGCTGATCGACGGCCAGCGTGGCGGTGGACGTGGCGATCGACCGCTGGCGCGCAACGGCCGAGAAGCTGCCCGCTTCGGCGACTTCCACAAAAACGCGCAGGGCATCGATGCGATCCATGGGTGGTTCCGTTGATCTTTCGAGAGAGTCGAACAGTCATTTTCACTTTGTCCGGATTATCAATTGCCGCCAAATGAATCACAGTCGCTGTATTCATCTGCGAGGGTTCCACATGATCATCGACTTCACAGGCCGCCGGGTCCTCATCTCCGGTTCGACCAGCGGCATCGGCTTTGCCACCGCCCGGGGGTTCCTGGCCGCGGGCGCGACCGTGGTCATCAACGGACGCAAGGACGCGGGCGTGCAGGCGGCGGCGCAGCGGCTGGTCGGCGCCCTCGGCGACGCCGCCGCGCCGCGCGTGCTGGGATTCGCCGGCGACCTGGGCCGCGCCGAGGACTGTGCGCGCCTGCTGGCGCAGCATCCGGCCTTCGACATCGTCATCAACAACCTGGGCATTTTTGGTCCCAAGGATTTCTTCGAGACATCCAACGAGGACTGGGAACGGTTCTTCCAGACCAACGTCATGTCGGGCGTCCAGCTGTCGCGCGCCTATGCGCCCGGCATGGTCGAGCGCGGCTGGGGGCGCATCGTGTTCATCTCCTCGGAGTCCGCGCTCAACATCCCTGCGGACATGATCCACTACGGCTTCACCAAGACCGCGCAGCTCGCGGTCTCGCGCGGCCTGGCCAAGCGCCTGGCGGGCACGGGTGTCACGGTGAACGCGGTGCTGCCCGGGCCAACCCTGTCCGAGGGCGTGGCCGACATGCTGGCAGCCGACGTGCAGCGCACGGGCCACAGCCTGGAGAGCGTCGCCGCCGACTTCGTCAACACCCACCGCAGCTCCTCCATCATCCGCCGCGCAGCCAGCGTGGAGGAAGTCGCGAACATGGTGCTCTACGTCGCCTCCGCGCAGGCATCGGCGACCACCGGCGCCGCATTGCGCGTCGACGGCGGCGTGATCGACAGCATCGTGTGATGCGTTCCCGGCCCGCAATCCTTCCTTGAAAGTACCCATGTCACATCCCGTTCTCGACGCCATCGACGCGCGCCGCACCACCAACCTGTTCGATCCCGCGCAAACCATCAGCGACGCGCAGATCCAGGAGCTGGTGCGTCTGGCCACCAAGGCCCCGACCTCGTTCAACCTGCAGAACTGGCGCTTTGTCGCGGTGCGCACGCCCGAGGCCAAGGCCCGGCTGCGCCAGGTCGCGTGGGACCAGGCCAAGGTCACGGACGCGGCGGTGACCTTCATCGTCTGCGGCCTGCTCGCGGACCCCAGCGTGCTGCCCGACCGGCTCGCGCCGTCGGTGGACGCCGGCTTCATGCCCGAAGCCATGGTGCCGGGCTGGGAGGGCGCGGCCAGGTCGCTGTACTTCGAGCAGCCCCAGCGCCAGCGCGACGAAGCCGTGCGCACGGCGACCTTTGGCGCGAGCACGCTGATGCTGGCGGCCCAGGCCATGGGGTGGGGTTCGGCGCCGATGATCGGCTTCGATGCCGAAGCCGTGGTGCGCGAGTTCGCGCTCGCGACCAACGAAGTGCCGGCGCTGCTGGTGGCCGTGGGCACGGCGCTGCCGCAGAACTGGCCGCAAAAGCCACGCCGGCCGCTGGAGCAGGTGCTGGAACTTGCCTGATTCCAGGCCGGCGCAACGCTCCACCCCGGCGCCGTACAACGGGGCGCAGCTGCTCGGCGCCCAGCTCGATGCCATCCTGCGCGGCGCAGCGCCGCGCGGCGGCCTCTGCCGCGTTGCCAGACCCGGGCGTCATCACGCCAGGCGATGAAAACAGCCGCGCATCCTTGCCGTGCCCGGAGCGCGTCGATGCGCTCTTTGCCCGGTTGCTCGAGGTCTACGCGGCGGATTACCGTCAACGGCTGAATGGGCTGAGGCCTGGCGTGCGCCGGTGTGCGCAGCCGTTGCCCGAACAGCCTCCGGCGTAGCGCAACTCAGACCGCCAGCATGCCCAACGGGCGCTGGCCCGGCGCCTGCGCCCGTTGCGTCCCCAGGCCCTGCAGGCGCTGCTGCTCGGTGCGCGCCACATCGACGAAGCGCGCGAGTTCGTGCGCCAGCTGCTGCGCGTCGAGATCTCGCAGCGGCAGCAGGCGCGCCAGCGTGAGCTGGCCGTCATTGAGCGACCAGGTCGCGCCCTGGCTTTCCTCCCAGACATGGTTGGCGGCCAGCAGGCGGCGCAGCGTGCCGTCCGCATTGGCATCGGGCAGGTCATGCACCTGCGCATAGGCCAGCAGCGCCTGCTGCCGGGGTTCCAGGCGCAGGGTCAGCTCCAGGCTGTCGTCGATGCGCAGGCCGCAGGCGCCGTCGGCGTCCAGCGCCAGCCCGATGCCCCATGTGTTGCCCAGATCGAGCAGGAGGGCGGCGGCTTGTTCGTGAAGTTCCATGGATGGGCTCTGGGTGAAATCAGCTCGCGGTGAAGCTCGAAAGGCCGAGGAAATTGGCGGTGACGTCGTCGCCCTTTTTCTGGCCGCCGAACTGCTGGTACAGCGCATCCACGCCCTTGAGCTTGTAGCCCGCGTAGCCGGTGTTCAGGCGCTGCATCTCGAAGTTGCCGCTGTGGGTCACGACCTGGTGGAACTGCGCTATTTCCTCGGCGCTGCGCGTGCGCTCGTAATGCGGCACCTTGCCGGTCAGGCCCGTCTGCAGCTTGAAGTGCTTGATCTCGGCGTCGAGCTCGCCGGTGCGGTCCTTGCCGCTCTTGCAATTGAACATGACCTTGACGCCAAACAATTCGGCCAGCACCGCCAGGCGCGTGGGCATCTTGTAGGGTTCCTGGCCCGCAGCGCGGTAGCTGCCCTCCTGGTGGATCTGCGCGATCTGCTGCGTGATTTCGCGGGCCTGGGCCAGCCGGGGCTCATCGACGCGCAGCTGCGCGCGCAGCTGGTCGGCCTGTGTGTGGGCGCCAAGGCGTTCGAACTGCTCGAGCAGCTGACGGTTCTCGAAAACCTGCCGCTCCAGCGTGCGCATGCGCTCGCCGATCAGGCCACCGGGCATGCCTGCATTGGCCATCGCCTTGATGTCGGTGCCCAGCAACTGGTCGAGGGCTTGTGCGTTGATACCCGCCACGTTGTCCCACCCGCCCACTGCCCACGAGCCCGCACCGACGCCACCGGCATTCACGCCATAGTTGCAGGCCACGGGCCGCACGTCCACGGTGATCTCGCGCATATTGCCTTCGGCATCGGCCACCGTAAAAGTCTTCAGGCCCTTGGCGTTGTCCCAGGCCTGCATCTGCTCTTGCAGCATCTGGCGCTCGTTGCTCGAGGCACCCTGGAGCAGAGGGCGCACATTGTCCGGCGTCAGCAGCGAGATCGACAGGATGTCCAGCGGCACGGTTTCGCCCGCCAGTGCGCGCTGCATGAGTGCGCCGTCGGACAGCACGCTGGCGAGCACGATCTCGCGCGCGCGGTTGTTGTTGGCTTCATGGCGCATCGCATCGACCAGCCTGGCGTCCTTGCGCACGGCGGCCACGGTCTTTTCGAGGCTCGGCGCGGCGCTGCCTTCGCGCGTCCACATCTCCTTGGGCAGCAAGGTCTGCACCATGGGCGCGAGCTCTTCATCGCCCATGTGCCGAACGGCGCTGGCGTTGATGCCATAGGCGCAGATCACGCCATGGCGCAGGCCCGAGAACAGCACTTCGCCCTGGCCGTCGCGCAGTTGGGTCTGGGCGAGGTTCACCGCATGCGTGTATTCGGTGGTGCTGTGCGAATTGATGCCCTTGCCGGCATAGGTTCCGAGGAGGTTGCCTGCCGGGTTGATTTCGCTGTAGCTCAGCAGCGTCTCGCTGCCCGACTGGAGCTGGATTTCATTGAGCACCGGCTTCCAGTCCTGGCCATCGTTCAACACCTGGTTCATGGCGCCGTGGAAGGCATGGTCCAGGTCAGGGTTGACGACACCGGCCTCCTTGAACACCGTCTCGAGCGTGTCATGGATGAGGGTCTGCTCGTCGATCTCGGGCGTGTTGCAGCGGGGCAGAGAGCCCCCCTTCGCAGCGTTCATGAATTCCCGCCCCAGGTTGTCGCGCGCCCGCTGCTGCGCACCGATGCCCAGCATGCTCAGGAACTTGGAAGGCTTCTTGCCCAGCACTTCCTTGGCGTTGCCCAGTTTCCCGAACTGCTCGCTTGCCTCCTGGCGCAACTGCCCGGCACGGGCTGCAAAGATGTGGTTGCGCGCTTCCTCGAGCTTGCCGCGCTGCGCACTGCTCAAGTCGGAGCGGACCAGTTGCGCGTTGATGACACGGACCGCAGCGTCGGAAAACTGGGCCTTGCTTTCATACATCCGGTGCAGCGACAGCGGCGCGTTGGCGACGGTGTGGCCGAGGTAGGAGACGCGGTCCTGCACCTGTGCCAGCAGGCCTTCGCACAGGGTCTTGACCTGCGCGTGCGCGCCCTCGGGCAGCGTGCCGGGATCGCCCTCCATCTCTGCCTTCAGGGAGGATGTCATTGCCTGCAGGCTCTCCATCTGGGCCGTCAACCGGTCACCGGCGGCGGAGCCATCGCTCAGCAGCGCCAAGGCGGCGCCGAAGCGGTTCACGCACTCGCGCAGCGCCTGGCCTTGCTTGCCGAGCTCACCGCCATTCTTTGCGCGGTCGCTTTCAATGGCGTTGATGAGCTTGTTGACCAGGCCAACGGTCTGGTCCCGTCTTGCGCCGATCTGCTGCGGGGTCGCGGCGTCGAGCGTGAGTTCGGACAGGGACCGCGCGTGGCCGGCACCGTTGACCGTGCCCGTGACGCGCACCGGCGTGCCCAGGCCGATGCTGCGCGGGCCGTGCTGGCTTTCGAGGCCGACGACGGATTTGTGGTTCGCTTGCTGGACGCCTTCGGGGGCACCCTGGAGCTGCTGCGGAACCAGGGATGCGGGCTGCAGCAGGCTGCGGTTACCGATGGTGGGGAACGACACGGTGGCTCTCCTGCGATGGCCGGTGGAACGCGGCGTGCATCCCAGATGAGTAACCGGCGGGAGTAGGAGGTTCCCATGCGGGGGGCTTTTTTCTATCGGACGCATTGGGCGACACCCTGGTTTTTGCGGGAGGATGACGATGCCGGGCGCCACTAAACTGCGCCCATGCTCGCTACTTCCACACTCCTCCCGGCCTCGCTGGACAGGCCGCCCACGGCGGTGCGCAACGGCTTGCTCCTCTTGGGCCTGCTGCAAGGCTTGCTGTTGCTGGCCCTGGTGCATTCCGGATTCGAGCGGGGCTGGCGGATGCTGGCCGTGCTGATGGTCGTGCAGCCGCCGCTGTTCATGGCAATGGCCGTCACGCGCTGGCGCGATGTGCGGCTGTGGGCCGGTGGCGCCGTGATGGCGGCGGTGGTGGGCGTGATGGCGGGTTGGGTGATCTGGGGCGGGCGCCATGCACCTGGGCCGGGCACCGACGTGTTCGTCGGCCTGGGCGTTGCCTCCTCGCTGTGGTGGTTCGTGGCCTTGCCCTGGTTCCAGGCCTTGATGGCACAAGGCCGCTGGCGTGTGCCCTATGCCGCGCACTTTGCGCTGGCGTGGAACAACGCGCTGACGCTGGCGTTGGCGGCCCTGTGCGTGCTTCTGGTGTGGGGCGTGCTGTGGCTGTGGGCAGGTCTGTTTGCGCTGGTCAAGGTGCGGCTGTTCGTGGAGCTGTTTTCCGCGCAATGGTTTGTCTTCACGCTGACGGGGCTGCTCACGGGCCTGGGGCTGTGGCTGGCACGCACCCAGCAGCGGCCCATCCAGATGATGCTGCAGACCCTGCTGATGCTCGGGCGCCTGCTGCTGCCCTTGCTCGCGTGGGTGCTGGTGTTCTTCGTGCTGGCGCTGGTGTTCACGGGCGTGGACGGCCTGTGGGCCACGCAGTTTGCCGCCGTGCTGCTGATGGGCGTATTGATGCTGCACATCTGGCTGGTGAATGCGGTCTACCAGGATGGAGCGGCGGCCCGCAGGCCCTATGCGCGCGTCTTGCAGTGGCTGATCGATGCGAGCCTGATCGCCATGCCGGTGCTCGCCACCCTGGCCTGCGTGGCCATTGGCCTGCGCGTGCGGCAGTACGGCTGGACACTGGAGCGCGTCTGGGCCGCGGCGGCGGCCGGCGTGCTGTGGCTCTATGCCGTGGGCTATGCCTGCGCAGCCGCCCACAGCCTGCGCAAGGGCGACGCGCGCGCCTGGCTGCAGCCGCTGGCGCCGATCAACCAGGCGATGTCGTTGCTGGTGCTGGCCGTGCTGCTGGCGCTGCACACGCCGGTGTTGGACGGCCAGCGCATCGGCGCTGCCAGCCAGCGCGAGCGGCTGCGTGCCGATCCCTCGCGCGCCACCCTGGAGCGCCTGATCGAGTTGAAGTGGAACCACGGCTCCCACGGTATTGCCGCACTCGCGGCGCTGGCACAAGACCCCGGTTTCCAGCAGGGCGAGGCGCGCCAGCGGCTGGACCAGGCGCGGGCTTCCACCACGCGGCATGTCGCGCTCATGGAGCGCGCACAGGGCGCAACGGACGACCTGGCCACGGCGCAGGAGCGCATCAAGACGCCCGCCGGCATGCAGCGCCCGCAGCCCGATTGGTGGCAATGGTGGATCCAGCAGGCGCAAAGCCACGCTTGGGCGGGGCAGTGCCTGATGCACGGTGCCGACTGCGTGGTTCTTTCGGGGAATTGGGACCAGGACCAGCAAACCGATCACCTGCTGTGCAGGCTGCATGAGCATGGCAACCAGAAGTGCCGGCTCAGCGCGCGCGATGCCCGCGGGCAATGGCAGGATCAGGGCGCGGTGGTCTGGCCCGCGACGCACGCCGCTGAAGAAAGTCGCGCCGCGCGTGATCTATTGCGTGCCGGGCGCATCGGCACCCAGGCGCCGCGGTGGCCCGATTGGCAGCTGCCCCGTCAGGATGCGGCAGGCAGCGCCAGCCCTTTCACGGGGCACCTGAAACCGGCCGACTGAACTGGCAAGGGCGCAAAAAGCCCGTTTGGACCTAGCGCTGGATCACCGCGTCCTGCAGCTGCAGCACCGCCGCGCGCGTATCGCCCAGCCGTTCGTCCTGGGCATTCGATGCCTGGATGATCTGGTCCATGATGTCGCTGGCGCGGGCGGCCGATGCGCGCATCTGGCGCATCATGTCGCCCGATTCATTGACGCGCACCACACCGTGCTGGACCGACACGGTGGAATGGCCGATGACCGAATTGACCTCCCTGGCGGCTTCGGCGCTGCGTTGCGCCAGGCTGCGCACCTCGCTGGCCACCACGGCAAAACCGCGCCCGTGTTCGCCGGCGCGCGCGGCCTCGACGGCGGCGTTGAGCGCCAGCAGATTGGTCTGGAAGGCAATGCCGTCGATCAGGCTGACCATCTCGCCGATGCGCTTGGAGTCGGCCTTGATGCGCGACATCGCGTCGACCGCCTGGTCCAGCGCCGCATCGCCGCGTTGGGCAATGCTGGCGACGTCCCGGGTCTGAGCATGCGCGTCGCGCGCCTGCGCCGCGCTGTCGCGCACCAGCTGCTGGAGCTGCTCGAACGCCGCCTGCACCAGCTGCGTGGCCTCGAAACGCGCGGTGATGTCGGTGGCGTATTTGACGACCTTGAAGGGCTGGCCCGACTGGTCGAGCACCGGGCTGTAATTCGCTTCGATCCAGACATCGTTGCCGCGCCGGCCGATGCGGCGGAACTGGCCGCGGTAGTGCTGGCCCTCGGCCAGTTGTGACCAGAATGCCGCGTATTGCGCCGAGTGGCGCTCCTGCGGATCGACAAACAGGCTGTGGTGCTTGCCGATGAGTTCCTCCTCGGTGGAGTAGCCCAGCGCATCGAGGAAGTTGCGGTTGCAGCGCAGGATATGCCCGTCGAGCGTGAACTCGATGACCGCCTGGGCCTGGCCGACAGCGGCCAGCTGGCTGCTGGCCTCGGCGTCGCGGCGCACTTCGGCCGAGATATCCGTCGCGTACTTGACCACGCGCAGCACGCGGCCGTTGCGGTCGAGCACGGGGGAGTAGTTGGCCTGCAACCAGACTCCCCGCCCGTCGCGCGCCAGACGCTTGCAGCGCCCGACAAACGCCTCGCCCGCGCCCAGCCGCGACCAGAACCGGCCATAGGCCTGTTCATCATGCTCGGCCTGGTCCACGAAGATGCGGTGGTGCTGCCCCTGCAGTTCCTCCATGCGGTAGCCCATCAGTTCCAGGAACTGCGCGTTGGCATACAGGACATGGCCGCGCGCATCGAACTCGATCACCGCCTGGTTGCGATACAGCGCCTGCATCTGGGCATTGCGGCGCGCAGAGCACAGGCCGAGCCTGGCAAGAACGGAACGGATGGCTTGCATGGGGTGGTCTCGTGGTTTCAGTGAAGGTGCTGCAAGCCCGGGCGGGCAAGGGGTGGTCGATTGCCGTGGAGCAGGCCTTCGGGAACCGCCAGCCCATGCTCGAACTGCGCGGCCGGTACCGGGCGCGAGAAGTAGTAGCCCTGGAACAAGTCGCAGCCTTGCTGCGCGAGGTAGCGCACCTCGTCCTCCTGCTCGACCCCCTCGGCCAGCACGCGCAGGTCCAGGCCACGGGCCAGCTCGATCAGCGCGCCGCAGATGGCCTGGCTTTCGCGCGAGCGGTGAACGTCGGTGACGAACTCGCGGTCGATCTTGAGCTTGTCGAAAGGCAGCTTGCGCAGGGAGCTCAGGCTGGCATAGCCGGTGCCGAAATCGTCGATGGCAATACCCATGCCCTCGCTGCGCAGCGCCGAGAACACGCGGTGCGTGTGTTCATGGTCCACCATGGCCACGGTTTCCGTCAGTTCGATTTCCAGCTGGTCCGGCGAGATATCGGCCGCGGCAATGGCTTCGCGCAGGTGCCGGCCCAACTGGGGGTCGAGAAACTGGCGCGCGGAAACGTTCACGGCCATGCGCAGCTTGGGCATGCCGGCGCGTTCCCATGCGCCCAGCTGCCGGCAGGCCTCGCGGATCACCCACAGCCCCAGGGGGTCGATCAGGCCGGAGGTTTCGGCGGTGTCGATGAAGGCGCCGGGCAGTAAAAGGCCGCGCTCCGGATGGTTCCAGCGCAGCAGCGCCTCGGCCCCGGTGGCGCGGCCAGCCTTCATGTCGAAAACCGGCTGGTAGTGCAGCACGAACTCGGCGCGCTCCAATGCGCGGCGCAGATCCTGCTCCAGTTGCAGCTGCTCGTGTACCTGGCGCCGTGCGTTGACCGAGTGCAGCATCACCTGCGCGGGCTCGGCCATGGACGATGCTGCGATGGCCGCGTCGATCAGCGTCTCGGCCTGTGCGCCGTCGTCGGGGAACATGGCCAGCCCACCCTGCAGCTGCGGCTGGAACCACAGTTCGCCCAGCGGCATTTCGCTGGTGCACAGCTTCAGTTGGGCCCGCAGGCGCGCAGCCGCCGCGACCCAGGTGTCGCGCGCGTCCTTGAGGTGCATGATGCAGCCGAATTTTGAGGGCCCGACGCGCGACAGCTGGTCGCAGAAGTGGCCTGTCATCTCCAGCCGCTGGGCCAGGCTGCGTGCGGCCAGCTCCGCGCGCTCGCCATCGATGGACTCCTCGATGCGCGCCAGGTTCGTGACGCGCACGATGGCCACGGCAAACGCCTGGCCATGCGCAATCCGGTCCTGCACATGGGCCAGGAAGCGCGTGCATCCCCGCGCGTGGGCAGAGGCGACCGCGACCTGGATCAGCCCGGCACCGAGCGCCGCCGTGCCGCGGAAGGCCCTGGCGACGGCAAGGCGCGAGCCCCACCACTCGCCGGAG
>JBEVDH010000147.1:0-23401 GCA_040514115.1 Comamonas sp. | reverse complement strand
GCAGCGCGCTGCGCAGCGGGCGCAGCGCCGAAGACCCGCCCGTGAGATAGATCGCATCGAGCGCCTCGGCCGCCACGCCGGCGCGGCGCAGACATTCCTCGGCGCAGGCCACGACGCGCGCCAGCGCGGGCTGCAGATACAGAGCCAATGCCTCGGGCGTGGCCTGGGACTGCAGCTGCGCTTCGAGCCACCCCAGGTCCAGGGTCTGGGCCATGCCGGTCTGCGACACCGCAATCTTGCCCTGCTCCATGGTGTTGGCCAGGCGGTGGCCCAGGCGCTCTTCCAGCACCGTCATCAGCCGCGCATGCAGGCGCTCGTCCTGGTAGTCGCCGCGCAAGTTCTGCGCCTCGCGCACCGCCTTGGCGGTGTAAAGCCACTGGATCAGATGCCAGGTCGACAGATCGAAGAAAACCCGGCTTGGCACCTCGCGCCCGCTCTTGCCATGGTGGCGCAGGCCCAGCAGCGGCTGCAGCAGCTCGAGATTGAGCCGCTGGTCGAAATCGGTGCCCCCGATATGCACCCCGGCGGTCGCGAGCATGTCGACGCTGCGGTCCGGGCGCGCGATGCGCTCGGGCCCCAGGCGCACGACGGTGAAGTCGGAGGTACCGCCACCGATATCGACCACCAGAACCACCGACTCGCGGTCCAGGCGCTGCTCATAGTCGAGCGCCGCGGCAATCGGCTCGAGCTGGAACTGCACCTGCGCGAACCCAGCGCGGTGCGCGGCCTCGCGCAGCGCGCTTTCAGCCAGCGCATCGCGCTCTGCATCGTCATCGACAAAGTGCACCGGCCGGCCCAGCACCACGCGCTCGGGCATCTGACCCAGCTCTTTTTGTGCGCGCGTCGCGAGGTGGCGCAGGAACAGCGCAATGATGTCCTGGTAGCTCACCAGATTGCCATGCACCACGGTCTTGTCCTGCAGCAGCGCGCTGCCCAGCAGGCTCTTGAGTGAGCGCATCAGTCGCCCCTCCTCGCCTTCGAGGTACTGGGCCATGGCATCGCGGCCGTAATGGGTACTTAATTCCTCGGCATGGAAAAACAGCGCCGTGGGCATGGCCAGCTGGTCGCCTTCGAGGGGAATCAGCCGCGCCGGGCCGCCCGCAGTGCGCAGCGCCATGGCCGAATTGGAGGTGCCGAAATCAATGCCGAGGGTGCTGGGAAACGAAGAAGTCATCAATCAGAGGGCCGCAAGCGAGTGCGCGCAGAGAAGGTGAACACCGGTTGCTCAGGCAGCCACATTCCATGGCTTGCCGTGAAGCGCTCTTCGCCAAGCTCCGACGTCTGAGAAATACCCATTCGTCCTGATCCTGAGCTTGTCGAAGGATCGAAGGATGAACGGCCCGTCCGACGCCGAGGGGTACGGACCGCAAAAACAAAAACGCCCACTGAAAAGTGGGCGTTGAATGTTTGGTTGCGCGAGAAGGATTTGAACCTTCGACCTTTGGGTTATGAGCCCAACGAGCTACCAGACTGCTCCATCGCGCGGTATGTAGTTATTGTACAGCAGATTTAAGCTGCTGCGTCGGAAGTTTGAACTTCTTCGCTGCGTTCGACCATTTCAACGTAGGCCATGGGGGCGTTGTCACCCACGCGGAAGCCCATCTTCAGGATACGTGTGTAGCCACCGGGACGGGCGTTGAAACGGGGACCCAGCACATTGAACAGCTTGGTCACGCTGTCGCGGTCGCGCAGGCGGTCAAAAGCCAGGCGGCGGTTGGCGACGGTGTCGACCTTGGCCAGGGTGATCATGGGCTCGATCACGCGGCGCAGTTCCTTGGCCTTGGGGACGGTAGTCTTGATGGCTTCGTGCTCGATGAGCGAATTCATCATGTTCTGCAGCATCGCCAGGCGGTGCGAAGAAGTGCGGTTGAGTTTGCGGAGGCCGTGACCGTGGCGCATGGTGCTTTTTCCTTGATATGTAATTAAATCGGGCAGCCGTATAAGGTACTGCCCGAGGCACTGCCCACCAAAGGCGGGATGCAGATTATAGCTTAACGCTTGTCCAGGCCGGCTGGCGGCCAGTTTTCGAGCTTCATGCCCAGCGTGAGACCACGGGAAGCCAAGACTTCCTTGATCTCGTTGAGCGACTTGCGACCCAGGTTGGGGGTCTTGAGCAGCTCGTTTTCGGTACGCTGGATGAGGTCGCCGATGTAGTAGATGTTTTCGGCCTTCAAACAGTTGGCCGAACGCACCGTCAGTTCCAGCTCGTCCACAGGACGCAGCAGGATCGGGTCGAAGCTCGCGTTGTTCCGAGGAGCAGCGCTGCCCGTGATGCCTTCCAGATCGCCGCCTTCGAGCTGTGCAAACACAGCCAGTTGCTCGACCAGGATCTTGGCCGAAGCGCGCACTGCGTCTTCTGCCGTGATGGCACCGTTGGTTTCGATTTCAACCACCAGCTTGTCGAGGTCGGTACGCTGCTCGACACGTGCGCTTTCCACCGTGTAGCTCACGCGCTTCACGGGGGAGAACGATGCGTCCAGCACAATGCGGCCGATCGACTTGGTGGATTCATCGCCATAGCGACGCACATTGCCCGGCACATAGCCACGGCCCTTTTCCACCTTGATCTGCATGTCCAGCTTGCCGCCTTGCGACAGATTGGCAATGACATGATCAGGGTTGACGATTTCAACATCGTGCGGGGTCTGGATATCACGTGCCGTGACAACGCCTTCGCCATCCTTGCGCAGGCTCAGGGTCACCTCGTCACGGTTGTGCAGCTTGAACACCACGCCCTTGAGGTTCAGCAGGATGTTGACTACATCTTCCTGAACGCCGTCGATCGAGGAGTACTCATGGAGCACGCCGGCAATCGTGACTTCCGTCGCTGCGTAACCCACCATGGACGAGAGCAGCACACGGCGCAGGGCATTGCCCAGCGTGTGGCCGTAACCACGCTCGAACGGCTCAAGTGCGACCTTGGCACGGTTGTGGCCAAGTTGTTCGACATTGATTGCCTTGGGTTTCAGCAAATTGGTTTGCATGCAGACTTCCTCTCAATACCCCCGGCTCGTTACACCGGTAAGGCTGGTGAAGCGCCTAAACCGCGATGCCTCGCGGTTCAGGGACGGTTTTAGCGAAAATTAGCCGGAAAAATCAACGCGAATACAATTCAACGATCAGGGATTCGTTGATGTCTGCGGCGAATTCGTCACGGTCAGGAGCCTTCTTGAAGGTTCCTTCTGCCTTGTCCAGGCTGACTTCCACCCAAGCGGGGAAACCCACTTGTTGTGCCAGTTGCATGGCTTCGACGATACGAGCCTGCTTCTTGGACTTTTCGCGCACGGCAACCACGTCACCGACCTTGACCAGGTAGGAGGCGATGTTCACCGATTGACCGTTCACGGTGATCGCCTTGTGCGACACCAGCTGACGGGCTTCTGCACGCGTGGAGCCGAAGCCCATGCGGTACACGACGTTGTCCAGACGGCTTTCCAGCAGCGTCAGCAGGTTTGCACCCGTGTTGCCCTTTTTGCCATCAGCAGCTTCGAAGTAGCGGCGGAATTGCTTTTCCAGCACGCCGTACATGCGCTTGACCTTCTGCTTTTCACGCAGTTGCAGACCGTAGTCCGACGTGCGCTGGCCAGAAGTGCGGCCATGCTGGCCGGGCTTGGTGTCAAACTTCGACTTGTCCGCGATCGAGCGACGGGCGCTCTTGAGGAACAGGTCGGTGCCTTCACGGCGGGAAAGTTTGGCCTTAGGGCCGATATAACGTGCCACGTGATCTTCCTTGTGTCATCTACCGCAATAACAATTGCGGGAGCCACCTGCATTGGCTGGCCAAGCAGGTGGCGGTGGGCTTATAAAAATTAGATACGACGACGCTTTTGTGGGCGGCAGCCGTTGTGCGGCACAGGCGTCACATCCGAGATGGAAGTGATGCGGATGCCCAGGGCACCCAGAGCGCGCACCGACGATTCGCGACCAGGACCGGGGCCCTTGATTTCGACGTCGACGTTCTTGATACCTTGTTCGATCGCGGCACGACCAGCCACTTCGGAAGCCACCTGGGCTGCGAAAGGCGTCGACTTGCGCGAGCCCTTGAAGCCTTGGCCACCCGACGAAGCCCAGGACAATGCATTGCCTTGGCGGTCGGTGATGGTGATGATCGTGTTGTTGAACGAAGCGTGCACGTGGGCGATGCCGTCAGAAATGTTCTTGCGAACCTTCTTGCGAACACGCTGCGATGCGTTATTGGCGGGAGATTTAGCCATAGTGATCTTTCAATCTCTTATTTCTTCAAAGCCGCCGCACCCTTGCGTGGACCCTTGCGGGTACGCGCATTTGTGCGAGTGCGTTGACCGCGCATGGGCAGGCCACGGCGATGACGGAAACCGCGATAGCAGCCGATGTCCATCAAACGCTTGATGTTCATCGTCGTTTCACGGCGCAGGTCACCTTCAATGGTGAACTGTGCAATCGCGTCACGGATTTTTTCGAGATCGCCATCCGTCAGATCTTTGATCTTCTTGGAATATGCGATTTCGCATGCTTCGCAAATCTTGCGAGCCCGGGTACGACCGATACCATAAATAGCGGTCAGGCCGATTTCAGCATGCTGATGCGGCGGAATATTGATGCCAGCGATACGTGCCATATGCGTCCTCTATACTTTCAATCAACCCTGGCGCTGCTTATGGCGCTGGTCTGTGCAGATCACACGCACCACACCTTTGCGGCGGATGATCTTGCAGTTGCGGCAGATTTTCTTGACCGAAGCCGAAACTCTCATTTCATTCTCCTAAAACTTTGCATCCGTTCCGGCCATTCTGCACGGAACTTGTGGCGTCCCGAGAGCGGGACAAATCTACTAACTCTGAGCTGGATGCTCCGGCCTGCGCCAAGAGCATCCATTAACCTATCTCAAGTGCCGGGCGTAGCCTTGAAGTTCGCTTTTTTGAGGAGCGACTCGTACTGCTGCGACATCATGTAGTTCTGCACCTGTGCCATGAAGTCCATGGTCACCACCACAATAATCAGCAGTGATGTACCACCGAAGTAGAACGGAACGTTGTACTTCAGAATCATGAACTCGGGCAACAGACACACGAATGTGATGTAAACCGCGCCAGCCAAGGTCAGGCGAACCAGGATCTTGTCGATGTAGCGGGCTGTGTGCTCACCTGGGCGAATGCCCGGAATGAACGCACCGCTCTTCTTCAGATTGTCGGCGGTTTCCCGGCTGTTGAAGACCAGGGCCGTATAGAAGAAGCAGAAGAAGATGATGGCCGCTGCATAAAACATCACATATACCGGCTGACCAGGGGTCAGGGCGCCTGCAATGTCACGCAACCAACGCATCGACTCTCCCGCGCTGAACCAGTTCACCACAGTAGCGGGCAACAAGATGATCGAGGAAGCGAAGATGGGAGGAATGACCCCGGCCATGTTCAGCTTCAGCGGCAAGTGCGAGGACTGGCCACCATAAACCTTGTTACCAACTTGACGGCGTGCATAGTTCACCAGGATCTTGCGCTGCCCCCGCTCGACAAACACGACGAAATACGTCACGCCTGCCACTACGAGAACAATGAAGATTGCAGCCAGAATGCTCATCGCGCCGGTGCGCACCAGTTCCAGCAATCCACCAATCGAGCTGGGCAAGCCTGCGGCAATACCAGCAAAAATGAGGATCGAGATACCGTTGCCCAGACCACGTTCAGTGATCTGTTCACCAAGCCACATCAGGAACATGGTACCAGCGGTCAGGCTGACCACCGCCGTGAGGCGGAAGCCCATACCTGGACTGAGCACCAGCCCTGCCGAGCTTTCCAGAGCCACTGCAATCCCAAGGGACTGAAAAATTGCCAGGGCAAGAGTGCCGTAGCGGGTGTACTGGGTAATCTTGCGACGACCCGATTCACCTTCTTTTTTCAGCTGTTCGAACGTCGGGACGACATAGGTCATCAGCTGCATGATGATCGATGCCGAGATGTACGGCATGATCCCCAGTGCAAACACCGTGAAGCGCGACAGCGCCCCACCCGAGAACATATTGAACAGATTGAGAATGCCGCCCTGCTGGCCATTGAACAGCTGCTGCAGCTGCGCTGGGTCGATGCCCGGCACGGGGATGTGCGCCCCGATACGGTATACGACCAGCGCCAGCAACAGAAAAACCAGTCGACGACGCAAATCGCCGAATTTTCCGGTTTTTGCAATTTGAGCTGCGCTAGTAGCCACGGATGTCTTCTTTCAGAACTTGATCAGGCCACGTTGCCGCCGGCAGCTTCAATAGCTGCCTTGGCACCCGCAGTAGCACCAATACCATTGAGCTTTACAGCCATGGTGATTGCGCCGCTCTTGATGACCTTCACGACTTTGGCGATTTCACCGACCAGGCCAGCCTGCTTGAGGGCAGCCAGATCGACTTCGGCCAGGCCGAGTTGCTCGAGGGCAGTCAAAGTCACTTCTGCATTGAACTTCAGCAGATGCGACTTGAAACCGCGCTTGGGCAGACGGCGTTGCAGAGGCATTTGACCGCCTTCGAAGCCTACCTTGTGGTAGCCGCCCGAACGCGATTTTTGACCCTTGTGGCCACGGCCGGCAGTCTTGCCCAGGCCGGAACCGATACCGCGACCAACGCGGCGCTTGGCGTGCTTGGAGCCGTCTGCAGGCTTGATGCTATTGAGTTCCATCATCAATCCTTTCAGACGATCTTGACCAGGTAGCTGATCTTGTTGATCATGCCACGCACGGCAGGGGTGTCTTGCAGCTCGCTAAAGCTATTGAGCTTGCGCAGACCCAGGCCGCGAACGGTGGCGCGGTGCGATTCCTTGGTGCCGATAGGGCTGCGCACCAGTTGAATCTTGACAGTTTGTTGTGTCGTCATGTGGGCTCCAATCAGGCGAAGATGTCTTCGACCGACTTGCCGCGCTTCGATGCCACTTCCGAGGGGGTCGTGGAACGAGTCAGGGCGTCTAACGTGGCGCGAACCATGTTGTAAGGGTTGGAGGAACCATGGCTCTTGGCCACGATGTCCGTGATACCCAACACTTCAAACACAGCGCGCATCGGGCCGCCAGCAATGATGCCGGTACCCTTGGGAGCGGGAGCCATCATGACGGAAGCGGCACCGTGGTGTCCGTTAACCATGTGATGGATCGTGCCGTTCTTCAAGGACACCTTGATCATGTTGC
This sequence comes from Comamonas sp., assembly GCA_040514115.1. GTDB lineage: Bacteria > Pseudomonadota > Gammaproteobacteria > Burkholderiales > Burkholderiaceae_C > Comamonas. Next base: position 16,262 of record JBEVDH010000147.1, on the reverse strand, counting down.
GGCGTGCTTCTTCCATCGCCTTTTGCACGGAAGCAGGCACTTCTTTCGACTTGCCCTTGCCCATGCCAACACGGCCGTCACCGTCGCCAACCACGGTCAGTGCAGCGAAGCCGAGGATACGACCGCCCTTCACAACCTTGGTGACGCGGTTGACCGCGATCATTTTTTCGCGCAGACCGTCATCACGACCTTCGTCTTGCACTTTGGGGGTAAATTTAGCCATTTTTATCCGCTCCGCTTAGAACTGCAGGCCAGCTTCACGGGCTGCATCGGCCAAAGCCTTGACGCGACCGTGATAGGCAAAACCTGCGCGATCGAATGCAACCTTTTCAACACCAGCAGCCTTGGCCTTTTCAGCAATGCGCTTGCCGATCAGGGTTGCCGCGGCGGCGTTGCCACCCTTGCCGGAGCCGCCGAGCGACGTGCGCACTTCGGCTTCTGCAGTGGATGCAGTGGCCAGCACCGTGGTGCCGTCGCCAGAGATCACGCTGGCGTAGATGTGGAGGTTCGTGCGGTTCACGCTCAAACGCGCCACGCCTTGCTGTGCAATGCGGATGCGGGTCTGACGTGCACGACGGAGACGCTGCTCTTTCTTGGTCAACATATTGCAGCTCCTTATTTCTTCTTGGTCTCTTTGATCGTGATCTTTTCGTCCGAATAACGGATGCCCTTGCCCTTGTAGGGCTCGGGAGGACGAACAGCACGGATCTCAGCGGCCAGTTGGCCCACGACTTGACGGTCAGCACCCTTGATCACGATTTCAGTCGGGATCGGGGTAGCCACCGTAATGCCGGCGGGCATTTCGAAGTTCACGGGGTGCGAGAAACCGATGGCCAGGTTCAGCTTGGAACCCGATGCAGCGGCCTTGAAGCCCACGCCTACCAGCGTCAGCTTCTTCTCGAAACCCTTGGTCACGCCATTGACCATGTTGTTCACCAGCTGACGCTGGGTACCACTCATGGCGTTGGCTTCACGGGAGTCGTTGGCGGGCTCGAAAGAGAGCTTGCCGTCGGCATTGGTCACAGTGACCAGTGCGTTTTGGGCCAGCGACAGAGTGCCGCCAGTGCCCTTGACACTGATGTGTGCATCATTGATGGACACATCCACGCCAGCGGGGATGGTCACAGGCATTTTTGCTACGCGAGACATTTCAGTATTTCTCCTTCAATGTCACGTTAGGCCACATAGCAAAGCACTTCGCCACCGACACCGGTAGCACGTGCTTTACGATCGGTCATCACGCCTTGGGGGGTGGTCACGATGGCCACGCCCAAGCCATTCATGACTTGTGGAATTGCATCACGGCCCTTGTACACGCGCAGGCCGGGACGGCTCACGCGCTCGATACGCTCGATCACGGGGCGACCCGCGTAGTACTTCAGGGTAATTTCGAGTTCAGCCTTGCCGTCTTCGGTTTTCACTTGGAAACCGTCGATATAGCCTTCATCTTTCAGCACTTGTGCGATGGCAATCTTCACTTTGGAAGAAGGCGCCGTCACAGTGGTCTTGGCGACCATTTGTGCATTACGGATGCGGGTCAGCAAGTCAGCGATGGGATCACTCATGCTCATGTTTAATCTCTCCTGCTTGCTTACCAGCTGGCCTTGGTGACACCGGGGATGTCGCCAGCGAAAGCCAGTTCACGAATCTTTGCGCGTGCCAAACCAAATTGGCGGAACGTGCCACGTGGGCGACCGGTGATTGCGCAGCGGTTACGTTGACGTGTAGGGTTGGCGTTGCGCGGGAGCTTTTGCAGGCCCATGCGGGCTGCATCACGCTCTTCGTCGCTACGCTTTGCGTCGCCGGCGATGGCCTTCAGCTCGGTGTACTTGACAGCGTACTTGGCTGCCAGTTTCTCGCGCTTGAGTTCGCGCTGGATCAATGCTACTTTTGCCATACGCTTGCCTCAGTTCTTGAACGGGAAGCGGAAAGCGGCGAGCAGTGCCTTGCACTCTTCGTCGTTCTTCGCAGTCGTGGTGATGCTGATATTGAGACCGCGCAGTGCGTCGACCTTGTCGTACTCAATTTCAGGGAAGATGATCTGTTCTTTGACGCCAACGTTGTAGTTGCCGCGACCATCGAACGAACGACCCGAAATACCACGGAAGTCACGCACGCGGGGCAGAGCCACGGTGACGAAACGGTCCAGGAATTCGTACATCTGAACGCCACGCAGGGTCACCATGCAGCCAATTGCTTGACCTTCACGGATCTTGAAACCAGCGATAGCCTTCTTGGCCTTGGTCACCACGGGCTTTTGACCAGCAATTTTGGTCAGGTCAGCCACAGCGTTGTCCATCACCTTCTTGTCGGCCACGGCTTCGCTCACACCCATGTTCAGGGTGATCTTGGTCAGACGGGGCACTTCCATGGTGGAGGTGTAGCCGAACTTTTCTTTGAGTTCAGCCGCGATCTTTTCGCGATACAGTTTTTGCAGTCGTGCCATGTTTTACCCCTTAGGCCGCCTTGATTTCAGCGCCGCTGGACTTGAACACGCGAACGCGCTTGCCGTCTGCGCCGAGCTTGATGCCCACGCGGTCGGCCTTGCCAGTAGCTGCATTGAAAATAGCCACGTTGGATTGGTGGATAGGCATAGCCTTTTCCACGATGCCGCCAGTGGTGCCCTTCATGGGGTTTGGCTTGACATGCTTCTTGACGAGGTTGATGCCATCGATCAACACGTAAGAATCATCCTTGCGAGCCGCCACGACGCCTTGCTTGCCCTTGTCACGTCCAGTCAGCACGATGACTTGGTCGCCCTTGCGAATCTTGTTCATTGCACTTCCTTTCAGAGAACTTCAGGTGCCAGGGACACGATCTTCATGAACTTCTCGGTACGCAGTTCACGCGTCACGGGTCCGAAGATGCGAGTGCCGATGGGCTCAAGCTTGGCGTTGAGCAAAACTGCTGCATTGCCGTCAAATTTAACGAGCGAACCGTCAGCGCGGCGAATACCCTTCGCCGTGCGCACGACCACTGCACTGTAAACCTCGCCTTTTTTGACGCGGCCACGTGGAGCGGCTTCTTTAACGCTCACCTTGATGATGTCGCCAACACTTGCATAACGACGCTTCGAACCACCTAGCACCTTGATGCACAGGACGGACTTAGCGCCGGTGTTGTCGGCAACCTCTAAACGAGATTCTGTTTGGATCATTTCAATATTCCCAACTTGCACCAGCTTGGACAGCCCCAGAGTACTTCTCAAGGTCTGCGACCAGCCAGTCAGTCTTGGGCCCGTCGTCCACGTCGCAAACCATTTTGCAACGCTTCCCGCTGGGCAGAAACCTCACGCAGTAAACGTGAAGCATTCGATTCTCGCAGATTTTCCGTTGCACGTCAACCGCTTAGCTGGTTTTGCCGCCGCTGCGTTGCAGCTCGGCATGGACCCGGATCGAGGCATCGGACGAGGGGCCTGCGTCGCCCCTGGAAATCCACCGCTTACTACTAAATCAATAGCAACCCAGCCTTGCACTGATTGATCTTTTGCGCATTCAGCCTTGAAGCATTGCGCGACAGGCCTGGATGGATGCTCTCATTTTTGACATTACTGGGCGCGTGGCAAATACTGCAGCGCCAGGCTCTGGAACGACGCCAGGCCCGGATCCCGGCCCAGCTCCTCTTCGATCAGGGCCGCCACGCGCGGAGAAATTTCCAGCGCGCGCTGGGCGTCCAGGAACAACAGGCGGCTGCGGCGTGCCAGCACGTCTTCCACGCTGCGCGCATATTCATGTCGCACCGCAAAGCGCACCATGGCCTCGCTCAGGCCTTCGACCAGCCAGTTGCCGGCACCGGGCAGCGCCGCCACGGCATCGGCTTCGGTGCCATAGGAGTGCAGGCCCTGCGGCGTATTCATGCCCTTGAGCACTTCACCGGCTGCCGGAGCACCGACCAGCGGCAGGTTCACCGTGACGCCGCCCGCACGCTCGGGCAGCTGACCCGTGGCAAAGCATTCGCGCAGCACGTCCTCGGCCATCGCGCGGTAGGTGGTCCATTTGCCGCCGGTCACCGTGACCAGGCCCGAGCGGCTGCTCATCACCGTGTGCTCGCGGCTGATCTTCTTGGTGTTCTCGCCGTCGTCGTCCTGCGGCTTGACCAGCGGACGCAGCCCGACCCAGACGCTGCGCACATCGCTGCGCGTGGGCTGGCGCACCAGGTACTTGCCGGCTTCCGAGAGGATGAAGTTGACTTCCTCGGGGAAGGGCAGCGGCTCGCGCGCGAGGTCGTTGCGCGGCGTGTCCGTGGTACCCAGGATCACCTTGCCAAGCCACGGCACGGCAAACAGCACGCGGCCGTCGGCGGTCTTGGGAATCAGCAGCGCGTGGTCGGTGGGCAGGAATTCGCGGTCCACGACCACATGCACGCCCTGGCTGGGCGCCACCATGGGCTTGACCTCGCGGCCCAGCGCCTTGCCGTCGAGCTGGCGGAACAGGTCGACCCACGGGCCTGTTGCATTCACCACACACTTGGCGCGCACGCGGTAGACCGTGCCGGTTTCCGTGTCCTCGCAGACCACGCCCGTGACCTTGCCGTCTTCGTGCAGCAGCTCCTTGGCCGGGCAGTAATTGACCAGCAGCGCACCCTTGGCTGCGGCCGTGCGGGCCAGTGCCAGCGCCAGGCGCGCATCGTCGAACTGGCCGTCCCAGTACTTGACACCGCCCTTGAGGCCCTGGGTGCGCGCCGTCGGCAGCAGCGCGACCGTGCGGTCGCGGCTGAGGAATTCGGTCGCGCCCAGGCCGGCCTTGCCAGCCAGCGCGTCATACATCTTCAGGCCCGCGCCGTAGAAAGGCGTGTCGAGCAGACGGTAGGAAGGCATGACAAAGGCCAGGCGCTGCGCCAGGTGCGGCGCGTTGCGCAGCAGCGTGGTGCGCTCGTGCAACGCTTCGCGCACCAGCGCGATGTTGCCCTGCGCCAGATAGCGCACGCCGCCATGCACCAGCTTGGTGGCGCGCGACGAGGTGCCCTTGGCAAAATCATGCGACTCGAGCAGAAGTACCTTGAAGCCGCGTGCCACCGCGTCCAGCGCCACGCCCAGGCCCGTGGCGCCGCCGCCAATGACGACCAGGTCGTAGACACCAGGCTCTGCCAGCCGCGCCAGCAGCGCGGCGCGGTCTGTTTCCAGGGGATGCGAAGAAGTGGTCATAAGCGGGTTGGGCAGCATGAGAGGATGAAAATCAAGCAACGCAGAGGGATGTGCTGCGACCCGGGATAGAGCCAGGGCAGCAGCGGGACAATGTGCGTCACAATCAACAACGTAATTTTCGCTCTTTTTGTTTCGTTTTTGTGAATAACATGTTCACATTAGCGCGTTTTGATTCGATTTTAGTCTTTAACTTACATGCAAGCCGCGTGAACCACTCCAATCCCCGCCAACTCCAGTTGCTTGATGCCGTGCGCCAGCAGCAATCCGCCACGGTGGAACAGCTGGCCCTCACGCTCGGCGTGACCTTGCAGACCGTGCGCCGCGATGTGCAAAAGCTCGCCGATGCCGGCCTGCTGGTGCGCTTTCACGGCGGCGTGCGCGTGCCCAGCGCCACCGTGGAGAATCTGGCCCACCCCCAGCGCCAGGGTCTGCATGCCGACGGCAAGGCGCGCATCGCGCGCGCCGTGGCCGAGGCCGTGCCCAACGGCTGCTCGCTGATCCTGAACATCGGCACCACCACCGAAGCCATTGCCCAGGCGCTGCTGCAGCACCGCGGCCTGCGCGTCATCACCAACAACCTCAATGTGGCCGCCATCCTGAGCAGCAACACCGACTGTGAAGTGATCGTGGCCGGTGGCGTGGTGCGCTCGCGCGACCGCGGCATCGTCGGCGAGGCGGCCGTCGATTTCATCCGCCAGTTCAAGGTCGACATCGCGCTGATCGGCATTTCGGCCATTGAAGCCGATGGCTCGCTGCGCGATTTCGACCTGCGCGAGGTCAAGGTGGCCCAGACCATCATTGCCCAGTCGCGCGAGGTCTGGCTGGCTGCCGACCACAGCAAGTTCGAGCGCCAGGCGATGGTGCAGCTTGCGACGCTGGCCCAGATCCATCGCCTGTTCACCGATGCGCCGCCGCCGCCCGCCTTTGCGCCGCTGCTCGCCGAAGCCGGCGTGCAATGCACCGTGGCCGTTTGAGATCCTTTACCGACATGACCTATCTGCTAGCCCTCGACCAGGGCACTTCAAGTTCCCGCAGCATTCTTTTTGACGCGCGTGGCCGCATCGTTGCACAGGCCCAGCTCGAGCTGCCGCAAATCTATCCGCGCCCGGGCTGGGTCGAGCACGACCCCATGGAAATCTGGCGCACCCAGCTGAGCACCGCGCGCGCGGCGCTGGCGCAGGCCGGCATTGCGGCCAGCCAGGTGCGCGCGCTGGGCATCACCAACCAGCGCGAGACCACCGTGGTCTGGAACCGCCAGACCGGCCAGCCGATCCACCATGCGATCGTCTGGCAGGACCGGCGCGCCGAGCCCGCGTGCGCCCAGCTGCGCGAAGGCGGCTATGCCGAGCGCATCCAGCAAAAGACCGGCCTGCGCATCGATGCCTATTTCTCGGCCACCAAGCTGCAGTGGCTGCTCGACGAGGTGCCGGGCGCGCGCGCCGCGGCCGAGCGCGGCGAGCTGGCGTTCGGCACCATCGACAGCTGGCTGATCTGGCAGCTCACGCAGGGCAAGCGCCATGTGACCGACGTCAGCAACGCGGCGCGCACCATGCTGTTCAACGTGCACAGCAACCAGTGGGACGACGAGCTGCTGGCGCTGCTGCGCATCCCGAAATCGCTGATGCCCGAGGTGCTGCCTTCGGCCAGCGACTTCGGCCAGACCGCGGCTGACGTGCTGGGCGCCAGCATTGCCATTGGCGGCGTGGCTGGCGACCAGCAGAGCGCGCTGTTCGGCCAGGCCTGCTTCAAGGCCGGCATGGCCAAGAACACCTATGGCACCGGCTGCTTCATGCTGATGCACACCGGCGCGAATTTCCAGACCTCGCACAACGGCCTGCTCACGACCAGCGCCGCGCAGACCAGCGCCACACCCGCGTTTGCGCTCGAAGGCAGCGTGTTCATTGGCGGCGCCGTGGTGCAGTGGCTGCGCGACGGCCTGCAGGCCATCGAGCACAGCGGCCAGGTGCAGTCGCTGGCCGAGAGCGTGCCCGATTCGGGCGGCGTGATGCTGGTGCCGGCGTTCACCGGCCTGGGCGCGCCCTACTGGAAGCCCGATGCCCGCGGCACCATCACCGGCCTCACGCGCGGCAGCTCGATGGCGCATATCGCGCGCGCCGCGCTCGAATCGATTGCCTATCAAAGCGCGGCGCTGCTGCTGGCGATGAGCCGCGACGCCGTGGAGAGCGGCGGCGCGCCGGTGAGCGAGCTGCGCGTCGATGGCGGCGCCTGCGTCAACAACCTGCTGATGCAGTTCCAGGCCGATCTGCTGGGCATTCCGGTGGTGCGCCCGGCGGTGGTCGAGACCACGGCCTTGGGCGCCGCTTATCTTGCGGGCCTGTCTTCGGGCGTCTACCAGGGCACCGATGAGTTGGCTGAACTCTGGGGGGCCGAGCGGCGCTTCATGCCGACGCTGGCCCCTTCGCGCGCCAAGGAACTGATGGCGCGCTGGGAACATGCCGTCGCCCAAGCCTGCCTGCCTGCCTGATCTTTGTCTTATCCATACCGCAACACCATGAGCAACCACTTTTCCTCCCCTGCCCTGCCTGCCTGCATTGCCTTCATCGGCGGCGGCAATATGGCCAGCGCCATCATTGGCGGGCTGCTGCGCCAGGGCATGAGCGCCGACCAGATCGAAGTGGTCGAGCCCTTCGAGACCGCACGCGCGGCGCTACTCGAGCAGTTCGGCATCCAGGCCAAGGCCGAAGCCGGCCGCGCGCTGGGGCGCGCGCAGCTGGTGGTCTGGGCTGTGAAGCCGCAGACCTTCAAGGAAGCAGCCGCGGCGGTGGCGCCCCATGCGGCCGAGGCGTTGCATCTGAGCGTTGCCGCAGGCATCACCACGCAAAGCATTGCGCAGTGGCTGGGCAGCGAGCGCATCGTGCGCGCCATGCCCAATACGCCGGCGTTGATCGGCCAGGGCATGACGGGGCTGTTTGCACGTTCCGCCGTCGATGCCCAATCGCGGGCGCTGGTCGAACAGGTGGTGGCCAGCACGGGCAAGCATCTGTGGGTGGAGCAAGAGACGCAGCTCGATGCCGTCACGGCGCTGTCGGGCTCGGGCCCGGCCTATGTGTTTCTGTTCCTCGAAGCCATGGTTCAGGCCGGCGTCGAGATGGGCCTGGGCGCGCACCAGTCCTATCAGCTGGCGGTCGCTACCTTCCAGGGTGCATCGGAGCTGGCCGCGCGCTCGAACGAGCCGGTCGAGGTGCTGCGCCAGCGAGTGACCAGCAAGGGCGGCACGACGCATGCGGCCATCAGCCACCTGCAGCAGACGCAGGTGCCCGAACAGTTCGTGGCCGCGATGCGCGCGGCCGAGCAGCGCGCCAAGGAACTGGCCGAGGAATTCGGACGCTAGTCATTGCTCCCCACGCTGGCTCGCTACGCGTAGCTGCGCTGCCCCTCCGGGAGGGGCCCTCGCGGCTTGGGACGGCCCGGCGCCGCTCACATTGCTCCCCACGCTGGCTCGCTACGCGTAGCTGCGCGGCCCCTCCGAGAGGGGCCCTCGCGGCTTGGGGGGCCGCCCAGGCGCGGCCCGGCGCCGCTCGCATTACGCCCCACGCTGGCTTGTTGCGCGTCGCTGCGCTGCACCCCCACGCGGCGGCGCCGGTGCTTCAGCGCAGGGCAAATCCCAGCGCGATGCCGGCAAACAGCGTGGCGCCGATCCAGTGGCTCTTGCTGAAGGCCACAAAGCAGCCGGCGCGCGTGCGCCCGCGGATCAGCGTGAAATGCCAGCCGATCTGCGCGGCGGCCGCGGCCATGCCCAGCGCGAACGGCCAGCCCAGCGCATGGGGCCACAGCGCCCACAGCGTCAGCAGCCAGCACAGCGCGAAGAACGCCATGATGCCGGCCACATCCCAGCGGCCCAGCGTGATGGCCGAGGTCTTCATGCCGATCTTCAGGTCGTCGTCGCGGTCGACCATCGCGTATTCCGTGTCGTAGGCCAGCACCAGGAACATGTTCGCCAGCCACAGCACCCAGCCCGTCGCGGTGACCGTGCCCAGCACGGCCGCAAAAGCAATGACGATGCCGAAATTGAAGGCAATGCCCAGGAAGGCCTGGGGCATGGAGAAAAAGCGCTTGGTGAACGGATAGAGGATGGTGAACAGCACCGCCGGCACCGACCAGGCAACGGCCTCCCAGCGCGTGGTCAGCACCAGGCCCAGCGCCACCAGCGCCAGCGCCGCGCCCAGCACCACGGCCTCCTTGACCGACACCTGCCCCGAAGTGATCGGGCGCTGCGTGGTGCGCTTGACATGCCTGTCGAAATCGCGGTCGGCAATGTCATTGATGCAGCAGCCGGCGCTGCGCATCAGCACCGTGCCCAGCACGAACACCAGCAGCAGATGCCAGCCGGGGAAGCCTTCGGCCGCGACCCACAGCGCGGCCAGCGTCGGCCAGACCAACACCAGCCAGCCCGCGGGGCGGTTGAAGCGGATCAGGTCCAGGTACAGCGCCAGCTTCGAGCGCGGCGCCGCAGGCGGTAGTGAAGAGGGGGAAGTGTGTGACATGGAACGCGGCCGTGAACAGGGGGCACCGGTCACAATGTAGCGCAGACCCGGCCATGGGAAAAGCCATGCGCCGGGCGACCGCGCAGGTCGAAGAAGATGACGGGGCCAGCGCTTGCCCCGTCCTCGCGGCCGTATTAGGACAGCCGTTCGATGCCCGGCAGATTGCAGGCGTAGACCGCGTTGCGCAGCGCGGCAATGGCCTCGTAGCGCGTGAAGCTGCGGCGCCAGACCAGCACCACGCGGCGGCTGGGCGTGACCAGCCCGTCTTCGGTGCGGATCGGCAGGTAGCGGATATGCGGCTCGTCGTTCTTGCGCCGGCGCACGTGGTTTTCCAGCGCGTCGCGCGGCACCGACAGGCGCGGCACCAGCGTCACGCCCATGCCCGCGGCCACCATGTGCTTGATGGTTTCCAGCGACGAACCTTCAAACGTGCGGCGGATGCCTTCGGCATTGCTTGCGTAGCGCGCGAACTCGGGGCAGACCTCGAGCACATGGTCGCGAAAGCAATGGCCCGAACCGAGCAGCAGCATGGTTTCGTTCTTGAGCTCGATGGTCGAGACCGAATCCTGCTGGGCCAGCGCATGGTTGCTGGGCACGGCGGCCATGAACGGCTCGTCGTACAGCGGCGCCGTGGCCAAGCCGGTGTCGGGGAAGGGTTCGGCGACGATGGCGCAGTCGATCTCGCCGGTGCGCAGCATCTCCAACAGCTTGGTCGTGTAGTTCTCCTGCAGCATCAGCGGCATCTGCGGCGTGCGCTGGATCGCGTGGCGCACCAGCTCGGGCAGCAGATAGGGGCCGATGGTGTAGATCACCCCCAGGGTCAGGGCACCGGCCAGCGGGTCCTTGCCGCGCTTGGCGATTTCCTTGATGGCGGCGGCCTGCTCCAGCACGCTCTGCGCCTGGCGCACGATTTCCTCGCCCAACTGCGTCACCGACACTTCACCGGCGCTGCGCTCGAACAGCTTGACATCAAGCTCTTCTTCGAGCTTCTTGATGGCAACCGACAGCGTGGGCTGCGACACATAACATGCTTCCGCCGCATGCCCAAAATGCTTTTCTCGGGCCACGGCAACGATGTACTTGAGTTCAGTGAGAGTCATGAATGTAAATTCTGGGCCGTTCGGAGCATCTATTGTCGCGGCACTTTGGCAAAAACCGCGCATATTGCAATTCCCCTGTCTCAAATTGACGGGAATTGACGTCAGCGGCGTTCAGGCCTTGAGGTACTCGGCCTTGCCGCCAAGCCAGCGCGCGACATGGCGCTCGGCCAGTTCCGGGAACCGATCGAGCATCTGCGGCGCGCATTCGCGCGCCCATTCCAGCAGCGCGATATCGGTGGCCAGATCGGCAAAACGCAGCATGGCCGCACCCGACTGGCGCGCCCCCAGGAATTCGCCCGGCCCGCGTATCTCCAGATCGCGGCGCGCAATCTCGAAGCCGTCGTTGGTCTCGGCCATGGCGCGCAGGCGCTCCTTGGCGGTCTCGCCGAGCTTGCCGTTGTCGTTCACCGCATAGAGCAGCACGCAGGCCGATGCCGCCGCGCCGCGCCCCACGCGCCCGCGCAGCTGGTGCAACTGGCTCAGGCCGAAGCGCTCGGAATGCTCGATCACCATCAGCGAGGCATTGGGCACGTCGACGCCGACTTCAATCACCGTGGTGCTGACCAGCACGCCCATCACGCCCGCGGTGAACAGCTCCATCACCGCCTTCTTCTCGGCCGTGGGCATGCGCGAATGCAGCAGCCCGACCATCACGCCGGGCAGCGCCTCGCTCAGGTCGATGTGGGTGGCGGTGGCGTTGGACAGATCGAGCGCCTCGCTTTCCTCGATCAGCGGACAGACCCAGTACACCTGCCGGCCCGCCGCGACCTGCGCCGCGATGCGCGCGATCACCTCGTCGCGCCGGCTGTCGGCAATCAGTTTGGTGACGATCGGCGTGCGCCCGGGCGGCAGCTCGTCGATGGTCGAGACATCGAGATCGGCGTAGTAGCTCATGGCCAGCGTGCGCGGGATGGGCGTGGCGCTCATCATCAGCAGGTGCGGCTCGAGCCCGGCATGCGCGAGCTTTTGCCGCAGCGCCAGGCGCTGTGCGACACCAAAGCGGTGCTGCTCGTCAATGACCGCCAGCGCCAGGCTGTGGAACTGCACCTGCTCCTGAATGACCGCATGGGTGCCGACGACCAGCGCGGCCTCGCCGCTGGCGATCAGCGCCAGCATTTCGCCGCGCTGCTTCTTCTTTTGCGCGCCCGACAGCCAGGCGACCTTCTTGCCCAGCGGCGTGAGGATGCTTTCCAGCCAGCCCACGAGCTTGCCGAAATGCTGCTCGGCCAGGATTTCGGTGGGCGCCATCAGCGCGCACTGCCAGCCCGCGGCGATGCAGGTCACGGCCGACAGCGCCGCCACGACGGTCTTGCCCGAACCCACATCGCCCTGCAGCAGCCGGTGCATGGGCACGGGCCGCGCCATGTCGACGGCAATCTCGGCGCACACGCGCTGCTGGGCACGCGTCAGGCCGAACGGCAGCTGCGCGAGGAATTGCGCATCGAGCGGCAGCGCGCCGGCCACGGCCGCAGGCATTGCCAGCGCCGGCGCGCGCAGCTGCGCGCGTTCGCGCTTGGACTGGTATTGCGACAGCTGCTGGGCCAGCAGTTCCTCGGCCTTGAGCCGCTGCCAGGCCGGGTGGCTGTGGTCTTCCAGCGTGGCCAGCGCCACGTCGGGCGTGGGGTTGTGCAGGAATCTGAGCGCATCGCGCAGGCTGAACAGCGCCTGCAGCCCGTCTGCGCCAAAAGTCTGGTGCACCGGCGGCGCGGCGTGCGGCGGCAGGGTGTCGCTCAGGTCAGCGCGCAGCAAGGCGCTGGCAATCGCGCGGCGCAGATAGGGTTGCGACAGGCCGGCGACCGTGGGATAGACCGGCGTCAGCGCGGCGGGCAACTCGCCGCCGGCGGCACGAAAAGCGGGGTGCAGCATCTGCCGCCCCCAGAATCCGCCCTTGATCTCGCCGCGGATGCGCAGCTGCGCGCCCACGGCCAGGGTTTTCTGGTGCGATGGATAGAAGCTGAAGAAGCGCAGCTCGCAGCTGCCGGTGCCGTCCTCGACCTGCACCACCAGCTGGCGCCGCGGGCGCAGCTGCACTTCGCTGGAGACCACCGTGGCCTCGATCTGCACCACGGTGCCATCGCGCGCATTGCGCAGCGGCGTGATCCGGGTTTCATCCTCGTAGCGCAGCGGCAGGTGCAGTGCCAGGTCGATGTCGCGCGCCAGCCCGAGCTTGAGTAGCGCCTTTTGCGCACTGCTGACGGGGGTTTTGGACGGGGCGGAAGACGGGGCAGGCATGTACGGCGGGCAATCTCGGTCAAATGAAAAGGCACAATAGGGCAACGCTCGCGCGCACCCGCGCACCGCAACACGGCGCGACAGCCTGGGTAAAAAGGCTACCATGTGCGGGTCCACTTCGTCAGGTTACCTTTCACGCCCCGCTCCCATGCTCAAGCGCCTCAATGTCCAGCACCTCTCGCAGGGCATGTATCTGCACGAATTCTGCGGCTCCTGGCTGGCGCACCCGTTCTGGCGCAGCCGTTTCCTGATCAAGTCGGCCGAAGAGCTGGCCAAGCTGCACAACGGCAGCATTCAGGAAGTCTGGATCGATGCCCGCAAGGGCGCCGATGTGCCGCCCGATGTCGACTGCCTGGTCTATGACCCCGACACCGCATCCTTTGTCGACCCCGCGCAATCGGGCCGTTCGCAGCGGCCCCGCTCGGCCCGCAGCGCGCGCAGCAGCAGCATGGACGAGGAACTGCAGCGCGCCGCCGAACTGTGCCAGCGCGCCGCTCCCGCCATCGGCCAGCTGTTCACCCAGGCGCGCGAGGGCAACAGTCTCGACATTCCACCGGTCTACCGCCTGGTCGAGGACATCACCGATTCCATTGAACGCAACCCCGGCGCGTTGACCAGCCTGGTGCGCCTCAAGGAAGTCGACCAGTACACCTATCTGCACTGCCTCGCGGTGTGCGCGCTGATGGCGGCGCTGGCACGGCGCCTGGGGCTCGACGACCACAGCGTGCGCAAGGCCGCGCTCGCGGGCCTGCTGCATGATCTGGGCAAGGCCGCCATCAGCCAAGACATCCTGCTCAAGCCCGGTCCGCTGGATGACTATGAATTCGCGCTCATGCGCACCCACTCGGCCAAGGGCTGGCAGATGCTGCAGGTCATGGATATCGACCCGGCGGTGCGCGACGCCTGCCTCTACCACCATGAAAGAATCGACGGCAGCGGCTATCCGCACCAGCTCGCGGGAGAGAGCATTCCGCTGCTGGCGCGCATGACCGCGATCTGCGATGTCTACGATGCCGTGACCTCCGACCGGCCCTACAAGCAGGGCTGGCCGCCGGCCGAGGCCATCCGCCGCATGGCGCAGTGGAGCCGCACCCATCTGGACCACAAGCTGTTCCAGGCCTTCGTGCAGACCGTGGGTATCTACCCCGTGGGCTCGCTGGTGCGGCTGCAGTCGCAGCGGCTGGCGGTGGTGGTCGAGGCTTCGGATGTTTCGCTGCTGGCGCCGCGCGTCAAGGTGTTCTACGCGATCAAGACACAGCAGCGCATTGCGCCCCATGTGCTGGATCTCGCGGCGCTGGACTGCGAAGAGCGCATCGTCACGCACGAGGACCCTGCCAGCTGGCCGTTTGACGACCTCGACACGCTGTGGTGCGGGAGCCTGACAGACGCGGAGCCCGCGATCGCCTGACACGCGTGCCGGGCGTGGGGCGTGGGGCGTGGGGGCGTTGCACGCCGCACGTTGCACGCCGCCACCAAAGACAACATGGGCTGCGGGATGGGATTTCTTTGCGACAATCCCGGCTCCTTTTTGACCCTTGGAACGGGCCCTGTCCGGCCCTCAAGAATTACATGTCTTCCAGCCCCCGCGCCTTCACGCTCAGCGACTTCGACTTCGCGCTTCCCGAATCCCTGATTGCCCAGCATCCCACGCCCGAACGCAGCGCCTCGCGCCTGCTTGACGGCCGCACGGCGCCGGCGGTGCACCGCATCTTCCGCGAGCTTCCCGAGCTGCTCGACGCCGGCGACCTGCTGGTGTTCAACGACACCCGCGTGCTCAAGGCGCGGCTGTTTGGCGAGAAGGCCAGCGGCGGCAAGCTCGAGCTGCTGATCGAGCGCGTGCTCGAGGGCGGCGAAGTGGTCGCGCACATGCGCGTCAGCAAGAAACCGCTGCCCGGCGCGCGCATCCACATGTGCGGCGGCCTGCGCCACGGCGGCTTCGACGCCCAGCTGCTGGGCCGCTGGCCCGACGAGAACGGCCCGCTGTTTCGCTTCGTGCTGCAGGGCCCAGCGGGCGAGACGCCCGCCGAGCTGATGGAGCGCCACGGCCACCTGCCGCTGCCGCCCTATATCGAGCGCCAGCAGTCCGAGGGCAACGACCCCGATGCCGCCGAAGACAGCCAGCGCTACCAGACCGTGTTTGCCAGCAAGCCCGGCGCTGTGGCCGCGCCCACGGCCGCGCTGCACTTCGACGAAGCCGTGCTCGCGCGCCTGGCCGAGCGCGGCGTGGAGCGCGCCAGCGTGACGCTGCATGTGGGCGCGGGCACCTTCCAGCCGGTCAAGACCGAGAACCTGGCCGAGCACCAGATGCACAGCGAGTGGTATGACATTCCGCTGCCGACGCTGGCCGCGCTCGAGCGCTGCCGCCAGCGCGGTGGCCGCGTGATCGCCGTGGGCACGACCACGGTGCGCACCTTGGAATCCTGGGCCAAAAGCGGGCGCATCCAGGGCGACACCAATATCTTCATCACGCCAGGCTTCGAGTTCCAGGTGGTGGACCTGCTGGTCACCAACTTCCACCTGCCCAAGAGCACGCTGATGATGCTGGTCAGCGCGCTGGCGGGGTATGAGCAGGTGATGTCGCTCTATCAGCAGGCGATTGCGCATCACTACCGGTTTTTCAGTTACGGCGATTCGATGCTGCTTGAACGTCAACGTTGAGCGTGGCGGGACGGCAGGGGTTTACTTTAGGGCAGGCCCTTCATCCTTCGACGCGGCCGGCCAGGCAGGCTCAGAACGAACGGGGTTTTCCCCTGCTGCGCTCGCACTGAGCGCAGCGGTTGAAACTGGCGTGTCCCGGCAAGGGGACACCGAGCAAGGGCCGCACCTAGGCGGCCCCCCCGCAGCGATGGTGTCGTCCCCCTCCACCGAAGGATGAGAGGGGGAAGCGACGAAGTCGCTCAGGGCGGCCCGCGCAGGGGGTGCTTCGAATCACGCGAAGTAATGGCACAGCCGCTGCCCCTTGACCTCATGCACCGTGACGTCGATGCCATACAGCGCCGACAGCACCTCGTCCCGCACCACCTGTTCGGGCGGTCCTTCATGCGCCACCGCTCCATCCTTCATCGCAATGATGTGGTCGGCATAGCAGGCCGCGAAGTTGATGTCGTGCAGCACCACCACCACGGTCTTGCCGCGCTCGCGCACGGCGCGGCGCAGCAGCTTCATCATTGCCACGGCATGCGCCATGTCGAGGTTGTTGAGCGGCTCGTCCAGCAGCATGTAGGGCGTGTCCTGGCACAGCACCATGGCGATGTACGCACGCTGGCGCTGGCCGCCCGAGAG
>JBEVDH010000124.1:0-4535 GCA_040514115.1 Comamonas sp. | reverse complement strand
TTCTACATGCTCACGGGCTTTCACGGCTTCCACGTGCTGGTCGGCATGCTGATGCTGTTCTTCATCACGCTGCGGCTGCAAAAGGGCCACTTCACGGCCGACAAGCATTTCGGCTTCGAGGGTGCGGCCTGGTATTGGCACTTCGTGGATGTGGTCTGGCTGGGGCTCTATGTGCTGGTTTACTGGCTGTAAAAAAGGCGATCCCGTGGGATCGTTCTTTCACAGTCTGTGTGGAACGGAAACGGTTTTTACCGGGCCGTAGCGCAAATGGTCCGTTCGTCCTGATCCTGATCCTGAGCCTGTCGAAGGATCGAAGGATCGAAGGATGAACGGTCTCTTTCTAGCCCCCCACCGGCAGCCCCGTAGGCTGTATGTACCCCAGCTTCCAGCTGATCAGCAGACACAGGAACAGCAGCACCGACAATCCCACGCGCAGCGCCAGCGCGCGTGCCATGTGCTGGCTGCGGCGGCGGTTGTCCTCGTGGCTATCCTCGGCGTTGTCCTCGGCGCCGTTGCGCGGGCGGCGCATCATGAAGAACAAGGCGCTGCCCAGGCTGGCGAGAATGCCCAGAAAGGCCAAGGCAATGAAGATTTTCATGGAGACCATTATCCGGTGAGTAAAAGCACGAGGCCAGCGGGATCGCCCCTAGGCGCGCGTTTCTGGGTCATCACTGTGGCGGCGGCCGTGGGCATCGCCGGCACCGCCGCGCTGGGGCGCTGGCAGCTCGACCGCGCAGCGCAAAAGCAGGCGCTGGCCGCGGCCATCGAGGCGCGCGGCCGGCAGGCGCCGCTCGAAGGCCAGGCGCTGCGCCAGGCACTGGATGCCCCGCCAGTCGATGTGGTTCATCGGCCGGTGGCGCTGCAGGGCCGCTGGCTGGCGCAATACACGGTCTACCTCGACAACCGCCAGATGCAGGGCCGCCCGGGATTTTTCGTGGTCACGCCGCTGGAGCTTGTCGGGCCGACGCCTGCGGTAGTGCTGGTGCAGCGCGGCTGGATCGCGCGCAATTTCCAGGACCGCACGGCGCTGGCGCCGGTGGATACACCGACCGGCCTCGTCACCCTGGCCGGACGGCTTGCACTGTGGCCTTCCCGGCTGTACGAAATGGCACCCGGTGCAGACCCGGTTTCCGAAACGTCGTCCATCCGACAGAATCTCGACATGGCGGCATATCGCCGGGAAACCGGCCTGCCGCTGCAAGCCGTGACGGTGGTGCAGACCGGGGCCGACAGCGAAGGCCTGCAGCGCAACTGGCCGCGCGTCGATGCGGGTGTCGACAAGCATTACGGTTATGCATTTCAATGGTTCGGGCTCAGCGCCCTGATGGCGGTTCTCTATGTCTGGTTCCAACTCTTTCGACGCTTCATTTCCCCGCGCCAGCGGCCCGCCGCCTGAGCATGCCGAGCCGCTGGGCTTGAGCGTGCATGGCCTGCCGGCCGCGGGCGAGGCCATGCGGGTCCAGCGCACGCGCTCCGGACGCTGGCAGATGATGGCGGTGCTGCTGGTCTGCGCCGCGCCGGTCATCGCGTCGTACTTCACCTATTACGTGGTCCGGCCCGAGGGACGGCGCAATTTCGGCGAATTGATACAGCCGCAGCGCCCGCTGCCCGAGATGTCCGCGCGCACGCTGGACGGCCAGGCCCTGGCGCTGTCCTCGCTCAAGGGCCAGTGGCTGCTGGTCAGCGTCGCGGGCGGGCAGTGCAATGCGGCTTGCGAGGAGCATCTGTACCTGCAGCGTCAGCTGCGCGAAGCCCTGGGGCGCGAGAAAGACCGGCTGGACTGGGTCTGGCTGGTCAATGACGCGGCCCAGCCGCCCGCCGCCCTGGCCCCGGCAATGGCCCAGGGCCAGGTGCTGCGCGTCGATGCCCAGGCGCTGGCCGGCTGGCTGCAACCGGCCGACGGTCAGCGCATCGAGGACCATCTCTACCTCGTGGACCCGATGGGCCACTGGATGCTGCGCATGCCCGCGGCGCTGGACAAGTCCAACGCCGCCAAGGCCAAGCGCGACTTGGACCGCCTGCTGCGCGCGGCTTCGTCCTGGGACCAGGCCGGCCGCCCCGAAGCCTCCCGTTGATGCCTGCCGCCCCCATGCGCCTTGCTGCCACCGCTTTCGCGCCTTCACGCGCCGCCCAGTTCCACGCGTTGACCAAGCCGCGCGTGGTGCAACTGATTGTCTTTTGCGCGCTGATCGGCATGGTGCTGGCCGTGCCCGGCTGGCCCACGCTGGAGCAGCTCGCGCGCATGGGCCTGGCCTGCATCGGCATCTGGCTGGTCGCGGGCGCGGCCGCCGCCTTCAATTGCCTGGTGGAAAAGGGCATTGACGCCAAGATGAAGCGCACGGCCTGGCGGCCCACGGCCAAGGGCCAGCTCTCGGACGGGCAGGCGCTGGCGTTTTCCACGCTGCTGTGCGCGGCCGGCTCGGCGCTGCTCTTTGTCTGGGTCAATGCGCTGACCATGTGGCTCACGCTGGCCACGTTTGTCGGCTACGCCGTGGTCTACACGCTGATTCTCAAGCCGCTGACGCCGCAGAACATCGTCATTGGCGGCGCCTCGGGCGCGATGCCGCCGGTGCTGGGCTGGGCGGCCATGACGGGGCAGGTCGGGCCCGAGGCGCTGATCCTGTTCCTGATCATCTTCCTCTGGACTCCGCCGCATTTCTGGGCGCTGGCGCTATACCGCGTCGAGGATTACCGCCAGGCCGGTCTGCCGATGCTGCCCGTGACCCACGGCAATGAATTCACCCGTCTGCAGGTGTTTCTCTATACGCTGGTATTGTTTGCCGGTTGCCTCCTGCCGTTTGTGTTCGGCATGAGTTCCTGGCTCTATCTGGTGGCGGCCGTGGTGCTGGGGCTGGGTTTCTGCGCCTATGGCTTTCGCCTGTGGCGCAATTACTCCGACGCCCTGGCGCGCAAGACCTTCAGGTTTTCGCTGATCCACCTGAGCCTGCTGTTTGCCGCATTGTTGGCGGACCACTATATTTTTTGATGACTATGGACAAACGACTGCTATTGAAGGGTGCGCTGGCCTCGGCGCTGGGCATGGGAGCGGCGGGCCTGCTGGCGGGCTGCAGCCGCGAGACCAAGGCCAGCTTCCAGGGCGTGGACGTGACGGGCGCCGAATACGCGCGCGATTTTTCGCTGCCCGATGCGCTGGGCCGGCAACGCACGCTCAAGGACTTCGCGGGCAAGGTGGTGGTGGTGTTCTTTGGTTACACCCAGTGCCCCGATGTCTGCCCGACCTCGCTGCAGGAGCTGGCCGAGGCCAAGCGCCTGCTGGGCGCCGACGGCGAACGCCTGCAGGGCATCTTCGTCACGCTCGACCCGGAGCGTGACCAGCCCGAGGTGCTCAAGGCCTATATGGAAAGCTTCGATCCCGGCTTCGTCGCGCTGCGCGGTACCCTGGAGCAGACCGCGGCCATCGCCAAGGATTTCAAGATCTTCTACAAGAAGGTCGAAGGCAAGACCCCGCAAAGCTATACGCTCGACCACTCGGCCGGCAGCTATGTGTACGACCCAGCCGGGCGGTTGCGCGTCTATCAGCGCTATGGCACCGGGCCGCAGGCATTGGCGGCGGATGTGAAAGCGTTGTTGGCGGAGAAGGCCTGAGGACGGCCCTCCTTTTGTCCTGAATTCCAGACCGGGCCATCGAAGGATGGCAGACCGCATCGTGACAAAGACGTGCATGGTTCGACAAGCTCAGCACGAACGGTATTTATCCGTTCGTCCTGAGCCTGCCTGGCCGGCCGCGTCGAAGGATGAACGTCCAGCGTCAAACCACGGGCGAAGGAAGCGCAGCAGCGCACCCCCCATCATTGCGCCGTGATCTTCTGGCTCCGGATGATGTCCCCCATCACCTGCGCATCGGTGCGAATGCGGTTGGCCAGGCCCTCGGACGAAGTCCCCGCGACCTGCCAGCCCTGGGCAAACAGCTTGGCGCGGATATCCGGGCTGCGCGCGATCTCGCTGAGCAGCCCGGCCAGGCGCTGGACCAGCGGCTGGGGCATCGAGCGCGGCGCGGCGACCGCGTTCCAGATTTCCATCTGGTAGTTCGCAATGCCGGCTTCCGCCAGGCTGGGGTACTCGGGCACCAGCGCAGAGCGGCTGGTCGAGGTCACGCCAATCACGCGCAGCTTGCCGGCGCGCGCCTGCGCCGCGGCCATGGCCGGGGGCAGCAGCGCCAGCTGTACCTGCTCGCCGATGATGCCGTTGATCACCTGCGGGTTGCCGGGGTAGGGCACATGCAGCGGCGCGATGCCGGCGCGCGCCTTGAGCAGCTCCATGCCGATGTGCGCGACGGTACCGATGCCCGGGCTGCCATAGCTCCACTTGTCGCCGCTGGCGCGCGCGGCCGCGAAGAATTCGGCGGCCGTGGCGCCGGGGGACTGGGCGGAGGCGGCCAGTGCCAGCGGGGCCGTGGCCACCAGGCTCACGGGCTGCAGATCCTTGAGCGGATCGTAGGTGGCCTTGGGATTGATCAGCTTGGCAATCGTCATGTTGCCGTTGATCATCAAGCCCAGCGTGTGGTCGTCGGTCGC
>JBEVDH010000255.1:0-16435 GCA_040514115.1 Comamonas sp. | reverse complement strand
CAGGGCCGGGCATTGGTGCCCATTGCCACGCAGCTGGTGGCGCTGTACGAGCAGGCCAAGCACGGCACCCAGGCCAACGCGCCGCTGGCCGGCACGGTGCAGTTCGGCTCCATTGTCTCGGCACTGAGCCAGCTGGTGCGCGCCACGCTGGAGCTCAAGCGCCGGCACCCGGCGGTGGACCTGCATGTGGTCTCGGGCAAGTCCAACCGGCTGATTGCCCAGGTGGAAAACCATGAACTCGATGCGGCCGTGGTGGTGCACGACCCGGCCCTCAAGCGCCCCTCGCTGGTCTGGACCCCGCTGTACGCCGAGCCCATGGTGCTGCTGGCGCCGCGCTCCTCCAGGCTGGCCGAGCCGGCCACCATGGTGGAGCGCTATCCGTTCATCCGCTTCGACCGCACCGAACACACGGGCGAGCTGGTCGATCGCACGCTGCGCCGGCTGCGCGCCAAGCCCCAGGAGTTCATGGAGCTGAACTCGATCGAGACCATCGTGGAGCTCGTGAGCGATGGCATGGGCGTGGCCATGCTGCCGCTTCTGGCCAGGCATGCCTGGGAGCACAACCCGCAGCTGCGGGTACTGCCCATCGCCCAGGCCCTGGAGAACCGCCAGATTGCCCTGGTGCAGCTGCGCACGGCGGCCCGCGCCGAGGTGGTCACGGCCGTGGGGCAGCAGTTCATCGCGGCGCGGGGCATGGCGGCTTGAATGACTCCGGGGGCTCCACGCAGCCCCGCAAATGGGTCAGAGGCAATCGTGCAGATCAGGTGGTTCGGGCAAGCCACCGGGCAAATGCATCGCGCTGCTTCAAACTGTTCCATGCAAGACAAAACGCATAAATTTTTAAATAGCTTTTAGCTATTGTTGATTTATGATGAATAGAAAACCTGCCTGCCGCGTTCAAATCAGCAGCACTTTCTGAAGACCTGGGCGTGCTCTGGATAAATTATTTTTCTTCCGCAAGCTTCAAAACAGGAATTGCCATGAAATATATTTCCATACTGAAACGAAGCGTTTTTCTTTCCGTTCTTGTGCTTGCGGGTTGTATGGGTAGCTCCAAGACCGCCAATGTTCATATCCTGCCTACGGTGTACCGGATAAATAACGTCAGTTCACCCCTGGCTACACCAGCGGTAGACGAAGTCGTGCGGCTCAAGCCAGACAAGGTACACATATCTGCGTGTCGCACGACCCCGAATGCCAAAATCATCCAATTCAACGTCGAGCTTCAAGCGCGCCTCAAAACCGAGATCACAGGCGGTTTTTTTGAAAACTGCCCTGAAATCTGAGCTGATCTTCTGGCAGTGTTGCGGCTGGACAGTTGTCCCGGTGACTTCAAGCGCGCGCTTGACCCGACCTCCCCGCACCTGCATCGCATCCATTGCGTGACGCTGCGGCTATCCGAGGCACGGCGCTACCAGACGGCGTGAAGCACCTGTCTGACCTTCGGCGGGGCCTGTTGCTCCAGGATGCCTTTCGCCCGGCCGGTCGTTGCGGTTGCGAATCGCAGCCAATGCCTTGCCCGCCCTGGCGCATGCCTGCTTCACCGGATCGGCGCCAAGGCCGGCTTGTGAACGAAATGCCGCCGTCCTATTCTTCGCAGGAAATCCGCAGCATGCGGCCAGGGCAGCTGGGTATTGCAGGCTTGCCAAGACACAAGGCAATGGTTCACAGGAGTGACAGGAATGGCGCATCACATCTTGATCATCGGCGGCGGCATTGGCGGAACCATGACCGCCAACCATCTGGTCAACAAGCTGTATCCGGAACTGCTCGGCGGCAGGGTTCGCATCACGTTGCTGTCCAACTCTGCCTGGCACTACTACAAACCGGCCTTCATGTATGTGGCATTCGACGCGTTCTTTCGCGATGAGCTCAGGCGCCGCCAGCGCGGCCTGTTGCGGCCCGAGATCGACTTCCAGGTCGAAGAAGTGCAAAGCTTCGACTTTGCCCGGGCCACCGTCCACTGCAAAAGCGGCCGGCGCTTTGGCTACGACCATCTCGTCATCTCCACCGGGTGCGTTCCCTGTCCCGAGCGCATCGAGGGCCTGGCCGAGGGCGGTGATCACTTCTATCAGCATGCGCCGGCGCGCCAGCTGGCCGACAAGCTCGCCCGCATTGAAAAGGGCCGGGTGCTGATCACCGTCACTTTTCCAAGGACGCCCAATGTTCCCCACCAGTGCGGCATCGCGCCGATCGAGACCACGCTGATGCTCGACGAGCTGCTGCGCCGCCGCGGCGTGCGCGAGCAGGTGGAAATCGTCTACACCTACCCCACCGTGGCGCAATTGCTGCGCAACTGCCTGTTCCTGCAAAAGGATACCTGCGACATCCTGCCGGCGGTCTTTGCGCAGCGCGGCATACGCTTTGCGCGCGGCTTCACGCTGTCCCATGTCGACCCCGACAGCAAAGTGGCCCATTCGGAGGAAGGGCAGTCGGAAAACTTCGACATTCTCATGGCCACGCCGCCCATACGCGCAGTGGCGGCGGTGCGCGACTGCGGGCTCTCCCAGGCCCAGGATGGCGAGGGCTGGCTGCCCACCGACCACGAGACCCTGCAGGTGCTGGGCCTGAGCAATGTCTATGTGCTCGGGGATACCGTGGACCTGCCCGTCAGCAAGGCCGGCGGTTCATGCCACAGCCAGTCACCGGTGGTGGTCAACAACATCGCGTCCCAGATCCGCTTTGGCCGCACCTGCGATGCCTACGAGGGCCGCGTGGTGGCCATTGCCCAGATGGGGCTCGATGCCGGCATGCCGCTGTGGTACGACTACCAGCACGACGTCAAGCCCACGCCGCCCCACCGGATTGCGGGAATGATGCGCAAGGGCTTCAATCGCGGCATGTACTGGGCCGTGGCACGCGGTCTGGTCTGAGCCGGCACCGTCTGGCCTTTCGAAGGAGTCGAGAAATGGATCGCGCGACCGACACCCCCCTGCCCCAGGATGCACCCTTTGCCGCGGTGACCCGAGGGTTGCTGCAGAACGACGCCGCCATGCAAGGCCTGGCCGAGCTGATATCCAAGCTCGAACCCTTGCTCGCGGGGCGGCGTCTGAACCACATTGTCGACCTGCTGTCCGCTGCGGCGGACATGGTCGACATGAGCGATGCCTACATGGTGGAAAAACTCTCCCAGGCTTTCGAGGACAGCGTGGGCGCAGCATGGTCGGCAGGCAATGCGGCCCGGCTGGCGGCTGCGCGGCTGGAGAAGATGGAAGACACGCCCACCTTGCTGGGCCTTGTGCGCATGGCCAATGAACCGGATGTGCGGCGCGGCCTGGCCTTCGTTCTGTCCATGGCCGCGGCCCTGGGGCGTCAGCACGCCTACGACCCCATCGACCACTCGGCCGACTGAGAGTGCCAACAAAACCCTTGAGACGTTGTTGCGTCGCCTTGCCGTGCCAATTGCACTGTCTGCGTCACCGCGCCTGGTCTCAACCGCAAATCTTCGATTTGCTGGCTTTTGTTAGGCGCTCTGAAGCCTTGCGGGGCTCAGGCGGGCAGGTCAGTGCCTTGCCACACGCTGTCCTTGCGCGTCGATGACGGTTTCGCCGTCTTCCTTGGCAAAAGCCTTGTGCGGGGCATGCGGCAGGATGTCGAGCACGGCCTGCGAAGGCCGGCACAGGCGTGTGCCCAGCGGCGTCACCACGATCGGACGATTGATCAGGATCGGATGCGCGAGCATGAAGTCAATCAGTTGCGCATCGCTCCACTTCGGGTCGGCCAAGCCGAGTGCATCGAACGGTGTGCCCTTTTGCCGCAGGACCTCGCGCACGGGGATTGCCAGATCGGCCAGCAAGCGCTCCAGCGTGGCCCGCTCGGGCGGCGTCTGGAGGTATTCGATGACGCAGGGCTCCTCACCGCTGCTGCGGATCAAGGCCAGCACATTGCGGGACGTGCCGCAGGCGGGGTTGTGATAGATGGTGATGGTGGGCATACCGGGTCCGGCAGAGCGTGAAGGTTCAGGCAAAAAGGCTCAGCCGCAGCGCCAGCGCGGCCAGGCTGACCAGCAGCACCGGCACGGTCAGCACCGCGCCGACCTTGAAGTAGTAGCCCCAGCCAATCGTGGTGCCCTTCCTGGCGAGCACATGCAACCACAGCAATGTGGCCAGGCTGCCGATCGGGGTGATCTTCGGGCCGAGGTCGCAGCCGATCACGTTGGCATAGACCATGGCCTCCTTGACAATGCCGCTGGCGCCCGAGGCGTCGATGGACAACGCGCCCACCAGCACCGTCGGCAGGTTGTTCATCACGGACGACAGCAAGGCCGAAAGCACGCCCGTGCCGAGGGCCGCGCCCCAGACGCCGCCCTGCGCAAAGACGTCCAGCAGCGCTGCCAGAGAGTCCGTCAGCCCCGCGTTGCGCAGACCGTAGACCACCAGGTACATGCCCAGCGAAAACACCACGATCTGCCAGGGCGCGCCTCGGAGCACCTTGCGGGTGCTGATGCACGGTCCGCGCGCCGCCACGGCCCACAGCAGCGCCGCGCCGGCCGCGGCCACCGCGCTGACCGGCACGCCCAGAGGCTCCAAGCCAAAAAAACCGATCAGCAGCAGCGCCAGCACCACCCATCCGGCGCGGAAGGTGGCCGGGTCGCGGATGGCATCGGCCGGCCGCTTGAGCCGGGCCAGGTCATAGGCCGCGGGGATGTCGCGGCGGAAAAACAGCAGCAGCATGGCCAGGCTGGCGAGCACCGATGCGATGTTGACCGGCACCATCACCGACGCGTACTCGTTGAAGCCGATGCCGAAGAAGTCGGCCGACACGATGTTGACCAGGTTGGACACGATCAGCGGCAGGCTGGCCGTGTCGGCGATGAAACCTGCGGCCATCACGAAAGCCAGGGTCGCTGCGGGCGAAAAGCCCAGGGCCACGAGCATGGCCATCACGATGGGAGTGAGGATCAGGGCCGCGCCATCGTTGGCGAACAGCGCCGATACGGCGGCTCCAAGCAGCACGATCAACGCAAACAGCCGGCGGCCCCTGCCCCCGCCCCAGCGGGCAAAGTGCAGCGCCGCCCATTCAAAGAAGCCCGCTTCGTCCAGCAGCAAGCTGATGATGATCACCGCCACGAAGGCGGCCGTGGCGTTCCACACGATGCCCCAGACCACCGGGATATCGGCCGGGTGCACCACGCCGAGCAGCAGCGCAACGGCGGCGCCAAGCGAAGCACTCCAGCCAATTCCCAGGCCGCGCGGCTGCCAGATGACCAGGACCAGGGTGAAAATGAAGATCAGGGCGGCGGTAAGCATGGGACTCGATGGCTAGGATTTGGAGGCAGGCGTGCTTCACAAGCGCGCAGGGATCGGGTGCGGGGACAACTGCGGTAGCCCGCAGCCATTTTTTCCAGCGTTCAGCCGCAGGACCTGGAGGCATCCACCGCCTCGCAAGCAGCGCCCCGGCAGCAGTTTTCGCTCAGATAGGCAAGCAAGTCGTTCATGCTGGGAAAGGCTGCCCGATACAGCACATTGCGCCCCTGGCGCTCCTGGCTGACCAGTTCCGCATGGAACAGCTGCTTGAGGTGGAAAGACAAGGCGGTGGGTGCAATGCCCACCTGCTGGGCCAGCGCGCCGGGCGTCAGGCCTTCGGGCCCCGCCACGACCAGGGCCCGAAATACCCGCAGGCGCGCCTCATGGGCGAGGGCCGAGAGCGAACGGATGACTTGTGCTTCTTGCATCCATCGATCATACAACAAATGTTGAATTATTGAATAACAAATCAAGGAAGCTGAATTTCAGTCGAAGCCAGGGATCGACCCGGGGCACTCCTATAGGAATACCGATCAGCAGCGGTAACGCAGTGCGAAGCATGCCCTTACCAGCCGCTGCTTGACCCATTCAAATCACTTGCTGTCGGCAGATCCCGGCTGCGCCATCTTTCGATGCTGCTCGGCCAGCACCTGCGACGGTGTGACCTTGGCCATGAGGGCCTGAAGCTTGTTCTTGAAGCCCGCCACCACGTCCGCCTCGCCCTCCATCATGGCCTGGAAGCCCACCTTGGCGACGTCGGAGGGCAGTGCCTTGCTGTCGTCCGCACCGACTTGCGTGTCGAGCATGTCGGCGCGGGCAAAGAATTCCGTGTCCGTGGGTCCGGGCATCAGGCAGCTGACCGTCACGCCCGTGTCCTTGAGTTCGTTGCGCAGCGCCGCGGCGAACGAATCGATAAAGGCCTTGCTGCCGTTGTAGACGGCCTGGAACGCGCCGGGCATGAAGCCGGCGATCGAGCCCGTGATCAGGATCCGGCCCTGCCCGCTGGCCCGCATGTCGCGCGCCACCTTTTGCAGCAGGTAGAGCGTGCCGGTGATGTTGGTGTCGATGACATGCTGCACCTCGGCAAAGTCCTGCTCCAGGAAGCCTTTGCCCAGGCCATGCCCGGCGTTGGCCAGCAATGCATCGACCTGGCGCCCGCCAATGGCGGCGTACAGTTCGTCGACCCCCTCGCGGCGGGCCAGATCCGCCTGAACCCAGGTCACGTGGGCACCGCAGCCCTCGAAGTCATGGGCGGCGCCTTCGAGCGGACGGTCCGCGGCAACCACCAGATCGAAGCCGTTTTCGGCGCAGCAGCGCGCCAGGTGATAGCCGATGCCGGACGAGGCACCGGTGACGACGGCGAGGGGACGCGTGATTTCCATGTTGAGCTCCTGAGTTGCTTCATTCTGGAAGCCGGACCTGGTTGCGCTCGTCGGCGCATGACGCATCCTCGAGGCGAGGCTTTCCTACAAGGCGGCGACCGAACAGCGCGAGGGGCTCCAACCCCTTTGATCAGCCGCAACGCGGCTCGCAGGCAGAGCTGCCCGAATTGACCGGACAGCAGGGCCATGGGCTCAAAGGATCACATAGAACTTGCGCAAGGTGGACTTCACCGTCCACCTGCCCAGGGTGTTGGGTGAAAACACCAGGGTGTCGCCGGCACCGAACTCGATATGCTCCCCGTCCACCGTGGTGAAGCTGGCCTCGCCCGCGAGGATATGCATGATCTCGCCCTCCTTGATCGTGCGCTCGAAGCTGCCGGGCTCGGATTCCCAGACACCGATATCGACGCCTTCCTTGCCGGGCATGCTGAAGTCCACTCCTGCGCGCGGCGCGAGGCCCGGGGCATCGAGCGCCGGCAGCGCCATGGAAAGAAGCGAAGGCGTGGTGAATTTCTGGATGCTCATGGCGTCGTTGGAAGGGTTGCAAAAATGAACGGGGCCCCACATGCGTGGGGTCTGAATGCCTTGGACCGGTGGCTTTCAATAGCCCCGGGTCCTGTCAAGCAGGTGCGATGGGGGCTCGCCCCGGGTCATGGCGGCAATCGCCTGCGCTGCCTGGCGGGCTTTTTCCCTGCGGGACGGCGTGGCCGCGCTGTGCGGGGTCACGATGACTTGAGGATGCGCCCAGAAGGCAGACGCGGCATCGAGCGGCTCCTGCTCGAACACATCCAGCACGGCAGACGCCAGCTGGCCGCTGTCCAGCGCGGCCAGCAGGTCCGGCTCCACGACATGCGCGCCGCGTCCCACGTTGATCAGGCTGGCACCGCGGGGCAGGTGCGCCAGCAATGCGGCATCGACGATACCGCGGGTCGCCTGCGTGTCGGGCAGCAGGCAGACCAGGATATCGGTGCCCGCGAGGAAGTCCGCGAGCTCCTGCGCGCCGGCGTATGAGCACACGCCGCTGATCGACTTGCGTGTCTGGGACCATCCGCATACCTGGAAACCCAGCGTGCGCACATACCGGGCGGCCTGCGCTCCCAAGGCGCCCAGTCCCATGATGCCGACCCGCACCTCGGACGCCAGCCGGGTTGCCACGATTTCCCTCCAATGCCGGTTGCGCTGCTGCGCGAGCATCTGGGGGAAGCCCTTCTGCAGGAGCAGGCAGGACATGCCGATGAACTCCGCCATGCGCTGCTGCGTTTCCTCGGGGACCATGCGCACGATGGGCAGGGCCTCGGGCAGCAGGGGGTCGCAGAGGATATGGTCGACGCCGGCGGAGCTGCTGAGCACGGCCCGCAGCCGGGGATAGCGCGCCAGGCGCCCGGCTTGCGGCTGCCACACCAGCGCATATTCAACGCTGGCGGGATCGACCTCGGGATCGTCCCACCCCCTGACCTCGAGTGCCGGCGAAAACTCGGCAAACAGTTTTTGCCAGTCGGCGACGGCTTGCTGCCCGCCCGATTTGACGACGAGAACGGGACGGGGAGAAGGGGCGCTGGACGGATGCATGGAACTAACGGGCCGGGTTGAATTGACTGCTCAGTGCGAGCATGGGCCGCCTGAGGGTGACGTCGAAAGGATTGATGCGCTCGCCGATGTATTTGGCATCGCGCTTGAGCATCTCCACAACGGTGGGCAGCCGGTCGTCCACCAGGCGGGACTGGATGGTGCCGACGCTGATCGACGCCACCGCCACGCCCTCCTGGTTCAGGATCGGCACCCCGACGCCGGCCATTCCCTCGAGCAGCCCGGTGGAGCGCGATGCATAGCCGAGCTCGCGCACCCGTGCCACCTCGGTGCGCAGGTAGACCTCGTCGTAGGGACCCATCTCGCCGATGCGCGGCAGGTTGTGGCGGATCACTTCCTCGCGCTCGTCCTCGGGCAAAAACGCCAGGATGGTCAGCGCCGCCTGCCCCACGCCCAGCGGCACCCGGCCGCCGATGTCGCCGGAGAAGGATCGGATCGGAATCGGGCCGTCGATGCGATCGACACAGACCGCATCGAAGCCGGTGCGCACCAGCAGGAAGATCGTGTCGCCCAGGCTGGCGCACAGGCGCAGCAGCGCCGGGCGGCAGATGTCGCGCAGCGAAGTGCTGTTGCCGGCTTTGGCGGCCAGCGAGAAGAAGTCCAGCGCGAGCCGATAGTGCTTGTCACGCTCGTTTTGCTCGACCATGCCTTCGGCCGCGAGCGACTGCAGCAGGCGATGTGTCGTGGTCGCCGTCAGCCCCAGCTGCTCGGCCAGCTGCGTCACCCGAACGCCCTTGGCTGGTGCCTGCGCCAGCGCCCGCAGCACCATGAAGGTGCGCTGAACGCCACTGACTGCACCTTTATCTTCACCCATCAGATTCCCCCTGTCGGAATTTTTAACCACTCAAATGGATAAACAGTTTCTCTGAGCGGAATAAAACGAAAAATTCTTTCAGAAGTGTAGCACTGCGGTGGCGCTTGACACAAAATCTGAGCGCATATCGAAATGAGACTTTTGAGCTTCAACCGGCTTCATATCGCCCCACCAAAGAATTGCCATGTCATTCCTCGAGCTAAAGAACATCACCAAGTCCTACGGTGACAACTGCGTCGTATCGAACGTCAACCTGTCGGTGGAAAAGGGGGAGTTCATTTCGCTGCTGGGCCCGTCGGGCTGCGGAAAGACCACGACGCTGCAGATGATCGCGGGGATCACCGACGTCACCTCCGGCGCGGTGGTGCTCGACGGACGCGACATCACCCACGCCAAGCCCAACACCCGCGGCCTTGGAGTGGTGTTCCAGACCTATGCGCTGTTTCCGCACATGACCGTCGTGCAGAACGTCAGCTTTGGTCTGGAGATGCGCAAGGTGCCTGCCGCGGAGCGTGCGGGGCGCATCAAGGAAGCGCTGGCGCTGGTGCATCTGGACCAATATGCCGACCGTTACCCGCGGGAGCTGTCCGGCGGCCAGCGCCAACGCGTGGCGCTGGCCCGCGCCCTGGTCATCCAGCCGCCGGTGCTGCTGCTCGATGAGCCGTTGTCCAACCTGGACGCGAAGCTGCGCGAGGAAATGCAGTTCGAGCTGCGCCAGATCCAGCGCAAGGTCGGCACCACGACCATCATGGTCACGCACGACCAGAGCGAAGCGATGTCGGTCAGCGACCGCGTGGTGGTCATGGAAGCGGGCCGTGTGACGCAGATCGACCGGCCCGTCGATGTCTACGAGCACCCGCAGAACCTGTTCATCTCCACCTTTGTCGGCAAGGCCAACCTCCTGCAGGGGCGCGCCAAGGAAGTCAATGGCGTCGCTGCGACCTTTGGCGTGGGACCGGTCGATGTACGCTGCCTGCCCAAGGCCGGTCACGGCGCGGTGGCCGGCGCGCAGGCCACCTTGGCGCTACGGCCGGAAAAGATCGGCCTTCGCCCCGCGGGACAGGGGCGCTTCGATGCCCGGGTCAAGGAGCGCTTCTTCCTGGGCAACCAATGGATGTACCGGCTTGACTCCCCTGTGGGCGAGCTGCTCGTGGTCACCATGAACGACGGCGCCGAGCCGGTGGGCGTGGGCCAGGAGGTCGGGATCGACTGGAACGACACCAGCGTGCGCCTGGTCGGCGCCCACTGAACAGGAAGCAAGCCCATGAACCGACCTTCCTTTCGCAAACTGCCCTGGCTGATGGTGGCCCCGGCGCTGCTGCTGTTTCTGGCGCTGCTGATCGCTCCGCTGTTGATGACCGTGGGGTTGTCATTCAACGAATTCGATATCCACCAGGGGCCGCAGGCCGGCACTTTCACGCTGGAGCACTACGCCACGCTGGTTTCGGACTCGTTTTTCGTCGAGATCTTCTGGCGCACCTGCTGGATTTCGGCCCTGGTGACCTTGCTGTGCATCTGCATTGGCGCGCCGGAGGCCTATATCCTCAGCCGCATGGGCAGCCCCTGGCGCTCGATTGTCTTGCTCATCGTGCTCGCGCCGCTGTTGATTTCCGTCGTCGTGCGGGCCTTTGGCTGGAGCGTGCTGCTGGGCCAGGACGGGGTATTGAACAACCTGCTGCGCTCCGTGGGGCTCGACCCGGTGCGCATTCTCTATACCGAGACCGCGGTGGTGATCGCGCTGGTCCATGTGATGCTGCCGTTCATGGTGATCCCGGTCTGGACCTCGCTGCAAAAACTCGACGCCACCGTCGAGCACGCCGCGCTGTCCCTCAATGCCTCCCCCTTCACCACCTTGCGGCGGATCATCTTGCCGCAGGCGCTGCCCGGCATTCTTTCGGGCAGCCTGATCGTCTTTGGCTTGTCCGCGAGTTCGTTTGCCATCCCCGGGCTGCTCGGCGGGCGGCGCGTGAAGATGGTCGCAACCCTGATCTACGACGAATACCTGCACGAGCTGAACTGGCCCCTGGGCGCGGCCATTGCCATCGGGCTGCTGGTGGCCAATCTCGTGATCATGCTCGCATGGAACCGGGCGCTCGAGCGCCGCTTCAAGAAAGCGCTGGGCTGAACCATGACCAAGAACGGACCCCTTGCATTGATCTTCAATGCGCTCGTGATCATCTTCATGCTGGCGCCCATCGTGGTCGTCTGCCTGGTGGCCTTCACCCCGGAGATCACGCTGACGCTCCCCACCACCTCGTTTTCGCTGCGCTGGTTTCGCGCGGCCTTCGAGCACCCGGACTTCCTGCAGTCGTTCTGGAACAGCGCGCAGCTGGCGTTTGCCTCGGCCACGCTGGCCACCGTGCTGGCGGTGCCGGCGGCCATGGCCATCGTGCGCTATGACTTTCCGGGCAGCGGCGCGCTGCAGGCGCTCTTTCTGTCGCCGCTGATCATTCCCCACCTGATCCTGGGCGTGGCGCTGCTGCAGCTGTTCACGCTGGTCGGGGGCACGGGCAGCTTTGGCTGGCTGATCCTGGCCCATACGCTGGCCATCACGCCCTATGTCATGCGCCTGGTCATGGCGGCGCTGGTGGGCATGGACCGCAGCGCGGAGCAGGCGGCGAACACGCTGGGTGCGAGCACCTTCACCACCTTTGTGCGCGTGACCTTGCCGCTGATCGTTCCCGGCATCACCGGGGGCTGGCTGCTGGCGTTCATCAACAGCTTCGATGAAGTCACGATGTCGATCTTCGTCACCTCGCCCTCCACCGTGACGCTGCCGGTGCGCATGTACATGTATGCGACCGAATCCATCGACCCGCTGATGGCCGCGGTTTCCGCGCTGACGGTGCTGTTGACCGTCATCGTGATGGTGCTCATCGACCGGCTGTATGGGCTCGACCGGATCCTGATCGGCCGCAAATGAAGACGCTGCAAGGCACCGGAGTGTCAGCCGCTGGCGGCCAGTTCCAGCGGGTGGGCGAGCAATCGCGCCCTGCGGTGACGTTTTTCCTTGATGGACGCCCAGCCTCGGCGCTGCTCGGTGACACGGTCTTGACCGCCGTGCTCACCCAGGCCGGGTCCGTGCGCCGCAACGAATTCTCGCAGCAGCCGCGCGCCGGCTTTTGCGTGATGGGTGCCTGCCAGGACTGCTGGATGAAAACGGCAGATGGCCAGACCGTGCGCGCCTGCAGCACCATGGTCTCGCAGGGCATGCAGCTCCTCTCGGGCATCAGCGAAGCAAAGCCATGAGCC
Organism: Comamonas sp.; assembly: GCA_040514115.1. Lineage (GTDB taxonomy): Bacteria > Pseudomonadota > Gammaproteobacteria > Burkholderiales > Burkholderiaceae_C > Comamonas. The sequence goes on along the minus strand of JBEVDH010000255.1, from coordinate 4,154 downwards.
ATCCGCACCATCCACACCATCCACCCCCGGTCGTGGTCGGAGCCGGGCCCGCGGGAGTGCGCGCGGCACGCACGCTGGTGCAGCATGGGCTGCGCCCCATCGTCATCGACGAGAGCCCGGCCAGCGGTGGGCAGATCTATCGCCGCCAACCCGCCGGCTTCCAGCGCAAAGCCCAGGCGCTCTATGGCTTCGAGGCCGGCAAGGCCACGGCGTTGCACCAGGATTTCGATGGCATCGCGTCCCAGCTCGATTACCGGCCGGGCAGCCTGGTCTGGTCTGCGCGCCAGGGCACGCTCGATGTCTGGGATATCGCCGGCAACACCTCGGGCACGCTGGACTGGAGCCACATGGTCATCGCCACCGGTGCCACCGACCGGGTGCTGCCGGTGCCGGGCTGGACACTGCCGGGCGTCTACACCCTGGGCGGCGCGCAGGTCGCGCTCAAGTACCAGGCCTGCGCCGTGGGCCGGCGGGTCGTGTTCGCGGGCTCCGGCCCCCTGCTCTATCTCGTGGCCTACCAGTACGCCCGGGCGGGCGTCAAGGTGGCGGCCATCATCGACAACGCGCGCCTGGCGGACCAGGCCGCTTCGCTCATCGACATGGCACGCCAGCCCAAGACGCTGCTCAAGGGCATGTATTACGTTGCCTGGCTGCAGGCCCATGGCGTCCCCATCGTCCGCAACGCGCGGCTGACCGACATTGCCGGTCGAGAGCAGGTGCAGGGCGTCTCGTGGAGAAGCAATGGCTGCGCCGAAGCGACTCCCGCGACCTTGGTCGACTGCGATGCGGTGGCTCTGGGCTACGCACTGCGCAGCGAAACGCAGCTGGCCGATCTGCTCGAGTGCCAGTTTGCGTTTGACGCACTCAACCGCGCCTATCTGCCGGTAAGGGACACAGCCGGCCGCGCCAGCACGCCGGGTGTCTACCTTGCCGGCGACGGCGCGGGCATCATGGGCGCCGATGCGGCCGAGCTCGCCGGCGAGCGCGCCGCGCTGGCCCTGCTTTCTGACCGGGGCATCGAGGTATCGGCATCGCGCGTTGCCTTGCTCGAGAAACGCCTTGGCGGCCTGGTGAAATGGCGCCGCGGCATCGAGGCGGCCTTCCCCTTCCCCACCGATTGGGCCCAAAGCGCACCGGACGACCTGGTGGTCTGCCGCTGCGAAAACATCACCGCGGGCAACCTGCGGGCCGTGGCCCGGGAAACCGGCGCCAGCGAGCTCAATCGACTCAAGGCTTTGAGCCGGGTCGGCATGGGGCGCTGCCAGGGGCGGATATGCGCCGCGGCGGCCGCCGAGATCCTGGCCGATGTGGTGCGGGTGCCGGTGCACCAGGTCGGCCGCATCCGCGCGCAGTCTCCGATCAAACCCTTGCCGATGACGGTGCGGATCGCGCCAGCGCCAGAGGAGCAAGCGCCATGAGCCCATTCATCGGCACCGACGTGCTCATCGTTGGCGGCGGCATCGTGGGCGGATCGGCCGCGCTGGCGCTGCGCAGGAAGGGGCTGCAGGTCGTTCTGGTGGAGCGCGATTTCTGCGGCTCGCGCTCCAGCGGCATCAACTTTGGCGGCGTGCGCCGCCAGGGCCGGCCGCTGAGCCAGCTGCCCCTGGCCCAGCGCGCGCACGAGATCTGGGGGCGGCTGGGCGAGCACATCGGCATCGATGGCGAGTACCAGCGCTGCGGCCACCTCAAGCTCGCGCGCACCGAGGCCGAGATGCAAGCGCTGGTTCAATACGAGCAGCGAACACAGGGCCACGGGCTGGGCCTGGAAATCATCGGCCAGAACGCGCTGCGCCAGCGCTTTCCCGGACTCGGCGCCGATGTGGTCGGAGGGTCGCTGTGCCCTGAAGACGGACAGGCCAACCCGCGCCTGGTCGCGCCGGCGTTTGCGCGCGCCGCCCGGGCGCTCGGGGCGCAGGTGTTCGAGCAGTCCGCCATGCGGTCCGTCGCGTTCGATGGCTCCCGCTTTGTGGTCGAGACCGCGCAGGGCCTCACCATCAAGGCCGAGGTCGTGCTCAACAGCGCGGGCGCCTGGTCCGGTGGCCTGGCGGCGCAGTTCGGCGATACCGTGGACATGGTGTCGCGCCATCCTTCGATGGCCGTGACCGAGCCGCTGCCCTTCATGCTGCCCTGGAGCCTGGGCGTCGAGGGCGGCAACATCTACTGCCGGCAGGTGGCGCGCGGCAACCTGGTGTTTGGCGGCGGCCTGGGCCAGGCGGTGGATGCCGACCGGGCCCGGGCACAAAGCGCCACGCTCCTGTCGCAGTTCAGCCGCATCGCGCAGATCGTTCCCGCCTTTGCCGGCGCCAGCGTGCTGCGCACCTGGAGCGGCGCCGAAGGCTATCTTCCAGACAAATTGCCGGTGATGGGGGCCAGCCGCCATCAGCCTGGCCTGTTTCATGCATTTGGTTTTGCGGGCGCCGGCTTCCAGATCGGGCCGGCCGTCGGAGAGGTCATGGCGGAACTCATTGCCACTGGCTCGACCTCCACGCCCATAGATGCTTTCTCGCTGCAACGCTTTCCCGCACCCTCCCCTTCGAAAGGACTGCCTCATGACCACAGTACATAACGGCCTCAAATCGGCGCTCTACGGCTCGCTTGCCCTCGTGGCAACGCTGGCGGCTTCCACCGGCCACGCCCAGCAAAAGACGCTTTACATCGGCATGAACGGCGGCAACCAGGAGCGGGTCTTCACCCAGAGCGTCTTCGGCCCGTTCGAGAAGGAAAACAATGTCAAGGTGGTGGTCGTGCCAGGCGGCTCGGGCGACCTGCTGGCCAAGGTGCAGGCCAGCAAGGCCAAGCCGCAGATGCATGTGATGCTGCTCGATGACGGCGTCATGTACCGCGCCATCAGCATGGGCCTGTGCGAGCGCATGAAACCCAACCCCTACCTGCAGGATCTGCCCGCGACGGCGCGCATCAAGGGCGACATGGCTGTGGGCATGATCATGAGCATGACGGGCCTGGCCTACAACACCAAGATCTTCAGCGAAAAGGGCTGGGCGCCGCCCACCTCGTGGAAGGATCTGGCCGACCCCAAATACAAGGGCAAGGTCGTTGTGCAGTCGATTTCCGCCTCGACCTTCGGCCTGCATGCCTTTCTCATGATCAACCGCCTCAACGGCGGTGACGAGAAGAACGTCGAGCCCGGCTTCAAGGCCTGGCCCAAGACCGTGGGCCCGAACATCATCGAATACATCCCCAACTCCGCCAAGGTCGCCGAAATGGCCCAGGCCGGAGAGGTCGCCCTGTTCCCCTACACCCCGGGCCAGACCGCGCTGCTCAAGAGCCGCGGCATTCCCGTGGAATATGCGCAGCCCAAGGAAGGCAGCGTGCTGCTGATGGCCGCCGAGTGCGTCATTGCCAACAACAGCGAGCCCGAGCTGTCGCAAAAGCTCGCCGCCTACCTGATCAGCCCGGAAGCCCAGGCGGCAGCGCTCAAGGCCGGCTCCTTCCCGCCAAGCAACCGCAAAACTCCCGCGGAGGGCGACGCGGCCAAGGAAAAGGCCCGCATCGAGGGCTATGCGAGCTCGTCCGTGGTGCTGGACTGGGATGTCGTCAACGAGCAGCGCCCGCTGTGGAACACGCGCTGGAACCGGACCATCGAGCGCTGAGCAACTGTGGGGCGGCGCTGGCATGCGCCCTTGCACCGCCCCGTCACACGGGCGTCAATCTCGGGAATAAGAATGTAAGAGCAGCGTTTGGCCGGCCAGGCCGGCGCGCTGCGGGGCGCCATCGTTGCGATGGTCTTTACCCACTTCCTGCATCACCACCCGAGAGGCCTTTCCATGTCCTACAACGTACCAGGTTCGCGCGGCCCGCACCGCCGCTTGCCGTCCCTGCTGGCGCTGACCGCCACGCTCGCGCTGACGGCCTGCGGCGGCAGCGATGACGGCGTTCGTGCCCCGGCACCGGCCCCCACGCCCAGCGCGCAAAATGCCACGGCCCAGCTGGCGCTGCTGGAGACGACCGACCTGCACTATTACGCGCGCAGCTTCAACTACTACTCGGACAAGGAAGACAAGGCCGTCGGCCTGGAGCGCACCGCCACGCTGATCCGCAAGGCGCGCGCCGACTTCCCCAACAACCTGCTGGTGGACAACGGCGACACCATCCAGGGCACGGTGCTGGGCACCTACGAGGCGCAGGTCGCCCCG
>JBEVDH010000040.1:0-8282 GCA_040514115.1 Comamonas sp. | reverse complement strand
GAAGCCGCGGTGGTTGCTGCGGTCTACGCGCTGTTCGTCTCGACGGTGATCTATCGCGAGCTGACCTGGGGCGACCTGTACCGCATCTTCGTGGGAGCAGCCAAAACCGGCGCGATCGTGATGTTCCTGATCGCCGCGGCGATGGTGAGCGCCTGGCTGATCACGGTGGCCGACCTACCGTCGAAGGTGGTCAGCCTGCTGCAGCCTTTCATGGGCAACCAGATCATGCTGATGATCGCGATCATGATCCTCGTGATGATCGTCGGCACCGCAATGGACATGACGCCGACCATCTTGATCCTGACGCCCGTGCTGATGCCGATCGTGAAGGCGGCCGGCATCGATCCGGTGTACTTCGGCGTACTTTTCATCATCAACAACTCGATCGGGCTGGTGACGCCGCCGGTCGGCACCGTGCTCAACGTGGTCGCGGGCGTGGGCAAGATGTCGATGGACGATGTCACGCGCGGCGTCATCCCGTTCATGCTCGCGCAGTTCGCGACGATGTTTGCCATGGTGCTGTTCCCGTGGCTGGTCACGGGGCCGGCCAAGTTCTTCTACCGCTAGGGTGTCGGGCGCCGGCCGGTTCCGCCCGGCGCCTGTCCACGGTGGCTGCGGCGCACGCTCAGGGTAAGCTCTGCGCGGGTATGACAAGGGTGTGTCTAAAATCCATGTTGCAGTGCAGCGGGCGACATGCCCAGAGGAGTCAGCCGTGCAAGAGAACCAGACATCGACCGCCCAGGCCAAGCCCCGGCCGCGCGTCATCAAGAAATACCCGAACCGCCGGCTGTACGACACCGATACCTCCACCTATATCACGCTGTCCGAAGTCAAGGCGCTGGTGATGGCCAGCGAGCCCCTGGTCGTGCGCGACGCCAAGACCGGCGACGATCTCACGCGCAGCATCCTGCTGCAGATCATTCTCGAGGAAGAAGCCGGCGGCGCGCCGATGTTCACCGAGGTCGTGCTGGCCAACATCATCCGCTTCTACGGCCACGCCATGCAGGGCAGCATGGGCGCGAGCCTCGAGCGCAACGTGCAGATGTTCAGCGACTTCCAGACCCGCATGGCCGAGCAGGGCGCCACGCCCGAGATGTGGAGCCAGTTTGTGCGCCTGCAGCCCGCGGCCATGCAGGGCATGGTCAGCAGCTATCTGGGCCAGTCGCAGACCATGCTCACGCAGATGCAGGAGCAGATGCACAAGCAGACGGGGCAGATGCTGGAAGCCATGGGCTTGAAGCGTTAGTTTCCGGCCAACCCGCGCACCGCCGCGCGCAATGCATCCCGCAGGCACAGGCTGGCCCCTTCGAGCGGCCGGTCGCGCGGGCTGACCAGTGACAGCGCGGCCTCATCCATGGTCAGCAGGTGCCGCGCCACCAGGCCCATGCGCTGCGCATAGCGCGCGCCCAGCGACTCGACCACCGCCACGCCCAGCTGCTGGCCCGCGAGCTCGCAGGCCGTGAAGGACTGCGCGACCTCCATGAGCGGGCGGTATTCCAGCCCCTGGCCCTCGAAGGCCTGCTGCGTGGCCAGCCCCGCGGGCAGGGCCGGCGACAGCGCGATCAGCCCCAGTGCAGCGACTTCGGCCAGTGTCAGCGCCCGGGCATCGGCCTGTGGATGGTCCGGGTGGAAGACCGCGAACAGGCTCACCGCCGCCAGCGCTTCCTTGACGACCCGGTCATTGGGCGCCGAGGAGCCGATCACGATGCCCAGGTCGATGCGGTGGTCGACCGCCATTTCAATGATCTCCAGCCCCGAGCCCGCGCGCACCGTGAAGGTGATGCGCGGATAGGCGCGGCGCACTTCGACCAGCGCCTGCGGCAGCAGCATCGAGGCCGCGACGGCCACCGCGCCCACGCTGAGACGGTCTGTGGCGCCCTTGCGGATATCGCTGGCCAGCCGGTCCACCGATTCCATGCCTGAGAGCGCGTTGAGCACCTCCGGAATCAGCGCGCGGCCCTGGCTCGTGAGGTGCAGGCGTCGACTCTCGCGGCTGAAGAGTGCAAAGCCCAGCCGCGTTTCCATGTCCTTGAGCAGCGCGCTGGCCGCGGGCTGGGTCATGTGGATCGAATGCGCCGCGGCCGTCACGGTGCCGCGCTGGTACATCGCGCGCAGCAGCAGCAGTTCTCGGCGGCTCAACATATCGAATTCATATGGAATGAGTGTTTTTAGCTATTTGACCATAGGCTGCCGCGCGCGAAAAATAGGCGCCATGTCATCACCGGTTCCTTTCATGAGCGCCAACACCATTGTCTCGGTCACGTGCATCCCGATGCGCCTGCCGTTCCACCACTGGAGCGAGCCCCCGCTGTTCGCGGGCCGCCCGCGCGACAAGCTCGACAGCGCGCTGGTGCGTGTCGAGACGCAGGACGGCACCGTGGCCTGGGGCGAGTCCTATTGCGTCGAGCCGCGCGCGCTGCAGGCCATCTTCGAGACGCTGATCGCACCGCTGGCCTGCGGTAAATCGGCGGACGACGCCGCGCTGCTGCCCACCATGCAGCGCATGCTGCACAACCTGGGCCGCTCCGGCCCTGTGGTGCACGCACTGGCCGGACTCGACATCGCGCTATGGGACCTGCGCGCCAAGCGTGCCGGCGTGCCCCTGTACGAGTTGCTCGGCGGCAAGCGCCGCGACCGGGTGCGTGTCTATGCGTCGCTGCTGCAGTATTACGCGGATACCGCGCTGCTCGAACAGGTCAGCCAGCGTGCACTTGCCGACGGTTATGCCGAAATCACGCTGCACGAACGCACCGCGCCGGCGCTGGCCGCGGTGCGCCAGGCGGTGGGGCCGAAGGTCCCGGTGATGGTCGACACCAACTGCGCCTGGCTGCCGCACGAAGCGCAGGCCGCGATCGAAGAGATGCTGCCCTACGACCCCTTCTGGATCGAGGAGCCGATCTGGATGCCGGAAAACGACCAGGCGCTGGCCGCGCTGCGCCAGCAGGTGGCCGTGCCGCTGGCGGTGGGCGAGAACGCGAGCTGCGCGCTGGCGCTGCGGCGCATGGTGGAGAACGCCACGGTGCAGTATGTGCAGCCCAGCGTGATCAAGCTGGGCCTCACCGCGGCCTGGGAGATCTCGCGCGCCTGCGAGGGCACGGGCGTGACCTGCGCGCCCCAGGTCGCGTTCTTCGGCCCGGGCTTCCTGGCCAGCCTGCACCTGATTGCCGCGCAGCAGACCGAGGTCTCGCTCGAGCGCCTGTATGTCGAGCTGGCCCATGTGCCCTATGGCCGCAGTGTGCCCATCGAGCGTGGCTGGCTGCAGGTGCCGGACGGCCCGGGCCTGGGCGCGGACCCGGAAGCCGATCTGGCGCAGGGCCGCTTCGCGCACTGACAGCCCAAGAATTCCAACAGGAGACAACAATGCAAAACAACAACCGCCGTACCTTCCTTGCCCAGGGTGCCGCCCTGGCTCTGGGCAGCGCCGTCCCTTCGGCCTTTGCCGCCAACGGTCCGTACCCCGACAAGACCGTGCGCATCATCATTCCCTATCCGGCGGGCGCCGCCACCGACACGCTGGGCCGGCTTGCCGGCCAGGCGCTGCAGCAGGCGCTGGGCCAATCCTTCATAGCCGACAACCGGGGCGGCGGCGGCACGACCATCGGCACGCGCGCGCTGGCGCAGTCCGAGCCCGACGGCTACACGCTGGGCATGGTCGACAGCACGTTCACCATCAACCCCGGCCTGCTGGGCGCGCGGCTGGCCTACGACACGCAAAAGGACTTCACGCCGATCACCCTGATTGCCACGGCGCAGTTCGTGCTGGTGACCCATCCCTCGGTGCAGGTGAAGGACCTGGCAGGCCTCATTGCAAAGGCCAGGGCCGAACCCGACACGCTGGCCTATGGCTCGGCCGGCGTGGGCAGCGGGCCGCACCTCGCGGGCGAGCAGCTGGCGCAGCAGGCCGGGCTGAAGGTCGTCCACGTGCCCTACAAGGGCGGTGGCACCGTCATCACCGATCTGCTGGGCGGCCAGGTGCAGTTCGCGTTTGCCACGGTGCCGACGCTGGCCGAGCACATCAAGGCCGGCAAGCTGCGCGCGCTGGCCGTCACGGGCCCCAGGCGCTCCGCGTTGCTGCCCGATGTGCCGACGTTTGCCGAAGCCGGATTGCCCGGGGTGGACATCATGCCGCTGTTTGGACTGGTGGCGCCCAAGGGCATTCCAGCGGCGGTGGTCGACAAGGTCAGCCGGGTCCTGCGCGCTTCCATTCGCCAGGGCGAGATGCAGACGCGGCTCAAGACCATGGGTTTCGAGCCGGTGGGCAGCACGCCGGCCGAATTCGCGCAGCGCATCCAGGAAGACACCGCCAAATGGACCGAGGTGATCCGCAAGGGGGGCATCCGGCCGGAGTGATCAGGTGCTGTCCCTGACCACCATGTGGAAGCCGACATCGACGATCGGTTGCTCGACAGGCCGGCCCTCGGCGCGCGCCATCATCAGCTCGGCCGCGATCTCGCCGATGCGCGTGCCGTCGAGCCGCACCGTGGTCAACGCCGGCTGCGCATCCTGCGCGAAGCTCTGGTCCCCCATGCCGACAATCGCCAGCTGCGCCGGCACGCGCAGGCCCTGGTGCTGCGCTTCGATCAACGCGCCCAGCGCCAGGCTGTCCGAGCTGCAGAACACGCCGGTGATCTCGGGCGCGTCCTGCAGCAGCGCAGCCAGGCCCTTGCGCCCGGCGCCCACGGTGCTTGGCGCGCGCGTGAAGAAGCACTGTGCCGATTGCGCACCCAGCGCTTTCGAACGGTTCATGAAGGCATCGGCGCGGGCCCGCGCACGCGCATCGTCACCGGTGATGATCGCCACCTGCCGGTGCCCGCGCGCATGCAGGAATTCGGCCACCGATTCGCCGATGGCGACATGCGAGAAGCCGACCAGCATGTCGACCGGGTCGTCGGTGAAGTCCCAGGTCTCGACGACCGGAATCCGCGAGGCCACCAGGGCGTTGCGCGCGCCGGCGCAAGACACCTTGCCGACCAGCACGATGCCGTCCGGGCGGCGCTGGATGATGGCCCGGATCAGCGCCTCCTCCTGCGCCGCGTCGTACCCCGCCTGGCCGATCATCAGCTGGTAGCCGCGACGCTTGAGCGACTCGGCCAGCGATTCCACGAGCTCCTGGAACACCGGCCCGACCAGCGTCGGCAGCAGCGCCGCGACCATGCGCGCGCGCGCCATGCGCAAGCCGCTGGCCATGGCATTGGGCACATAGCCCAGCGCATCGACCGCCACCCGCACCCGGGCCAGCGTCTCGGGCGTGACTTTCTCCGGCGCATTGAGCGCGCGCGACACCGTCATGGCGGAAACGCCGGCGAGCAGGGCGACATCTTGAACGGTGGCGGGCTTCTTGGACAAATTCATTCCTGTTGATGCAATGCACCGCGCGGTCTCCCAGGCAGCTGCGCCAGGCGTGCCACGCAGGGCATAACGCGATTGTAGGTAGATGCAAGTGCCGCTTCATGGTCCGTGCGCGCCTCGGGAAACCCGTATTTCAAGGGTTATCACCGATTCAAAGTCCAATGTTCACGTTAACAATCGCCCATCAGCAAGTTGTTAACGTTATCTGCGATTTTTAAATGCCGCGACGGAGTTGCAAATACTCTGCCGGCGCCTCCAGGAGACAACCGATGAGAATCCTCAAAACTGCATCCACCGCCGTCTGCATCGGCTTGGCCACCCTGGCCGCGAGCGCTCCTGCGTTTGCCTGGCCCGACAAGACCGTCAATGTGATCGTGCCGTTCCCCGCGGGCGGCGCGACCGACACCATTGCGCGCGCGGTGGGCAACCATCTGGGCACGCAGTTCAAGCAGAGCTTCGTCGTGGAGAACAAGGCCGGCGCCACGGGCAGCATCGGCGCGGGCCAGGTGGCGCGCGCGCCGGCCGACGGCTACACGCTGCTGGTGGCCTCGCTGGCGCCATTTGTCGTGGCACCGCACCTGATGAAGGGCCTGCCTTATGACCCGCTCAAGGACTTCAGCTACCTGACGGTGGCGGTGCAGACGCCCAATGTCCTGGTCGTCAACCCCACGCTCGCGCCCAAGGTCAACAACCTGCAGGACGTCATCGCGATGCTCAAGGCCAAGCCTGGCGCGGTGAGCTTCGCGACGTCGGGCCCGGGCTCGTCGGACCACCTCACGGCCGAGCTGTTCTGGCAAAAGACCGGCACCAAGGGACTGCACGTGCCCTACAAGGGCGGCGCCCCGGCCATCACCGATCTGCTCGGCGGCCAGGTCGACATGTCTTTCCAGAACGTCAACGCCGTCATCCAGCACATCAAGGCCGGCAAGCTCAAGGCAATTGCGGTGACGGGAGACAAGCGCTCGCCGGTGTTGCCCGATGTGCCCACCACGGCCGAGGCCGGCGTCCAGGGCGTGGAAGTCTATGCCTGGCAAGGCATTGCGGCACCGAAGAACCTGCCGGCCGATATCAAAGCCAAGCTCCATGCAGGTATCGTCAAGGCCTTGAAGGACCCGGCGCTGACCAAGCAGTTCACCGATGCCGGCCTCGAAGTCGTTGCCAGCAGCCCCGAGGAGTTCACCCAGTTCCAGGCCAAGGAATACGCGCGCTGGAAGCAGGTGATCGAGACCGGCGGCATTACCGCCAACTGATCCGCTCCTGCCACACTAAGGCCTGGACCTGACCCAGGCCGATCCAATTTTTTCCGGAAATCTGTTTCACATGGCCCTCTCGCACGCTAGCACCTCCTCCCCGATCGTCACCCAACTGCGGGTGATCCCTGTCGCCGGCTACGACAGCATGCTTTTGAACCTGAGCGGCGCGCACGCGCCGTTCTTCACGCGCAATCTGCTGGTGCTCACGGACAGCGCCGGCAACACCGGCGTCGGCGAAGTGCCCGGCGGCGAGAAGATCCGCCAGACACTCGAGGATGCGCGCGAGCTCATCGTCGGCCAGCCCGTGGGCAACTACAACGCCGTGCTCAACGCGATGCGCACCGAGTTCGAGAACCGCGACAGCGGCGGGCGCGGGCTGCAGACCTTTGACCTGCGCATCGCCATCCATGCGGTCACGGCCGCGGAATCGGCGCTGCTCGACCTGCTGGGCCAGCACCTGGGCGTGCCGGTCGCGGCGCTCCTGGGCGATGGCGTGCAGCGCACTTCGGTGCAGATGCTCGGCTATCTGTTCTATGTCGGCGACCATTCGCTCACCGACCTGCCGTACCAGACCGACCCGGGCGCTTCGGACGACTGGCTGCGCCTGCGCCACGAAAAGGCCATGACGCCCGAGGCCATCGTGCGCCTGGCCGAGGCGGCGCACGCGCGCTACGGTTTCGAGGACTTCAAGCTCAAGGGCGGCGTGCTGCGCGGCGAGGATGAAGTCGAAGCCATCCGCGCGCTGCACGAACGCTTCCCCAAGGCGCGCGTCACGCTCGACCCGAACGGCGGCTGGCTGCTCAAGGACGCGATCCGGCTGACGCGCGACCTGCATGGCGTGCTGGCCTATGCCGAGGACCCCTGCGGCGCCGAGGGCGGATTCTCCGGGCGCGAGGTCATGGCCGAGTTCCGCCGCGCCACGGGCCTGCCCACCGCCACCAACATGGTTGCCACCGACTGGCGCCAGATGGCGCATTCGCTGTCGCTGCAGTCGGTCGACATTCCGCTGGCCGACCCGCATTTCTGGACCATGGCCGGCTCGGTGCGCGTGGCGCAGATGTGCGAAGCCTTCGGCTTGACCTGGGGTTCGCATTCGAACAACCATTTCGATGTGTCGCTGGCGATGTTCACCCATGTGGGCGCGGCCGCGCCGGGGCGCGTCACGGCCATCGACACGCACTGGATCTGGCAAGACGGCCAGTACCTCACCAAGAACCCGCTGCAGATCCGCAATGGCTATATCGAGCTGCCAAAACGCGGCGGCCTGGGCATCGAGTTGGACATGGACGCCGTGGAGCGCGCCCACCAGCTGTATCTGCAGCACGGCCTGGGCGCACGCGACGATGCGATGGCCATGCAGTTCCTCGTTCCCAACTGGCAGTTCGACAACAAACGGCCCTGCATGGTGAGATAAATTAAGGCACCCCCGAGCGGCTGACGCCGCTCCCCCCTCTCATCCTTCGGTGGAGGGGGAGGCCCGCTTAGGGGCGGCAGCCTCGCTGCGGGGCGGCCCTTGCTCGCTGCCCCCTACGCTGGGGCATGCCTATTCACAGGCCTAGACCGTTGAAGTGGCATCCACGGTGCATGCGTACCATTCGCCGGGTCAATCCACGCACCCGCTGCCGCCTGTCACAATTTGAGGCATAGTTCAGGGTTAACACTGACTGGTACCAGACGCCA
>JBEVDH010000249.1:0-18104 GCA_040514115.1 Comamonas sp. | reverse complement strand
CGGCCGCCGAGCTATAGGCCCAGCCGAGCAGCGGCACGACCAGGAACAGCGCATACAGCGCGTGGTGCGTGCCGTGGTGCGCCAGATGCTGCCAGCGGGGCATGGCGGCCTGCATCGCCGCGGGCAGCGCGGGTGGCTTGTGGGCCAGACGCCAGCCCAGGCGCAGCAGGCTCAGCACCAGGATCGAAACCCCCAGCCATTTGTGCCAGTTGTAGAGTTTGAGGCGCTGCGGCGAAAACGACAGGCTGACCATGTACAGGCCCAGGCCCAGGGCAGCAATCAGGGCCAGCGCCAGCACCCAGTGCAAAAGCTTGGCGGTGGCGGTGTAGCGCGTGGGCGCGGGAGAGGGCAAAGAGGTGGAAGGCATGGCTGGGAGGGCGGGCGCTGGTTGTGGCCGTCGCATGCCGGGTGGCATGCAGTTTCCCAGTATAGGAAGCGTTGGGTTGAAATTAGTTCAGTGGGATTGATGGGTGGGTTCAAAAAAGATGAAGTGAGCGGACGCTGAGGTGAGGTCATGCCTCTGACTTGAGAGCCGGCCCTTCACCCTTCGACAGGCTCAGGGCGAACAGTTTGGCGCCCTGAGCGCTGAGCCTATAGAGAGGGCACTGATGCTCCACTCCCCGTTCGTCCTGATCCTGAGCTTGTCGAAGGATCGAAGGATGGACGGCCCCGCTACGAACAAGAAGCACGCAGCAGGGTCAGTAGCTCACTGCCCGAGCGCCGCCTGCTTCCAAGCCGCCGCCGCAGCTTCCTCATCATTGCGATGCTCCGCCATGCGCGCCAATTGCTGCCACGCCTGCACCCGCAGCGGCCCCGCATCCAGTTGCGGTGCGCTCTGGCTCAGCAGCTGGTGCGCCTTGCCCCAGAGCTCGCGCTGTACGCAGGCCATGCCGGCGAGGTACTGCAGGCGCGGCTCGCGCGGGTTGTTGCGCGCCGCGGTTTCGATGCGTGCGAGCCATTGGCTGTCGATACCTTCGAGGCAGTCCTGCAGCGTCAGCACCAGGGCCTGCATCTGGGTGTCGCTCAGGCCATCGCGGCGCGCGGTGGCGTACTCCCACACCGGCAGCAGCCAGGCGCGCGCCTGTGCACGGTCGCCGCCCAGGCGCACCAGCTGGCGTGCGGCGGGAATGGCGATTTCGGGCATGGCGCGCTCTTCGGGGTCGAGGTCCAGCCAGAGCTGCTGCAGGCGGCCCGTGTCATGCGTGTCGTGGATCAGCTCGAGCAGCAGCCCGCGCACGATGCTGGCCGAGGCCGCGGGCGAGAACGCGCGGTGCTTGGCGAGCATGCGCGCGGTCTCGAGCGCATGCTCGGTGTGGCGCGCCAGGCGCGCGGCCTTGAGCTTGATGCGCAGTGCAATCGTGCGCCGGCTTGCGCCCAGGGGGAGCGCGGCGAGGCGCTCGAGCGCCAGCGAGGCGTCGCGGTCGTCCAATGCCCAGCGCGCGGCGCGCATCTGCGCGCCTTCGCGGGTTTCCAGATCGATGGCGGTGCCGTCAAGCGGCGCGCATTCGAGCGCCTGGGCCAGATGCATTTCACGCTGCGCGGTGTCCTGCAGCGCGTGCGAGCCTTCGGCCGCGACCATGTGCGCCGTGGCCCGCAGCTGGCGGCCATGGGGCACGTCGCTCAGCGATTCCTCATGCGCGAGCGCGGCCAGGGCCGACTTGCGCGCGCGCAGGAAGCGCCCGGCCTGCAGGTGCGACAGCGCGTCGAGCAGCGCGTGGTGCATCGCGCGCTCCTTTTGCTGCTCGCGCCAGCGGCGTGCCTGGCGCGGCAGCCGCACCAGCACCGACAGCCCGCGCAGCGCCGCATGGCACAGCAGGAAGGTTGCCAGCAGCAGCAGCAGCACCATGTTGAGCGACAGATCGATGCGATAGGGCGGCCAGAACAGCGTCACCGTGCCCTGGTTGTTGCCGACAAACAAGGCCACCGCCACAGCGATGCCAAACAGGCCAATGAACCACAGTGCAGCGCGCATGTCGTTTCCTCAGAGCCCGGTGGCGGCAGTTGCCAGCGCTGCCAGGGTTTCATCCAGCGAGGGCTGCTCGTTGTTCTTCAGGTTCGACTGAACCTGCTGCAGCAGCACCTGCGCATTGCGCGTGCGCCGCGAAGAAGGGTCGAAATACTTGCCTATGGCATGGCTTGCGGCGTTGAGATCGTTGCGGGCGGCGTCGTACTGGCGCGCCAATACGCCCAGGCGCGCGTTGAGCAGCGTGAGCTTGAGGTTCTCGCGCAGGAAAAAGCCCTGGTCCGGCGACAGCAGCACGGCTTCGGGCTGGTCGATGCGGCTGATGCGCACGAGATCGTAGATTTCCTCGCGCACCACGTTCCAGCTGCGCGTGCCCCAGTCCTGCCACCAGGCCCAGTCGCCGAGCGAATAGGTCGCGGTTTGCGCGGGTCCGGGCGTGGGGGTGGGCGCCGCGCCGCGCAGCGCGCTGGGCTTGGCCACGGCATTGGCCAGCGGCAGTTCGTCGACGCTGCGCAGCAGGTCGTCGATGCGGCCGAGCAGACCGGCGGTGTCGGTGACGGCCAGGCGCGAGATGGCTTCGAGATCGCGCTCGATCGCGCGCTGCACGGGCGTGAGCCGGGGCTGGGCGGCGCGCTCGATGCGCTTGCCGGCGCTGCGCAGCGTGGCGACCAGCGGCTCGAGGCTGCCGGTGAGTTGTGCCTGCTGCTGCGCCATGCGGATCGCGGTGTCGATATCGACCACCAATGTGTCGTCGCGGGTGCGCGACAGGCTCTGCACCAGTTCCTCGAGCTGGGTGCGCTGCAGCGCGACCTCACCCACGCGCGCTTCCATCACCGAGATGCGCGCCGCGCTGTCGCGGGCGAGATCCTGCGCGTCGCGCGCCATGGTGCGCGCCTCGATGGCCTGCGTGCCCGAGTCGGCGCTCTGGCGCGCGAGCTGCTCCTGGATGCTGCTCATGCGCTGCCACAGCATGCCGCTGCCGACCAATGCCACCACGGCCACCGTACCGACGAGGTACAGCGCCAGGGGCGAGGCGGGGCGCGCCGGGGCCGCGCCAGCAAGGGCGGCGGGGCCCTGGGCTGCGTGCGGCGCAGGGGCGGACTGTTCGTGGACGGCGTCAGTGCTCATGTGCTGATTCTATAGAGGCCGCCACGTCATTCAGTGAAGGACGGCATTCCCGTATGTGGCCAAAGCCCGCCTGTTGCGCGGCGGCTGCGATGCGCGGATGGGTGGCCAGCGCGCGTGCCTGGCTCCAGTCGGTGCCGGGCAGCGCGAGCTGCAAATTGGCGATGGCTTCGGAGCTGCTGAACAGCCACAGCGTGCCGTCGTGCGCGGCGTCCCGCGCCAGCGCCAGGGCCGCCGGCGCGAGCTGCGGCGCCAGGCGCTGGTAGACGGCGACGAACTCCAGCGTGGCGCCGGCCAGGCGCAGCTGCTCGGCCAGCCATTCGCGGCCGCTGCCGACCGCACCCGTGCCGCCGCGCACCAGCAACACCCGGTCGCCGGGCTGGATCTGCGCGCGCACTTCGGGCCACAGCGTTTCGGAGTCGAACTGCGCGGCATCGGGCGGCGGGCCGTCGATCTGCTGCGCCGGCACGCCGGCTGCCTGCAGCGTGCGCGCCGTCCCGGGGCCGGGCGACCAGGCGCGCGTGCCGGGCGCAAGGGTGGTTCCCGGCGCGAAGAAATGCAGCACCGCATTGCTGCTGACAAACATCACGGCGCGGTAGTGGCCTGGCGTGGCGCAGTCGCAGCGCGTCTGGTCCAGCGCAGCGGATTGCAGCGCGCCGGCTGTGATGTCGATCAGGGGCAGCGCGCAGGCCGCGATGCCGCGCGCCTGCAGCGCGTCGACCCAATGGCCGGCATCGGGTGCGGGGCGGGTCACCAGGACCCGGGGCGGGTGCGTGGCGCTGCGCACGCGCTTCAGGAGGACAGGCCCAGGCGCGCGCCCGAGGAGCGCAGCTGGGCCGCGACGGCTTCGCCCAGCGCCTCGGCTTCTTCCATCGTGGTGACCTCGGCATGGTCATCGACCTGCACCAGGGCCAGCTGCCCCTCGAGGTCGCCCCAGGCAGCGCGCAGATGCAGCTCGTCGCCATGCCACACGCCGTGCGCTGCCAGCGGCATCGAGCAGCTGCCGCCCATGCTGCGGCTGACGGCGCGCTCGGCGGCCACGCCCAGCCAGGTCGGCTGATGCACCAGGGGCGCGAGCGCGGCAATCAGGTCGGCGCGGTCGGCGCGCACTTCGATGCCCAGGGCGCCCTGGCCGGCGGCCGGCAGCATTTCGTCGATGTCGAAGGCGCAGCGGATGCGCTCCTGCAAGCCCAGGCGCTTGAGGCCCGCGGCCGCCAGCACGATGGCGTCGTAGTGGCCTTCGTCGAGCTTGCGCAGTCGCGTATCGAGGTTGCCGCGCAGCGGGGCGATGCGCAGGTCGGGGCGCTGCGCCTGCAGCAGCACCTGGCGGCGCAGGCTCGAGGTGCCGACGGTGGCGCCGTGCGGCAGAAACTCCAGCGAAGCGTAGTTGGGCGAGACAAAGGCGTCGCGCGGGTCCTCGCGCTCCATCACGCAGGCCAGCACGAAGCCTTCTGGCAGCTCCATCGGCACGTCCTTGAGCGAATGCACGGCAATGTGGGCGCGGCCTTCTTCGAGCGCGATCTCGAGCTCCTTGACAAACAGCCCCTTGCCGCCCACCTTGGACAGCGAACGGTCGAGGATCTGGTCGCCCTTGGTGGTCATGCCCAGCAGCCGCACGCTGTGGCCCAGTGCCTGCAGCCGGGCCTGCACATGCTCGGCCTGCCACAGGGCCAGGCGGCTTTCGCGCGTGGCAATGACAATCGTGGAATCGGAAGAAATAGCGGTATTCATGGCTTCGACGGCAGCGGCCTGAGGGCAACGGGGAATGCTAGCATGGCGCGCTGCTCCCGCAATGGCTCAGGAAATATCCGCATGACCGACCCTTCCCGCAAGAACGCTGACCCTTTCGCCGGCAAGAACGTCCGCAAGGCCGACAAGGATCTGCCCCTGATCGAGGACATCCGCCTGCTGGGCCGGATCCTGGGCGATGTCATCCGCGAGCAAGACGGCGTGGCCGCCTATGAGCTCGTCGAGCAGATACGCCAGCTGTCGGTGGCGTTCCGCCGCGACGCCGACCATGACGCCGACCGCCAGCTCAAGAAGCTGCTCAAGAGCCTGAGCGCCGACCAGACCGTCAGCGTGATCCGCGCGTTCACCTATTTCAGCCACCTCGCCAACCTGGCCGAGGACCGCCACCATATCCGCCGCCGCGCGCTGCACGAGCGCGCCGGCAACACCCAGGAAGGCAGCATCGGCGTGGCGCTGGCGCGCCTGCGCTGGGCCGGCATCGCGCCCGCAACGATTGCCCAGACGCTGGCGCAAAGCTATGTCGCGCCGGTGCTCACGGCCCATCCGACCGAGGTGCAGCGCCACAGCATTCTTTCGGCCGAGCGCGACATCGCGCAGCTGCTCGCCACGCGCGGCGACATCACCGAGCGCGCCCAGCTCTACAACAGCGCCCGGGACGCGCTCACGCCGCGCGCGCTGGCCGACAACGAGGCGCAGCTGCGCGCGCGCGTGGCCCAGCTGTGGCAAACGCGCCTGCTGCGCCACTCCAAGCTCACCGTGGCCGACGAGATCGAGAACGCGCTGACCTATTACGAGGCCACCTTCCTGCGCGAGATCCCCAAGCTCTACGCCGAGCTCGAGCAGGAACTGGGCGACCTGCCCGTGGCCAGCTTCCTGCGCATGGGGCAGTGGATTGGCGGCGACCGCGACGGCAACCCGAACGTCACGGCCGAGACCCTGCAGCTGGCGCTGCGCCGCCAGGCCGAGGTGGCGCTGCGCCACTACCTCACCGAAGTGCATTACCTGGGCGCCGAGCTGTCGCTGTCGGCGCTGCTGGTGCGGCTCACGCCCGAGATGCAGGCGCTGGCCGAGCGCTCGCCCGACACCAACGAGCACCGCCGCGACGAACCCTACCGGCGCGCGCTGACCGGCATCTACGCGCGCCTGGCCGCGAGCCTGAAGACGCTCAGCGGCGGCGACGCCGCGCGCCATGCCGTGGCGCCGCAAAACGGTTATGGCGCCGCCGAGGAGTTCCTGGCCGACCTGCAGGTGATCGACCGCTCGCTGCGCAGCCACCATGGCGGCCCGCTGGCCGCGCAGCGCCTGCGCCCGCTGATTCGCGCGGTGCAGGTGTTCGGCTTTCACCTCGCGACCGTGGACCTGCGCCAGAGCTCCGACCAGCATGAAAGCGTGGTCGCCGAGCTGCTGGCCACCGCGCGCCTCGAGAGCGACTACAGCCGCCTGCCCGAGCCCGCCAAGCAGGCGCTGCTGATGCGGCTGCTCGAAGACGCGCGCCCGCTGCGCGTGGTGGGCGCGAAGTACTCCGCGCACACCGAGGGCGAGCTCGCGATCTTCGAGACCGCGCGGCGCATGCGCGCGACCTACGGCGCCGAAGCCATCCGCCACTACATCATCAGCCACACCGAGACCGTGAGCGATCTGCTCGAAGCGCAGCTGCTGCAAAAGGAGGTCGGCCTGATGCGTGGCACGCTCGACAGCGACGCGCGCGTCGACCTGATCGTCGTGCCGCTGTTCGAGACCATCGAGGACCTGCGCAACGCCGCGCCGATCATGCGCGCCTACTACCAGCTGCCCGGCGTCGCGGCGCTGGTGCAGCGCTCCGGCGGCGAGCAGGACATCATGCTCGGCTACAGCGACAGCAACAAGGACGGCGGCATCTTCACCAGCAACTGGGAGCTGTACCGCGCCGAGATCGCGCTGGTCGAGCTGTTCGACGAGCTCGCCGCGAGCCACGGTATCCGGCTGCGCATGTTCCACGGGCGCGGCGGCACGGTGGGGCGCGGCGGCGGGCCGAGTTACCAGGCCATCCTGGCGCAGCCCCCGGGCACGGTGCGCGGCCAGATCCGGCTGACGGAGCAGGGCGAGGTCATTGCCTCGAAGTACGCCAACCCCGAGATCGGCCGGCGCAACCTCGAAACGCTGGTGGCGGCAACGCTCGAAGCCACGCTGCTGCAGCCGACCAAGTCGGCGACGCCGGCGTTTCTCGCAGCGG
Source organism: Comamonas sp. (assembly GCA_040514115.1). Classification (GTDB taxonomy): domain Bacteria; phylum Pseudomonadota; class Gammaproteobacteria; order Burkholderiales; family Burkholderiaceae_C; genus Comamonas. The sequence continues at coordinate 11,055 of JBEVDH010000249.1, read as the reverse complement.
CGGCGCAGCTGTCGCAGGCCAGCATGGCGGCCTACCGCGCGCTGGTCTACGAGACGCCGGGCTTCACCGCGTATTTCTTCGGCAGCACGCCGATCCGCGAAATTGCCGAGCTGCACATCGGCTCGCGCCCGGCCTCGCGCAAGCCGTCGCAGAAGATCGAGGACCTGCGCGCGATTCCCTGGGGCTTCAGCTGGGGCCAGTGCCGCCTCACGCTGCCGGGCTGGTATGGCTTTGGCGCGGCGGTGCAGGACTTCCTGCAGCAGCCCGGCAAGGACGCGAAGGCGCAGATGGCGCTGCTGCAGCGCATGTACCGGCAGTGGCCGTTCTTTCGCACGCTGCTGTCGAACATGGACATGGTGCTGGCCAAGAGCGATCTGGCGCTGGCCTCGCGCTACAGCGAGCTGGTCAGCGACGCGCGCCTGCGCCGGCGCATCTTCGCGGCCATCGAGGCCGAGTGGCAGCGCACGACCGAGGCGCTGGCGCAGATCACCGGCGATGCCGAGCGCCTGGCGCACAACGCGGCGCTGGCGCGTTCGATCAGCCACCGCTTTCCCTATATCGACCCGCTGCACCATCTGCAAGTCGAGCTGGTGCGGCGCTGGCGCGCGGGGCAGGGCGATGACCGGGTGCAGACCGGCATCCACATCTCGATCAACGGCATCGCCGCGGGTTTGAGAAACACGGGCTGAATGCCGCGGCGGGCGCGAAGCTTGCTAGATCTAGGCAAACGAAGGAACGATGGTGGATACCGGTATCGCAACAACGTGGCAACGCATGCGGGCACAGGAGGCCTGGGCCTATGGGCTGCGCATCGCCATCGCGCTGGGCGCGGTGATGGCGCTGTGCTGGTGGCAGGACCACCTGTCGCAGGTGATCGCGCTGTTCCTGGGCATCATCGTATGCGCCATCGCCGAGACCGATGACAGCTGGCGCGGCCGCATCCGCGCGCTGGCGGCCACGCTGGTGTGCTTTGCGCTGGTCGCGTTCAGCGTCGAGGCATTGATCCGTCAGCCGCTGGGTTTCGTGCTGGCGCTGGTGCTGTTCACCTTCGTGTTCACGCTGCTGGGCGCCGTGGGCGAGCGCTACCGCGCGATTGCCTCGGCGTCGGTGATTCTTGCGCTCTACACCGCGATCAGCATGGCGCCGGGCGCGCATGCCGCCGACGCCGATGCCTGGCCCGTGCCGGTGCTGCTGCTGGCGGGCGCGGCCTGGTACGGGCTGCTGTCCGTGGGCTGGTGCGCCCTGTTTCCGCATGCGCCGGTGCGCGAGAACCTGGCGACGCTGTTCGCGCAGCTCGGCGCCTACCTGCGTCTCAAGGCCAGCCTGTTCGAGCCGGTGCGCGCGGTCGACCTCGAGCGCCGGCGCATGGCGCTGGCCCAGACCAACGGCCGCGTCGTGGCGCAGCTCAACATCGTCAAGGAAAGCCTGTTCAACCGCCTGGGCCCCAAGCCCGGGCCGTCGATCGAAGGCGAGATGCTGCGCCACATGAACCTGTACTTCATTGCGCAGGACATCCATGAGCGCGCGAGCTCCTCGCACTACCGCTACAACGAATGGGCGCAGACGCTGTTCCACAGCGATGTGCTCTACCGCTGCCAGCGCGTGCTGGGCCTGCAGGGCGCGGCGTGCAGCCAGCTGGCCGAGTCTCTGCGCGCGCGCCACGCGTTCTCGCCCAACGCCGAGGGCGAGCGCGCGATGGAGGACCTGCGCGCCGCCATCGACTATCTCGCGGCGCAGCAGCAGCCGGCCTGGCAGCGCGCCTTGCGCTCGCTGCGCGCGCTGGTGCGCAACCTGAGCACGCTCGATGCGCAGATTGCCGCGGCCGCCCACCCGACAGCCGGCGCGGCGCTGGCCGACCCGAGCCTGTTCAACCGCCGCCCGCGCACGCTGGCCGAAGCCTGGGCGCGCATCCGCGCCCAGCTGCACCCGAGCGCGCCGCTGCTGCGCCACGCGCTGCGCCTGTCGCTGGCGCTGGGCGCGGGCTTCGTGGCGATGCAGCTCACCGACCCGGTGCATGGTTACTGGATCCTGCTCACGACGCTGTTTGTCTGCCTGCCCACCTACGGCGCGACGCTGGCGCGCGTCGGCCAGCGCATCCTGGGCACGGTGATCGGGCTGGTCGCGGGCTGGGCGCTGCTGCGGCTGTTTCCGGGCCTGCCCGCGCAGGCGCTGATCACCGTGGCGGCGGGCGTGCTGTTCTTCGTCACGCGCACCCAGCGCTACGTGACGGCCACGGCGGCCATCACGCTGCTGGTGCTGCTGTGCTTTCATCAGACCACCGGCAACGCCTATGCGCTGATCTGGCCGCGGCTGCTCGACACGCTGATTGGCGCGGCGATCGCTACCGCCGCCATGCTGCTGGTGCTGCCCGACTGGCAGGGCCGGCGCCTGCACCTGCTGGTGGCGCAGGCGATTGGCGCGCATGCGGCGTACTTGCGCGAAATCATGTCGCAATACGCCGACGGCAAGGACGACGACCTCGACTACCGCCTCACGCGCCGCAATGCGCACAATGCGGACGCGGCGTTGTCCACCGCGCTGTCGCAGCTGCTGCTCGAGCCGCGCGCCGTGCGCCGCCATGCGCGCGTGGGCATGCAACTGCTGCTGCTGTCGCACACGCTGCTCAACTACCTGTCGGCGCTGGGCGCGCACCGCGACAAGCTGTTCCAGAACGACACCCACCCGCTGGCCACCGCGGCCGCGCAGCAGGCCGCCGAGGCGCTCGAGCAGATGGCCCAGGCCTTGAAGACGCGCCAGCCTATTCCGTTGGATGACGGCGGCGCGGCGGCCCTGGCGCTGGAGCTGGAGCAGCACGGCGATGCGCTGGCCGATGCTTTCAGCCCGCTGGTGCTGGTGTGCCAGCAGCTGGAGCCGCTGCGGGCTGCTTGCGGGCAACTGCAGGCGGAGCCGGAATGAGGGGGGAGTGGCGGTTCTGGAGGACCGGCCGTCCATGGTTCGACGCGGCCGGCCAGGCAGGCTCGCCACGAACGGGTTGACAGGCGCTGTGCCTCAACAAACCGTTCGTGCTGAGCCTGTCGAAGCATGAAGGGCCTGCTCTCAAAACAAGCCCCTCCTCAACGCAAAACGCCCCGCGGCCAAGCCATCGGGGCGTTGAAAAAATCGCAGTCGAAGCTCAATGCAGCATCAACGCCCCGGCATTCTTGCTCTTGCCAGCCCGTGCAGGAGGATTGCACAACCCGCACTGGTAGTGGCGCGCGTTCTCGTAGGGTTCGGTCACGAACTGGCCCTTGCAGCTCGAGCAGGGGGTGCGCGTGAGCATGTTGGCGTCGACGAACTTCACCAGGCGCCAGGCGCGCGTGAACGACAGCAGCGCTTCGAGACCCGCGGTTTCAATCTGTTCGGCGTACAGGCGGTAGGCCTTGGTCAGCTGCTCGGCGGTGTCCAGGCTCACGCCCTTGGACAGGTATTCGTAGATGTTGAGGAACAGCGAGCTGTGGATGTTTTCCTGCCAGGTCAGGAACCAGTCGGTCGAGAAGGGCAGTTGGCCCTTGGACGGCGACTTGCCCGCGATTTCCTTGTACAGGCGGATCAGGCGCTCGTACGACAGCGTGGTTTCCGATTCGAGCACCTGCATGCGCGCGCCCATTTCAATGAGCATCGCGGCGCGTTCGATCTGCTTGGATTCGTTGAGGACGCTTTTGGTGGGTACGGACATGGCAGGCTTTCGGCAAAGAGGGGAACGAGGACGGCGCGAGTGGCTTAGAGCACTTCGGAGACGCGGCTGGCCATCAGAATGTTGGCATGCAGCGTGTTGGTGGCCTCGTTGCCGATCTTGTTGCCCGAGTGGTTGGTCAGCAGGCTCCAGACCAGTTCGTCGTCGACGCGGAAGCTGCACAGCAGCGTGTTGCGCGATGCCAGCTTGAGCACCTGGGCCGAGGACAGCGCGACCAGGATGTCGGCGGCGTCTTCGTTCAGACCCAGACGGAACACAGCCTCGGCCTTGTCTTTGCGAATCATGGTTTGGGCCAGCATCAGGTAGGTGAGGTTGGCTTCGCGGATTTCGGAAAGCAGTTGTTCGTTAGTCATGGGTCAATCCTTTTGAATTCGGCAGATCGGAAAACAGAGCACAAAAACCCGAGGTGTGTGGTGTCGCGATCTGTTGAAATGGATTGTGAAACAGGGCCAAACAATAATTAAGTCGGGTGAGGGAGGTGCGTCGTGTCTGGTTCGGCCAGGGGGGCTGTAAGGCAAATTCCTACAAACACTGTTGGAAAATGGGCGTTGCGCTTCCCGTGCTCCTGCTGCTAGGGCCTGGTTCCGGGGTCGGCGCCAGGCCAGGCGCCGGTAAATCAGCGCGCAATTATTTGGCGCGTCTGTGGTTTTTTCGAACGCTGCACGAAACTGTCATATTCAGCCGCGCGCCACGGGCCGCGAGGCATCTGCGCACCATTCGCTCCAGCTGCCCGCGAACAGCGCCGACTGGCCCAGCCCCGCGACCTCCATGGCCAGCAGGTTGGGCAGGGCGCTGACGCCGCTGCCGCATTGGTGCACCACGCTGTCGGCCGGGCGCCCGGCCAGCAACTGCTCGAATTCGGCGCGCAGCAGCGCGCGCGGCTTGAAGCGGCCGTCGGCGGCCAGGTTTTCGCTGAACGGGCGGTTGAGCGCGCCCGGAATGTGGCCGGCGACCGGGTCCAGCGGCTCGACCTCGCCGCGGTAGCGCGCGGGCGCCCGCGCATCGATCAGCGTCTGCGCCGAGGAGCCCAGGCCCGACAGCACCATGTCCGCGTTCACCAGGCGCCGCAGCGGGGGCTGCAGCGTGAAGCTGGTCTGGAAATGGCCGGGCTCCGCGCCCTGGTTCACCGGCTGGCCTGCGGCCTGCCAGGCCTGCAGCCCGCCGTCGAGCACGGCCACGGCATCATGGCCGGCCCACTTGAGCATCCACCACAGCCGGCCGCAGAAATTCGCGCCATTGCGGTCGTACACCACGGCCTGCATGTCGTTGGAAAAACCCACGCTCGACAGCCAGACCGAGAAGCGTTCGCGGCTTGGCAGCGGGTGGCGCCCGCCGGACGCGGGCTGGTCGGCCTGCGAGACCGCCACCGAGCCATCGCTGCCGGGCACGCCATGCTTGGCGCTCAGGTCCTGGTCCAGATCGGCAAAGACCGCGCCTGGAATATGCGCCTGCAGATATTGCTGTCGGCCCAGGCTGGGCTGGCCCAGGTCGAAGCTGCAGTCGAACACCATGCAGGGCTGGCCGGCGGCTTGCAGCGCAACCAGCTGTTCGGGGGAAATCAGGGTGGTGTAGGGGGTCTTGGACATCGGCGGCTCCTCGGCAATGGCGGCAATGGCGGCAATCAGTCCATTATCCAACGGTGCGCGCCGCCGTGGCGGCCGGCGCTGCCGGTCGCTCAGTTCCTTGCCCGCAGAACCGTGGCGGCAATGCCGCTGCCCACGATCAGCGCCATGCCGATCCAGCCCATGGGCTCGATCACATCGCCAAACACCAGCACGCTGTAGGCGCCGCCAAACGCAATGCCCGAATACTGCAGGTTGGCGACCACCAGCGTGGCGCGGCGCGTCATGGCGTTGGCGTAGGCGCGCGTCATGCATAGCTGGCCGCCGGCGGCAAACAGGCCCACGGGAAGAAGCCACAGTGTGTGCCAGCCGGCAAAGTCCGAGACGCCGACAAACAGCATTCCCAGCCCGCCCGCCACCGCCGAGCCGACGGAGAAATAGAACACCACGCGCTGCTCGGGCTCGCCCAGCCGCGACAGCGCCACCACCTGCATATAGGCCAGCGCCGAGATCATTCCCGACATCAGCCCGACAACGCCGGCCAGCGCCTGGTCGGCGCCCAGGCTCGGGCGCATCATCAGCACCACGCCGACAAAGCCCACCAGCAGGCTCACCATCACCGGCGTGTGCAGTGCCGGGCGCGGGGTCTCGGGCGACGGGCGCCAGGCCATGAGCGCCCCGCCCACCATGAAGGCCGCGATCCACAGGCTGCTCATGTAGTTGAGCGTCATGGCGGTGGCCAGCGGCAGCTTGGAGATCGCGTAGAACCAGGCAGCCATCGAGACCACGCCGACCAGCGAGCGCCAGGCATGCATCATCGGATAGCTGGTGCGCAGCGCCACGCCCTGGCCCCGCGCCAGCGCCCACAGCAGCGCCATGCTGATGAGCCCGCGGTAGAAGATGATCTCGGCGGTGTTGAAGTGTTCCGCCGCAAACTTGATGCTCACACCCATGGTCGCAAAGAAAAAGGCCGCGAGCACCATCCAGAGAACTTGCATACAGGGATCTAAAAAATAAAAAAAGGCTGCAAACGCCTGAACGGGTCAAGCGGTTGCAGCCGGGGCGTCGCCGAGGGCGCGCTCAGGGTTGCGGCTGGCTTGCGCCCAGCGCGTTGCGGTACCACTCGTGGAAGTGCTGCATGCCGTCTTCCATCGGGCTCTGGTAGGGGCCGACCTCGTTGTCGCCGCGCGCCAGCAGCGCGCGCCGGCCCGCGTCCATGCGCTCGGCGATCTCGTCGTCCTCGATGCAGGTTTCCATATATGCGGCCTTCTGCGCATCGACGAACTCGCGCTCGAAGGCGGCGATTTCCTCGGGGTAGTAGAACTCCACCATGTTCATGGTCTTGGTCGGGCTCACCGGGTGCAGGGTCGACACCGTGAGCACATGCGGGTACCACTCGACCATGATGTGCGGATAGTAGGTCAGCCAGATCGCGCCGCGCTCGGGCAGCTGGCCGTTGCGGTAGTTGAGCAGCACCTCGTGCCAGATCTTGTAGACCTCCGAGCCCGGCTTGGCAAACGACGGCGCCACGCCCACGGTCTGCACCGAGTATTCCTTCTGGAATTCCCACTGCAGGTCGTCGCAGGTGACGAAATTGCCCAGCCCCGGGTGGAACGGGCCGACGTGGTAGTCCTCGAGGTAGACCTCGATGAAGGTCTTCCAGTTGTAGTTGCACTCGTGCATCTCGACATGGTCGAGCACGTAGCCGTCGAAGCTCAGTTGCGCGCGCGGGCCCATGCCGGCGAGGTCGGCGGCGATGTCGCGGCCGTTGTCCTCGAACATGAGGCCGTTCCACTCGCGCAGACCGTAGTTGTTCAGGTTCAGGCAGGGATCGTGGCTGAAATGCGGCGCGCCCAGCAGCTCGCCGCCGGGGCTGTAGGTCCAGCGGTGCAGCGGGCAGACGATGTTGCCGCCCGCATGGCCCTTGCCATGGCCCTGCAGCGAGCCGCGGCCCTTGAGCATGACGGCCTGGCGGTGGCGGCAGACGTTCGAGATCAGCTCGATGCCGCCCTGGGCGTTGCGCACCAGCGCGCGGCCCTCGCCCTCCTGGGGCAGGGCGTAATAATCGCCGGGATTGGGAACGCTCAACTGGTGCCCGACATAGCGGGGGCCGGACGCAAAGATGGTATCGAGCTCACGCTGGAACAGCGCTGGGTCGAAATAGCTTGAAACTGGTAGTTGGCTTGCGGCCTGCTGCAGTTGAAGACTTAAATCAGACATGGGTGACCTGACCTAAAGACTCCCCACAGGGAGGGTGCGCGGGCGCACACGAGAAAAAACAAAACCGGCCAGTGACGCGGCGCCTTGCGGGATTCGGGGCCAGTGATGGCTGCAAAAACCCGCGGCAGGTGGCCATGCGTCAGGCCGGTTCAACGGAATGGGATTATAGGCGGAAGGGTTATTTCCGCCCTGCAGGTACGTGTATTGAATGCATTGCCGGGGGGCGCCGTCCTGGGGCCTGCCGTCGCCTTTGTAAGGCTTCGGGCGCAGCGCCTAAAATCAATCGCTTTATCTTCTTCTGCCCGCACCCATGCCCAAGGCTTCCGCTGCCCCTACCCCCCCGTCCGAGCCAACGAGTTACGAAGCTGCGCTGGAGGAGCTGGAGCAGCTGATTGCCCGCATCGAGTCGGGCCAGCTGCCGCTGGACCAGATGCTCAGCGGCTACCAGCGCGCCGCCACCTTGCTGGCCTACTGCCGCCAGCAGCTCGATGCCGTGCAGGATCAGATCCAGCGGCTCGACGATGGCGCGCTCCAGGTCTGGAGCCAGGAATGAGCGCCGTGAGCACCGCGCCCGACGCCGGTCTCGACCTCTCGCTGTGGATGCAGCAGCCGCTGGTCGATGTCGAAGCGGCGCTGTCGCGCTGGGTTGGCGTCAATGCCCCCGCGCAGCTCGGCGAGGCCATGCGCTATGCCGTGCTCGACGGCGGCAAGCGCCTGCGCCCGCTGCTGGTGCTGGCGGCCTGCGAGGCCGTCGGCGGCCAGCGGGACGCGGCGCTGCGCGCGGCCTGCGCGGTCGAGCTGATCCATGCCTATTCGCTGGTGCACGACGACATGCCCTGCATGGACAACGATGTGCTGCGCCGCGGCAAGCCAACGGTGCATGTGCAGTTCGGCGAAGCGCGCGCGCTGCTGGCCGGCGACGCGCTGCAGGCGCTGGCGTTCGAGCTGATAGCACCCATGGACGAGGAAGCCGCGCAGATTCCAGTGGCCATGCAGGCGCGCCTGTGCGGTCTGCTGGCGCGCGCCGCGGGTGCGCAGGGCATGGCCGGCGGCCAGGCCATCGACCTGGCGAGCGTGGGGCTGCAGCTGTCCGAGGACCAGCTGCGCCAGATGCACCGCCTCAAGACCGGCGCGCTGCTCGAGTGCAGCGTGCTCATGGGCGCGGCCTGCATAGGCGCAGCCTGCGGCGCGGCCAGTGAGGCGACGCGCGCGGCGCTGGGCGCGTATGGCGCGGCGCTCGGGCTGGCGTTCCAGGTGGTTGACGACATCCTCGATGTGGTGGCCGACTCGGCCACGCTGGGCAAGACCGCGGGCAAGGATGCGGCGCACGACAAGCCGACCTATGTCTCGCTGATGGGGCTCGAAGGCGCGCGCGCCTATGCCGACCGTCTGGCGCGCGAGGCGCATGCGGCGCTGGCGCGCTGCGGCCTGGCCGACACGCGCGCGCTGTCCGCGCTGGCCGACCACGTCATCCGCCGCTCGCATTGAGGCGCGCGCCCGGCCCGCGTCGGCGCGGGTCTTGTGCCCCGCCCGGCGTGCCCGCTGGGTGATCTATAGTAAATTGATCCATCAGATATGCTCCGCCAGCATTGGCTGCTACCAGAAAAATAGCAAATGTCCACGAATTCCTATCCCCTGCTGCAGACCGTGAACAGTCCCGCAGACATGCGCCGTTTCACGCGTACCGAGCTCAAGACGCTGGCCGCGGAGCTGCGCAGCTATGTGCTTGACAGCGTCTCCCGCACGGGCGGCCACCTCAGCTCCAACCTGGGCACGGTGGAGCTCACGGTGGCGCTGCACGCGGTGTTCAACACGCCTGACGACCGGCTGGTCTGGGACGTGGGCCACCAGACCTATCCGCACAAGATCCTGACCGGGCGGCGCGAGCGCATGACCAGCCTGCGCCAGCTCGGCGGCCTGTCGGGTTTTCCGCTGCGCAGCGAAAGCGAGTACGACACCTTCGGCACCGCGCATTCCTCGACCAGCATCTCGGCGGCGCTGGGCATGGCCCTGGCCGCCAAGCGCAAGGGCGAGAAGCGCCGCGCGGTGGCCATCATCGGCGACGGGGCGATGACCGCCGGCATGGCGTTCGAGGCGCTCAACAACGCGGGCGTGTCCGACGCCAACCTGCTGGTGATCCTCAACGACAACGACATGAGCATCAGCCCGCCCGTGGGTGCGCTCAACCGCTATCTGGCGCAGCTGATGAGCGGCCAGTTCTACGCCAAGGCGCGCGACATGGGCAAGACCGTGCTCAAGCAGGTGCCGCCGCTGCTCGAACTCGCCAAGCGGCTGGAGCAGTCCGCCAAGGGCATGGTCGTGCCGGCGACGCTGTTCGAGAATTTCGGCTTCAACTACATCGGCCCGATCGATGGCCACGACCTCGACTCGCTGATCCCGACGCTGGAAAACATCAAGGGCCTCGAAGGCCCGCAGTTCCTGCATGTGGTGACGAAAAAGGGCCAGGGCTACAAGCTTGCCGAGGCCGACCCCGTGACTTACCACGGCCCGGGCAAGTTCGACCCGGAGGTCGGCATCGTCAAGCCCGCCACGCCGCCCAAGACCACCTTCACCCAGGTGTTTGGTCGCTGGCTGTGCGACATGGCGGCCCACGACGAGCGCCTGGTGGGCATCACGCCCGCGATGCGCGAAGGCTCGGGCATGGTCGAGTTCGAGCAGCGCTTTCCGCTGCGCTACTACGACGTCGGCATCGCCGAGCAGCATGCCGTGACCTTCGCCGCCGGCATGGCCTGCGAGGGCGTCAAGCCGGTGGTCGCGATCTACTCCACGTTCCTGCAGCGCGGCTATGACCAGCTGATCCACGACGTGGCGCTGCAGAACCTGCCGGTGGTGTTCGCGCTGGACCGCGCGGGCCTGGTCGGCGCCGATGGCGCGACCCATGCGGGCGCCTATGACATTCCCTTCGTGCGCTGCATTCCCAACATGTCGATGGCCTGCCCGGCCGACGAGCGCGAATGCCGCCAGCTGCTGAGCACGGCGTTTGCGCAGAACCACCCCGTGGCGGTGCGCTATCCGCGCGGCGCGGGCGCGGGTGTAGAGCCGCTGGCCAGCCTCGAAGGCCTGCCCTTTGGCAAGGGCGAGATCCGGCGCGAATCGGGCAAGGTCGCCACGGCCGGCCCGCGCATCGCGATCCTGTCCTTTGGCAGCCTGCTGTACCCCGCGCTGGAAGCCGCCGAGGCGCTCGACGCCACCGTTGTGAACATGCGCTGGGCCAAGCCGCTCGATGTCGAGCTGCTGCTCGAAGTGGCCGCGCGCCACGACGCGCTGGTGACGCTGGAAGAGGGCGCCATCATGGGCGGCGCGGGCAGTGCCGTGCTCGAAGCCCTGCAGGCCGCGCGCGTGCCGCGCCCGGTGCTGCAGCTGGGCCTGCCGGACCAGTTCATCGAGCATGGCGACCCGGTGCGGCTGCTGGCGCTGCAGGGGCTGGATGCGGCCGGCATCACGCAGTCGGTGCGCGCGCGCTTTCTGGCGGATTGAACGCCGCTGTACGCTCGCGAAGCCGCCACCAGGCGGCTTTTTTTCGCCCGTAGCGTGCTTGGCCTTTCGTGATGAGCCCAC
>JBEVDH010000192.1:0-16988 GCA_040514115.1 Comamonas sp. | reverse complement strand
CGGATTCGCAGCCGCTGCCGCCCGCGTTCGAGGAATATTTCTACGACATCCGCCCGGGCTCGGTGCGCGGGGGCGTGCGCGGCAGCGCGATCACCGAGGACTTCCTGGCCTATGAGCGCCGGCAGGCCCAGGCACTGGGCATGCACTACAAGCCCTGGGTGCCGGGGCGCGAAGCCGTGGCCGTGGCGTAGTAGACAGCGGATCGGGGCAGGCGGCGCTGGGCGCCGCTGCCGGGCATTTCAACGCAAGATGATTAAAAAAGAGAGACAACGATGAAACGTCGCGCCTTATTGCAAACCGCCGGCCTGGCCGCGCTGGGCCTCGCGCTGCCGGCCTGGGCCCAGCCCGCGGGTGCCACCCGCTTGCTCGTCGGCGCGCCTCCGGGCGGCGGCACCGATATCCTGGGGCGCGCGCTGGCGCAGGAGATGGGCCGGCAGCTGTCGCGCAGCATGATCGTCGAGAACCGGCCGGGAGCGGGCGGCAACATCGCGGCGCTGGGCGTGGCCAAGGCCGCGCCCGATGGCGCCACGCTGCTGCTGAGCTACACCAGCCATGTGATCAACCCGGCGCTCTACAAGAAGCTGCCCTTCGATCCAGTCGCCGACTTCACGCCGATCGTGCCGATCGCCACCGCGCCCAGCATCCTGCTGGTGTCGTCCAAGTGCCCGGCAAAGAACCTGCAGGAACTCGTGGCGATGGCCAAGAGCAAGCCCGGCACGATGAACGTGGCGATCGCCGGGCTGGGCGGCGCCAACCACCTGGCGGGCGAGATGCTGCGCAAGATGGCCCAGATCGATGTACTGGGCATTCCCTACAAGGGCACCTCGGGCGCGATCACCGACCTGATGGCCGGGCAGGTGGACATCGTGTTCTCGGGCTATGGCGCGGCCGGCGGGCTGATCAAGTCGGGCCGCGTCAAGGCGCTGGCGGTGACCAGCGCGCAGCGCATGGCCGCGCTGCCGCAGGTGCCGCCCGTGGCCGATCTGCTGCCAGGCTTCGACTACAGCGCCTGGTACGGTCTGTTCGGGCCGGCGGGCATGTCGGCGAAGGAGGTGGAGACCCTGCGCGCCGCGGCCCACGCAGCCCAGAAGACGCCGGGCCTGCGCGAGCAGCTCGAGCGCGAGGGCATGGAGCTGCTGCAGATGGACACGCCGGCTTTTCGCAGTTTTCTGACGGCGGAGCTCGATCGGTGGAAGCTGGCGGTGAAGGCTTCGGGCGTGGAGTTGATGTAAGGCGCCAGAGCAGTTTCGTGCCGAGTGGCCCGTCATCCTTCGACAGGGTGCCCTGCGCCAGGCTCAGGACGAACGGATAGACCGCTCCCGTTTGCCCTGAGTCCCTCGAAGGGCGCTTCACGGCAGGGCGTTCAAGATGAAAACGTTCTAGCCCGTATCCCTTGCCACATCCGCCATCACCTGCACCAGCGCCTGCACATTGCGCTTGTCCTGATCGGCCTGACGCAGCAGCAGCGCGTACTGCATGCGCGGCGCGTCGGCGGGCAGCGCCACGGCCTGCACCGCGTCGGCTTGCAGCAGGCGCGGGTCGGCGATCTGCAGCAGTGCCACGCCCATGCCCAGGCCGACCATGGAGATGATGGCCGGAATGCTGTCGAACTCCATGTCGAGCTTGCGGATGCCGTATTTGTCGGCCAGGTAGCGGCTGGCGAGCTGTCCGGTCACCGTGCTGCGGTCGTAGCCGATCAGGCGGTGCGCGCCCAAGAGCGCCTTCACGGTCTTTTCCTTGCTTGCGCTGGGCGCCAGCAACACGAAGTCGCGCTGCAGCAGCGGCTGCCACACCAGGCCGCGCGCGCCCTGGGGTTCTTGCGGCGGCAGCGCCAGCAGCGCGAGATCGAGCTCGGCCGAGTGGATGCGCTGCATCAGCGCGCGGCTCTTGCCGCGGTCCACGCTCACGCGCAGCAGCGGGTGGCGCTGCTGCAGCTGCGACAGGGTACGCGGCAGCAGCAGCGGCAGCATGGTGTCGACGATACCCAGGCGCACCGTGCCCTGCACGCGCGTGTCCGGGCGCTCGCGCAGCGCCTCGACGCGGGCCAGCGCCGCCTCCATGATGTGCGCGACCTCATGCGCCAGCGGCACCGGCTTGATGGCCTGGCCCGAGCGATCGAACAGCGCCGTGCCCATATAGTCCTCGAGCTGCTTCATCTGCATGCTGACGGCGCTGGGCGTCAGGTTCAGCACCTGCGCGGCCCGGGCCAGCGAGCCGGTCTCGATCACGGTGTGCAGGGTGTGGAATGCGGCAATCTTCAAGGCGGTCCTTTGGTGGCGGGCGGGCCTGGGCATTATCCGCACAGTGCTTCGAGGCGGCGGTTTACACAATCTTCACGCGTGCGAAGCCGACCTGACAAAGGTGGACGGCACAATGGTTGCCATGCCTACCCTGACTTTCAAGAACAACAAGCTTGCCACGCCTCGGCCGGCCGCGGCGCTGGCTGCGGCGCTGGTCGTGCTGGCGCTCGCCGGTTGCGCCACCACGCAGCCTCCCGGCGCCGCCTTGCCGGTGCTGACCGTGCCCGCCACCTGGTCGCCCGGCCATCTGGTCTACACGCCCGATGCCGAGCCCCGGTCGCTGGCCCGCTGGTGGCAGGGGCTGGGCGATCCGCAGCTCGGCGCGCTGGTCGAGCAGGCGCTGCTGGCCAACCCCTCGCTGGCCTCGGCCCAGTCGGCGCTGCGCCAGGCGCGCGCGCAGCGCGATGCGACGGCCGCGGGGCTGGCGCCTTCGCTCGATGGATCCGGCTCGGCGCAGCGTTCGCGCTCGGGCAATTCGACGGGCAACAGCTTTTCCGCCGGGCTTGACGCGAGCTGGGAGCTCGATGTGTTTGGCCGGCTTGCCAGCGGCGTGGCGGCCAGCGACGCCGACGTGCGCACCGCGCAGGCCACGCTCGAAGGCACGCGCGTGTCGCTCGCGGCCGAAGTGGCGCTCACCTATATCGAGCTGCGCAACCTGCAGCAGCGCCTGGTCATTGCGCGCAGCAACCTCGCAAGCCAGCAGGAAACGCTGCAGATCACCGACTGGCGCATGCAGGCCGGCCTGACGACGTCGCTGGCCACCGAGCAGGCGCGCGCTGCGGCCGCGCAGACCGCGGCGCAGGTGCCATCGCTCGAGTCGAGCCTGGCGCAGACCCGCCATGCGCTGGCCGTGCTCACCGGCCAGAACCCGGCAGCGCTCGATGCACAGCTGGCCTCTTTTGCCCGCGTGCCCGAGGCGCCCGATGCGCTGGCACTGCAGATTCCGGCAGAGACGCTGCGCCAGCGCCCCGATGTGATCGCGGCCGAGGCGCGCGTCGCGGCGGCGCTGGCGCGCGTGGCGCAGGCCGATGCGGCGCGCTACCCGAGCTTTCGCCTCGGCGGCTCGCTGGGCCTGCGCGCGCTGACGCTGGGCGCGTTGACGCAGGGCGGCTCGGTGGTCGGCTCGCTGCTGTCGGGCATCTCCGTGCCGCTGCTCGATGGCGGCGCGGCGCGCGCGCAGCTGCGCGTGCAGGAAGAAGGCCTGGAGCAGGCGCGGTTGAACTATGCCGCCACCGTGCTCACGGCGCTGCAGGAAGTCGAAGACGCATTGTCCGCATTGCAGGGCGACGGCCAACGCATCGTGCAGCTGCGCATCGCATCGGAAGCCGCCGCCAATGCCGCGCTGCTCGCGCAGCAGCGCTACAGCAGCGGCCTGGTCGATTTCCAGACCGTGCTCGAAACGCAGCGCACGCAGCTTTCGGCGCAGGACAACCTGGCGACGACCCAGGCCTCGCTCACCGCCGACCATGTGCGGCTTTACAAGGCGCTGGGCGGTGGCTGGACGCCCACGGTGACCGACAGCAGTGCGCCCGCGCTGGCAACGAATTGAACGCTACCCGGATCAACCAATGAACAATAAACAAGAATCCCAAGCCGCCGCCAGCAAGGAGGCACTGCTCGGCTCCACGGCGCCTCGCCCCTGGTGGCGCCGCACTTCGGTCTGGGCCGGCGTGGCCGTGCTGGTCGCGGCCGGCGCGGGCCTGGCCTACTGGCAGTCCGTCAAGGCGGCGCGCGCGCTGCCGCAGTATGTGAGCCAGGAAGCCAAGCGTGGCAATCTGCGCCTCACGGTGGCGGCCAACGGCACGCTGGTGCCGACGCGCCAGGTGAACATCGGCAGCGAACTGTCGGGCACGGTGCGCAATGTGCGCGTCGATGTGAATGACCGCGTGAAGAAGGGCCAGGTGCTGGTCGAACTCGACACTGCCAAGCTCAGCGCGCAGGTCGCGCGTTCCAGCGCTTCGCTGGCCTCGGCCCAGGCGCGGGTGGCGCAGGCCCAGGCCACCACCAGGGAGGCACGTGCCAATCTGGGCCGCCTGGAAGAAGTCGCGCGGTTGTCGGGCGGCAAGGTGCCCTCGGCGTCCGAGCTCGACGCCGGCCGCGCCACGCTCGAGCGCGCAGTGGCCGACGAGCGGGCCGCGGCGGCCAGCGTGCAGGATGCGCGCGCGGCGCTGTCCACCGACCAGACCAACCAGTCCAAGGCCTCCATCGTCTCGCCCATCGATGGCGTGGTGCTGACGCGCGCGGTCGATCCCGGCAACGCGGTGGCCGCCTCGCTGCAGGCCGTGACGCTGTTCACGCTGGCCGAGGATTTGACGCGGCTCAAGCTCGAAGTCAGCGTCGACGAAGCCGATGTCGGCACCGTGCTGCCCGAGCAGAAGGCCACCTTCACGGTCAGTGCCTATCCCACGCGCAGCTACCCGGCGCGCGTCACGCGCGTGGCCTTTGGCTCGACCAAGACCGACAACGTCGTGACCTATATCGCCACGCTGGAAGTCGCCAACGAAGACCTGAGCCTGCGCCCGGGCATGACGGCCGCGGCAACGATCACCTCGACCGAGCGCCAGGATGTGCTGCTGGTGCCCAACGCCGCGCTGCGCTTCACGCCCACGGTGCCCGGTGCGGCGCCCGCGGCAAAAGAGGCCGGCGGCGGCGGCATCATGGGCCAGCTGATGCCGCGTGGCCCGCGCCCTGGCGGCAGCGGCGGCCAGCGCCGCGGCGGCGCAGGCTCGAGCCGGGGCGAGGGCGGCGAGACGCCGCGCGAAGTCTGGGTGCTGGAAAACGGCAAGGCCGTGGCGATGAAGGTCATGACCGGCATCAGCGATGGCCGCATGACCGAGGTGCGCAGCGAGACGCTGCAGCCCGGCATGGCGGTGATCACTGACCAGCGCTCGGGAGACACGAAATGACGGCCGGCTCCGAGCAGCCGCTGATCCGCCTGCGCCAGATCACCAAGGTCTATGGCGAGGGGCGCCTGGCGTTCCAGGCGCTCAAGGGCGTGGACCTGGACATCGCGCAGGGCGATTTCGTCGCCATCATGGGTCCCAGCGGCTCGGGCAAGTCGACGGCGATGAACATGCTCGGCTGCCTCGACCGGCCGACGACGGGTGAGTACCTGTTCAAGGGCGCGCATGTCGAGACGCTCACGCGCGACGAGCGCGCGCTGTTGCGGCGCCAGTATTTCGGCTTCGTGTTCCAGGGCTTTCACCTGCTGGCGCGCACCACGGCGCTGGAGAACGTCGAGCTGCCGCTGCTGTACCGCGGCGAGCCGACGGCCAAGCGCCACGCGGCGGCCAAGAAGGCGCTCGCGGCCGTGGGCCTGACGGGCTGGGAGCACCACACGCCCTCGGAGCTTTCGGGCGGGCAGCAGCAGCGCGTGGCGATTGCGCGCGCGATCGTCACCGAGCCGGTGGTGCTGCTGGCCGACGAGCCCACCGGCAACCTCGACAGCCAGCGCAGCAATGAAATCATGGAGCTGCTGTGGCGCCTGAACGCCGACCAGGGCATCACCGTGCTGATGGTCACGCACGAGCCCGACATGGCTGCCTACGCGCGGCGCATCGTGCGCTTTGTCGATGGCCTGCTCGATACCGACAACCCGAACCCGGCGCCGGTCGTGCTCGCGCGTGAACGCGGCATGACGCTGCCTGCGGAGGCGCTCTGATGCTGGTGAGTTCCATTTTGCTGGCGCTGCGCTCGATCCGGCGCAACCTGCTGCGCTCCTTCCTCACCATCCTGGGCATCGTGATCGGCGTGAGCGCGGTGATCACCATGGTGACGCTGGGCAACGGCGCGACGCTGGCGGTGCAAAACCAGATTTCGGGCCTGGGCACCAACCTGCTGCAGGTGCGCCCCGGCCAGCGCATGGGCCCGGGCACCGGCGGCGCGCCGACCTTCAAGGACACCTACGTCGATGCGATCGCGCAGCAGATTGGCGGCATCTACGCGGTCGCGGCCGAGGGGCGCGCCACGGCCACCGTGGTCGCGGGCGGGCGCAACTGGTCGAGCAGCGTGATCGGCAGCACCAACGAGTGGCTCAAGACCGGCAACTGGGCGCTGGCCACGGGCCGCGAGTTCACGGCCGAGGAAATCCGCGCGGGGTCTGCCGTGTGCATCATCGGTTCGACCGTGCGCCGCGAGCTGTTTGCCAGTGCCGATCCCATGGGCCAGCTGATGCGCGTGCGCGAGTTTTCCTGCGAGATCGTCGGCGTGCTGGCCTCCAAGGGCCAGGGCGCGTTTGGCAACGACCAGGACGATATGGTGCTGGTGCCGCTCAACACGCTGCAGCGGCGCATCACCGGCTCCAAGCGCATCAACACGCTGCTGGTGTCGATGGCCGACGGCAGCGAGCCCGAGCGCGTCAAGGCCAGCCTGCGCCAGCTGCTGCGCGAGCTGCGCAAGCTCGCTCCCGCGGACGAGGACAACTTCAACATCCTCGACACCAAGCAGCTGGCCGACACACTCTCGGGCACGACCCAGGTGCTGACCATGCTGCTCGGAGCCGTGGCGGGCGTGAGCCTGCTGGTCGGGGGCATCGGCATCATGAACATCATGCTGGTCAGCGTGACCGAGCGCACGCGCGAGATCGGGCTGCGGCTGGCGATCGGCGCGCTCGAGCGCGAGGTGCTGCTGCAGTTCCTGATCGAGGCCGTGGTGCTGGCAGCGCTCGGCGGGCTGGTCGGCATCGCGCTGGCGACGCTGGCCTCGATGATCCTGGCCGGCGTGATGGATGTGCCCTATGTGTTCAATGTCGGCGTGAACCTGATGTCGTTCGTGTTCTCCGCGGGCATCGGCGTGGTCTTTGGCTACTTCCCCGCGCGCCGCGCGGCGCGGCTCGATCCGATCGAGGCGCTGCGCCACGAATAAGCGCCCAGAGCGTTCAGCCATGAAAAAGCCCGGCCCAGTGTGAACTGGCCGGGCTTTTTGCTTTTGCCGCGGGTGCGGCAGGTGCTTACTCGATGCTCAGCGTCACGGCCTTGTCGACCGGTGCCAGCTTGGCCAGGCGCAGCGTCAGCACGCCGTGCTCGAGCTTGGCGCTGCTCGCGGCCACATCGATCTCGTGGCCCAGTTCCCACGAGCGCTGCACCTTGCGCGGCGCGCCTTCGACACTGGTCAGGTGCACTTGCGCGCCTTCGAGGCGCAGCTGCAGCTGCTCGCGTGCCAGACCGGGCACATCCAGTTGCAGGGTCGTGGCCTGATCATCCTGGGTCGCGGTAAAGGCCGCGCTGGCCGAGGCCGAGGCTTCGGAGATGCGGTTGAGCGGCGTGGTCAATGTGGACTGCAGGAAACGCTGCAACGCCTGGTCGGCAGAACGGGGGAAAGCGTGGGTCGAACGGCGGATCATGGGGGCGGTGAAAATCATCACAAAGGCTCCTGATGGGTAGTGCGCGGCGCTCAACTTGGCGTCCGCTTGGAACAGACATGCCGGCGACCCAATGGCTTTTCAAGGGTAAAAAGTGATGAATATTTCAGCAGCGTGGGGGTTGAAAACGGGTTTGTCGGCGCAATGAGGCGATGACAGATTTCCGGCATCTTCGATGCGTGGCCTGCGGCTTGGACCCTTCGACGGGGCCGCCCAGGCAGGCTCAGGGCAAACGGGGGAGGCGAGGAGCACGCCGGTATTTTTCGTTCGTGCTGAGCTCGTCGAAGCATGGACGGCCTGCGCGACAAACGGGAACGCCTGCCTAAACCTCAGACCCGGAACCTCACCGCCCCGCCTCCCGTGCCATCCGTACCTCTTCCCCCAGCTCGATCACCGACAACGCGTAATAACTCGACCAGTTGTACCGCGTGATCGCATAGAAATTCTCGGTGCCCGCGATGTACAGCGGCGTGTCGCCGCCATTGAGCAGCTCCACCAGCGCCAGCGGCCCGCCATGCGCCGCGCCCGCGCCATGCACGCGTGCGCCCAGCGCCAGCATGCGCGCGGAGCTGAAGGTCGGCAGGATGTCGGGGGCCAGCAGTTCGGCCATCTGCGCGGGCGAGCCGCCCAGCGTCACCGGGTAATGCGTGGCCATGCCGGGCTTCCAGCCGTGGCCGATGAAGTAGCTGGCCACCGAGCCGATCGCATCGACCGGGCTGCCGAACAGGTCGATGCGGTTGTCGCCATCGAAATCGACGGCCCATTTGACCCAGCTCGAGGGCATGAACTGGCCCAGGCCCATCGCGCCGGCGTAGCTGCCGCGCAGCGCGAACGGGTCCATGCCGCCGCGGTAAGTGAAGCCGAGGAACTCTTCGAGCTCGCCGCGGAAGTATTCGGTGCGCGCGGCGGCGCGCGGATGGGCGTCGGGGAAATCAAAGGCCAGCGTGGCCAGTGCGTCGATCACACGGAAGTTGCCCATCTGCTGGCCGTAGACGGTTTCCACGCCAATGATGCCGACAATGATCTCGGCCGGCACGCCGTATTCGCGCTCGGCGCGCGCCAGCGCCGCCGCGTGGGTCTGCCAGAAGCGCACGCCCGCGCGGATGCGCACCGGGTCGATGAAGCGGCCGCGGTAGTTGTTCCAGTTCTTGGCCGAAACCTGCGTCGAGGGCGTCATGAGCCGCGGCACCTGGGGCAGGAAGCGCGCCTGGCCCAGCGTTGCCTGAACCCATTCGAGCGGCAGGCCGCGGCGCGCCGCGATGTCGGCGGCGAACTGCATGGCCTCAAAGCGCTGGGCATAGGGCGTGCTGCCCTGCACCGCGCTGCGCGGTTTGGCCGACTGGGCAAAGGCATGGGGGGCAAGGCAGGCGGTGCAGGCCGCAAGGCAGACCAGGGCAGTGGAAAGCAGTCGTTTCATGGATCTTGGGAGGGGCCGGGGCGGGGCCAGGCCAGGGTTTTGAAGTCGCGCCGCAACGCGGCCAGCTGCCGGGCCGGCGTGCTGGCGGCCTCGGGGAGGGCGTAGCGCTGGTGCTCCAGGCGCAGCAGCCAGGCGGCGATGGCGGCCGCATCGGGCCCCCATTGTGCGCTGGCCAGCGCGGCCATCGTGCGCGGTGGGGCATGGGCCGGCAGGGGCCGGCCGTCCTGGGTCAAGCCCGCGCGCTGCAGCCGTGCATGCGCCTGGCGCCACAGGCGCTGCCAGCCGTCGACGGGCGTGCGGCGCTCGCGCCACATCCAGCCACCGATGGCCAGCGCGGCAAACCCGGCCAGGCCGGCAAGCCACTGTGCCAATGTCTGCCACTGGGGCGTGAGATCCGACAGGCCCAGCTGGCGCAGCAGATCGGCCTGGCGGCTTTGCGTGTAGTTCAGCACCCACTGGTTCCAGCCGCTGTTCATCGCTTCCCAGGCGGCGCGCAGCTGCTGCACCAGGCCCGGTGCAATGACGCTGTCCATGGCCTGGCCAAACGCGCCGCGCGGCGCCGACAGGCGCTGGAATTCGCTGGTGCGCGCGGGCGCCACCGCCGTGGTCGGATCGACGCGCACCCAGCCCCGGCCTTCGAGCCAGACTTCGGCCCAGGCATGGGCATCGCTGTTGCGCACTGTCCAGTAGCCGTCGACGGGGTTGCGTTCGCCGCCCTGAAAACCCGTGACGATGCGCGCGGGAATGTCGAGCGCCCGCATCAGCACCACGAAGGCCGACGCGATGTGCTCGCAAAACCCCTGCTTGCTGTCGAACCAGAAGTCGTCGGCGGTGTTGGCGGCTATGACGCCAGGCTCGAGCGTATAGCGGTAGCCGCCGCTGCGCAGGCGCGCGAGCGCCGCTTCGACCAGGGCCTCAGGGCGTGGGCCGATGTCGGCGCGCATCTGCGCCGCCAGCGCCAGCGTGCGCGGGTCGGACCCCTCGGGCAGCGCGGTGTGGACGGCCAGCTGCACGTTGCGCTGCAGCGGCCCATGCTGGAAGTCCACATGGCTTTGCGCGCGGTAGCGCAGCACGTCGGTGATCGGCTCCCGGGTCAGCCACTGCAGCTGCGGCGTCATGCGCACGCGCTGGCCGGGCAGCTCGGGCGGCGTGGCTGCCGCGTCGAGCGCCAGCAGCCAGCGGCGGCGGTGCGGCTCGAGCGTGATCTCATAGGAAGTGGCCGGGCCGCGCACCTGCAGCTGCGCCGTCTGCCCGCTGTCCCAGGCCTCGCGCCATTGGCGGCCGTCAAAGACCGACAGCACCGGGCCGCGGAAGTACAGCGTCTGGCGCGGCGGCGGCTCGCCCTGCGGCGTGTCGAAGCGCACGCGCAGGGCAACGCTGTCGTCGAGCGCCAGCCGCGCGACTTCGCCCACGGTCATCTCCGGCGACAGGCCGCTGCGGCCCGCGAGTTCGTCGCCCGGCAGGCCCCACAGCGGCGCCATGCGCGGGAACAGCATGAACAGCACCAGCATGACCGGCGCGCCCCAGAGCGCGAGCTTGGCCGCGATGCGCAGCGATTGCCGCAGCGGCGGCCGGCCCACGGGCAGATGGGCATTCACCACGGCCGTCAGCAGCCCGATCAGCGCGATCAGCAGCGCCACGGCAATGGTCAGCGACTGCGAATAGAAGAAATGGCTCAGCAGCGTGAAGAACGCCAGGAAGAACACCACCAGCGCGTCGCGCCGCGCGCGCATCTCCAGCGTCTTGAGCGCCAGCAGCAGCACGATCAGCGTCACGCCCGGGTCGCGCCCGACCAGGCTGCCGTGCGTGAGCCAGCTCGCACCCAGGGCCAGCACCAGCAGCGCGCCCATCACCCAGCGCCCGGGCAGCGGCTGCGCGCGCCAGGCCAGCAGCGCGCGCCAGGCGAGCAAGCCCAGCGTCAGGCCCAGGGTCCACCACGGCAGGTGGCTTGCATGTGGCGCGACGACCCAGGACACGACGGCCAGCAGGAACAGGGTGTCGCGCGTGTCGCGCGGCAGGGCCTGCAGGCGCGCGCGCAGCGTCATGGCACGTCTCCCGGGGGCAGGGCATGCAAGGCCAAGGCCTCGAGGCTGCGCTGGCGGTGGACCGCGCCGCTGTCGGGCGCCAGGCGCACGCCGGGCAGATCCAGCCCCCACTGCACGCCCTGGCGATCGGCGGCCAGCACCCAGGCCGTGAGCCGCGAGATGCCGGCTTCGGTGTCGACCAGGCCAGTGGCGGCGCGGTCGAGCCACAGGCGCCCGGGCTGGGCCTGGGGACGGTCGCGGCTGACGAGGTTGCCGCCCGTCGCCCAGGCCTGAGCGGCCTTCTTCCAGACCACCTGCTTGAGCGGGTCGCCCACGCGGTAGGCGCGCACGCCGTCGAATTCGTCGGAGCCGTCAGCGCGCGTGCCGGCGCGGCCCGTGCCCTGGGCGCGCGCGGGCGGCAGCGGCGGCGGCGCGGCCTCGGCCTCGGGATAGACCAGCAGCTGCGCCGCAGGCCGCCAAAGCCCCCAGGCGCGAAAGCTGCCCAGCGGAAAACGGGTTTCGGCGGTGATGCGCGGCAGCGCCTGCCAGCCCCTTTGCAGCGGCACGAAGGCCAGCTCGACGACGGCGCCGGCCTGCGCCGGCACATCGGTCCAGGCCCACTGCGGCGGGCCTTCGATATCCTCGGTCACGGCCAGTGCGATGCCGTGGCGCACGCGCTGGGCCGGATTGTCGACGGTGATGCGCAGCAAGCAGCGCTGGCCCGCAAACACCGGCGCGGGCGGCTGCAGGTGCAGCACCAGTCCGCGCAGGTTCGCATGGCCCGCGAACATGCCCGCGGCGGCGCTGCCGGCCAGCAGGAAAGTGAGCAGATAGCCGAGATTGAGCTGGTAATTGATGCTCGCCAGCAGCAGCACGGCCAGCGTCAGTGCCAGCATCCAGCCGGCGCTGGTGGGCAGGATGTAGACATTGCGCTGGGTCAGCTGCAGCGCGTCATTGCGCGGCAGGCGCGCCAGCCAGCGGCGCTGCAGCCACTGGCGCAGCCCGCGCGGCGGGCGCTTGCCATCGGCCGGGCGCGCGCCGTTCATGCGAGCGGCGTGGCGTCCAGCATGGCGCGCACCTGCTCGAGCGCGCCGCGGCCGGCGTGAATGGCGGGCACCAGCCGGTGGGCCACGGTCTGCGCCAGGATGGCCTGCACGTCGTCGGGCGCCACGTAATCGCGCCCGCTGATCAGCGCCTGGGCCTTGGCCGCGCGCAGCAGGCCGATGCCGGCGCGCGGCGACAGGCCCTGCACGAACCAGCGGCCCGAGCGCGTGGCATCGATCAGGTCCTGCACGTAGTTGAGCAGTGCCTCCGACACGTGCACGGCCAGCACCTGGGCCTGCAGGTGCGCCAGCTGGTCGACGTCGATCAGCGGCTGGAGCGATTCGAGCCGGTCGCGCCGGCCGTTGCCGCGCAGCAGCTCGCGCTCGGCCGCGCGGTCGGGGTAGCCCAGCGAGATGCGCATCAGGAAGCGGTCAAGCTGGCTTTCGGGCAGCGCGTAGGTGCCCAATTGCTCGAGCGGATTTTGCGTCGCGATCACGAAAAACGGCTGCGGCAGGCGGTGGCTGCGGCCTTCGATCGAGACCTGCTTTTCCTCCATCGCCTCGAGCAGCGCGCTTTGCGTCTTCGGGCTTGCGCGGTTGATCTCGTCGGCCAGCAGCAGCTGGGTGAACACCGGGCCCTTGTGGAACACGAAGTTCTCCTGCCCGCGGTCATAGACCGACACACCCGTGAGATCGCTGGGCATCAGATCGGCGGTGAACTGCACGCGCGAGAACTGCAGCCCGAAGGTCTGCGCCAGCGCATGCGCCAGCGTCGTCTTGCCGACGCCGGGAACGTCCTCGATCAGCAGATGGCCGCCCGCCAGCAGACAGGCCACGCAGTCCTGGACTTGGGGCTCCTTCCCCACAATCACCGTGTTAAGCTGATTCAAAAGCGCTTGGATGTGGAGCTGTGCTTGCATGGTTCCACGTTATCCGAAAAAATGACTGCGGAGGCATGACAGTGGGCAAGACGGGTTATTTTTCCCATCGGGATTGCTGGAAACACGAGATGGGCCCCGGGCATCCGGAGTGCCCGCAGCGGCTCGATGCGATCGATGACCGGCTGCTGATCTGCGGCGTCGCCGATGCCCTGGAGCAGCGCGAGGCACCGGCAGCGGCGCTGGCCGACATCGCGCGCGCCCATGACGGCGCGTACCTGCAGGCCTTGCACGAGCGCTGCGAGCAGCTCGCGCAGGCGCGGCTGATCGGCGGCGCACCCTATGCCCAGATCGACCCGGACACCGCGATCAACGCCTGTACTTGGCAAGCTGCGCTGCGCGCTGCTGGCGCTGGTATTGCTGCCACCGATGCGGTGCTGGCGGGCGAGCTGGAGAACGCGTTTTGCGCGGTGCGCCCGCCGGGCCACCACGCCACGCGCAGCCAGGCCATGGGCTTTTGCTTCTTCAACAACGTCGCCATTGCCGCGCTGCATGCGCTGGAGCACCACGGGCTCGAGCGCGTGGCAATTGTCGATTTCGACGTACACCACGGCAACGGCACGGAAGATATCCTGGCGGGCGACCCGCGCGTGCTGATGGTGAGCGTGTTCCAGCATCCGTTCTTCCCTTTTTCCGGCGACCAGCAACCCGCGCAGAACATGGTCAACGTGCCGCTGCCGGCCTACACCAAGGGCATGGATATCCGCGAGATCGTCGAGATGATTTGGCTGCCTCGGCTCGAGGCCTTCAAGCCGCAGATGGTGTTTGTCAGCGCCGGCTTCGACGGCCACCGCGAGGACGACATGGGCCAGTGGGCGATGAACGAGCAGGACTACGCCTGGATCACCGGCCGCATCAAGGATGTGGCGCGGCGCTTTTCCAAGGGCCGCATCGTGTCGTGCCTCGAAGGCGGCTACGCGATGAGCGCGCTCGGGCGCAGCGTCGAGGCGCATCTGCGCGTGCTGGCCGATCTCTGAGCGCGCGCGCGATTTTCATTTTTCCCGGGGGTGCTTTCGTACATGCATGACGCTTCTTCCATGGCCTGCGCCGACGGGCCGGTCACCGCCCCGCTGCTGCAGGTGCAGCGCGATGCGCGCGGCGTTGTCACCTTGACGCTCAGCGACCCAGCGCGCATGAACGCGCTGGGCAGTCCGATGCTGGCGGCGCTGCAGTCGGCCATCGACGCCGTGGCGGCCGATGATTCGGCACGGGTGCTGGTGCTGGCCGCGCAGGGCCGGGCGTTTTGCGCCGGCCATGACCTGCACGAGATGGCCGCCCAGGGCGACCTGGCCAGCCACCAGGCGCTGTTTGCGCGCTGCAGCCGCATGATGCTGAGCCTGCAAAAGCTCCCCGTGCCGGTCATCGCGCAAGTCCAGGGCATGGCGACGGCCGCGGGCTGCCAATTGGTCGCGCAGTGCGATCTGGCCGTGGCCAGCAGCGAGGCGGCCTTTGCCACCAGCGGCATCCGCTACGGCCTGTTTTGCGCCACGCCCAGCGTGGCGCTGGTGCGCAACCTGCCGATCAAGAAGGCCATGGAGATGCTGCTCACGGGCGACTTCATCGATGCCGCCACCGCGCTGGAGCAGGGCCTGGTCAACCGCGTGGCCGCGCCCGAGGCGCTGGCCGAAGCCGTCGAAGCGCTGGTGCAATCCATTCTCGACAAGCCGCGCGTGGCGGTGGCCATGGGCAAGGCGCTGGTCTACCAGCAGCGCGAACTGGGCATCGAGGCGGCCTATCAATTGGCGGGCCAGACCATGGCCGTGAACATGCAGGATGCGCACGCGCGTGAAGGCGTAGGCGCGTTCGTGCAAAAGCGCGAACCGAACTGGAGGGCCACGGCGTGAATGGAGCCGATGCCTTTGAGCGCTTGATCGATGACTTCCAGCGCTCGAGCAGCTGGACCGAATTCGGGCTGATCGCGCTGTGCTTGGTGCTGGCCTTCTTCATCACGCGCGGGCTGCGCAGCCAGTACGGCAGCACGACCTCGGTCTGGCTCGGGCCGACAACGCTTGGCGGCGCGCTGTTCCCACTGCTGTGCGTGGTGTTCGTGGCCATTGCCCAGGCGCTGCTGTCGCGCTTCGAGCCGGTGTTCTGGCTGCGTGTGGCGAGCTCCATCCTGCTGTCGCTGGCGGTGATCCGCTTTGTCGTGCGCGTGCTGGCCAAGACCTTTCCGGAGTCCACTGCGGCGCGGCTGTTCGAGCGCATCTTCTCCTGGCTCGCGTGGGGCGTGGCCGTGCTGGCCAGCCTGGGGCTGCTGCCCAGCGTCATGGCGGATCTCGACAGCATGCACATCCCCCTGGGCAAGACCCAGGTCAGCCTGCTGACGCTGATCGAGGGCCTGGTATCGGCCGGCCTGATGATGGTAGCCGTGCTCTGGGCGGCGGCGCTGTTCGAGCAGCGCGTGCTCAACCAGGTGGTGCACGACCTGTCGATGCGCAAGGTGGCGATGAACCTGATGCGCACCGTGCTCATCACCGTCGGTCTGCTGGTGTCGCTGTCGATCGTCGGCGTGGACCTGACGGCACTGTCCGTGATGGGCGGCGCGGTGGGCGTAGGCCTGGGCTTCGGCATGCAGAAGATCGCGTCGAACTATGTCAGCGGCTTCGTGGTGCTGATCGAGCGCGCGCTGCGCATCGGCGACAACGTGCGCGTCGATGGCTTCGAGGGCCAGATCACCGACATCCGCACGCGCTACACCATGATCCGCGCCTCCAACGGCCGCGAATCGATCGTACCCAACGAGACGCTGATCACCCAGCGCGTCGAGAACCTCACCGATTTCGATCAGCGCTTTTCTCTTTCGACCACCATCGTGGTTGATCTGGACAGCAATGTGGAGCAGGTCACGCAGCTGCTGCTGGCCGCGGCGCGCGCCCAGCCGCGCGTGCTCGGCAAGCCGGCACCTGCGGTGCTGCTGGACGATATCCTGGCGCACGGCCTGCAGTTCACGCTGACCTACTACATCAACGATCCGAGCAACGGCCAGGGCAATGTGCGCTCGGCCGTGAATATTGCCGTGCTTGCCGGGCTGCGTGCCGCCGAGGTCGGGCTGGCCATGCCGCAGCAGCGCCTGGCCTGGCCCATCGATCCCGAGGCGCAGGATGCGGCGCGCGGCGAAATGCGCCGGCCCATGGCGAAAAATGGTGCCGTGCCTGCCGATCATGCCTAGAATAGAACGATCGTTCTTTTTGTTTTACCCCCCTGGCGCCAGCGCCGATCCCTGCGTGGCATGCCGCTTTGCGGCATAAAATGTTGCAGGTTTACGTTTACGTCAATTCAATTTCTAAATCGAGGAGCCGCAGCAATGAAGGTACTGGTCCCAGTCAAACGCGTCGTGGACTACAACGTCAAGGTCCGCGTCAAGTCCGATGGCAGCGGCGTCGATATCGCCAACGTCAAGATGAGCATGAATCCGTTTGACGAGATTGCCGTCGAGGAAGCCGTGCGTCTCAAGGAAAAGGGCG
The DNA here is from genome assembly GCA_040514115.1 of Comamonas sp. Lineage (GTDB taxonomy): Bacteria > Pseudomonadota > Gammaproteobacteria > Burkholderiales > Burkholderiaceae_C > Comamonas. Next base: position 443 of record JBEVDH010000192.1, on the reverse strand, counting down.
TGGTCACCGAAGTCATCGCCGTGTCGTGCGGCGTGGCCCAGTGCCAGGAAACCCTGCGCACCGCGATGGCCATTGGCGCCGACCGCGCGATCCTGGTTCAGACCGATGTCGAATTGCAGCCGCTGGCCGTGGCCAAGCTGCTGAAAGCGCTGGTCGACAAGGAGCAGCCCGGCCTGATCATTCTGGGCAAGCAGGCCATCGATGACGATGCCAACCAGACCGGCCAGATGCTGGCGGCGCTGGCGGATCTGCCCCAGGCCACCTTTGCCTCGAAGGTCGAAGTGTCGGGCGAGCAGGTTTTGGTCACGCGTGAAGTCGATGGCGGGCTGGAGACGCTGTCGCTGTCGATGCCGGCCGTGATCACCACCGATCTGCGCCTGAACGAGCCGCGTTATGTGACGCTGCCCAACATCATGAAGGCGAAGAAAAAGCAGCTCGATACC
>JBEVDH010000144.1:0-4588 GCA_040514115.1 Comamonas sp. | reverse complement strand
TTGGGCACTTCCAGGCCCAGGAGCTTTTCAATCGCCAGGCAGTAGGCGTGCTCGTTGGACATCATGGACACGTAATCCAGTCGGTCCATATAGGGCAGCGACTGGATATAGGTCTTGTGCTCGGCCAGCTTCTCGGTCGCGCGGTGCAGCAGGCCGATGTGCGGGTCGGCACGTTGCACGACCTCGCCGTCGAGCTCGAGCACCAGCCGCAGCACGCCGTGCGCTGCCGGGTGCTGCGGGCCAAAGTTCAGGGAATAGTTTTTGATTTCAGCCATGTGCGTCTACTCAAGGTGCCAGGCACCTCAATGCAGGCCTCCGTACTTCTCTTCGCGGATGATGCGCGGCGTGATTTCACGCGGCTCGATGCTGACAGGCTGGTACACCACGCGGCGCTGCTCGGGGTCGTAGCGCATCTCGACATGGCCGGAAAGCGGGAAATCCTTGCGGAAAGGATGGCCGATGAAGCCGTAGTCGGTCAGGATGCGGCGCAGGTCGTTGTGGCCGTCAAAGACGATGCCGAACAGATCGAAGGCCTCGCGCTCGAACCAGTTGGCGGAATTCCACAGATCGCTGACCGAGGCCACGACCGGAAAATCGTCATCGGGGCAGAACACCCGCACGCGCACGCGCTGGTTCAGGCTCACCGACAGCAGGTGCGAGACCGCGGCATAGCGCAGGCCGTCGCGGCCGACTTCGGCATACGCCGAATAGTCGACACCACACAGGTCCATCAGCTGCTCGAAGCGGCAGTCGGCATGGGTCTTGAGCAGCTCCATGGCCGAAAGATAATGCGCCGCCGACACTTCGACGGTCACCTCACCCAGAGCCAGGGTCACGCTGCGGGCGCGTTCGCCCAAGGCAGCAGCCACCAGATCCCGAAGTATTTCGGGCTGAATTGCAATTGCGTTCATCATCGGGCCTTTAGACGCGGGCGATGGTATGGGTGCGGCGGATCTTCTGCTGCAACTGAATGATGCCGTAGATCAGCGCTTCGGCCGTCGGCGGGCAGCCCGGCACGTAGACATCGACCGGGACAATGCGGTCGCAGCCGCGCACCACGGAATAGCTGTAGTGGTAGTAGCCACCGCCATTCGCGCAGGAGCCCATGGAGATGACCCAGCGCGGCTCCGACATCTGGTCGTAGACCTTGCGCAGAGCCGGAGCCATCTTGTTGCACAGCGTGCCGGCAACAATCATCAAGTCGGATTGCCGCGGGCTGGCGCGGAACACCTCGGCGCCGAAACGCCCCAGGTCATAACGCGCCGCGGCGGTATGCATCATTTCCACCGCACAGCAGGCCAGACCAAAGGTCATGGGCCACAGCGAACCGGTCTTGGCCCAATTCACCACGGAGTCATAGCTCGTGGTGATGAAGCCTTCCTTCATCACGCCTTCGATCATCGTGTTTCCTTATTGAATACCGGTCATTCCCAGTCCAGCGCACCTTTTTTCCACTCGTAGGCAAAGCCCACGACCAGAATGGCCAGAAAGATCACGACAGCGGCGAAACCAGCCAGACCCACCTCCTGGAGCGAGACTGCCCAGGGAAGGAGAAAAGCGATTTCCAAATCAAAGAGGATGAACAGGATGGCCACGAGGTAGTAGCGCACGTCGAATTTCATACGTGCGTCCTCGAAGGCTTCAAAGCCACATTCGTAGGGGGAGTTCTTTGCGGCGTCCGGACGATTGGGGCCGAGAAAATAGCCCAATGCCAGAGGCAGGATGCCAATCGATGCACCTACCAGGATGAACAGAAGAACGGGAAGATACTGATCGATGTTCATCTGGGGCTCACACCTTCATCAAAGGCACGCCCAGACACGATCACAGCCTGATCATCTGGGCAGGCTTTGTATATATTATGGTGCCGTCGGCGAGACTCGAACTCGCACAGCTTTCGCCACTACCCCCTCAAGATAGCGTGTCTACCAATTTCACCACGACGGCTTCTTCTCAATCTTTGTTATCGGGAAGCTAGAGGAGCCTTTTGCAAGACTTTGACCTCCCGACCAATCTAAGTATTCTACTCTGAAAAACCCCTAGTCAAAGAGATTTCTCAGATTTTTGAGATTACTTGGTGGGGATCTGCGCTGCGCCTTCGGCAGGTGCTGCAGGTGCTGCGGGCACTGCGGGCACTGCGGGGGCCACGGGCACGGTGCCTGCGGCAGGCATGGGCACGCCTGCAGCCGGGCCTTCGAGCACGCTGCCCGTGGTCGGTGCGCGGCTGTTGCCGATGTACGCCAGGGCCAGCGTCGCGACGAAAAACACCGCAGCCAGGATACCCGTCGTGCGCGACAGGAAGTTCGCGCTGCCGGATGCGCCAAACAGGCTGCCCGAGCTGCCGCCGCCAAAGGACGCGCCCATGTCGGCGCCCTTGCCGTGCTGGATCAGGATCAGGCCGATCATGGCCAGCGCCGTCAACATCTGGATGGCCAGGATCACGCTTGCAAATGCATTCATTTCTTACTCCTCAACTAAACAATAAAAATGTGGCGCCTGAGCCGGCCGCGCCTAGCCGGCCGCGGCAATGATCTGCAGGAAATCGGCGGCCTTGAGGGCGGCACCGCCCACCAGACCACCATCGATGTCAGGCTGGGACAGCAGTTGCGCGGCATTGGCCGCATTCATGCTGCCGCCGTACAGCAGGAAAATGCCGTCGGCTTGCGTCGTGGCTGCGGCCAGCTGGGCGCGCAGCACGGCATGCACTTCCTGCGCCTGTTCGGGCGTGGCGGTGCGGCCGGTGCCGATCGCCCAGACGGGTTCATAGGCAACGACCAGTTCGGTCACGCAGTGACCCACCGCCTGCACCACCGCTGCGAGCTGGCGCTTGACGACATTCTGGGTCTCGCCGGCTTCGCGCTCCTGCAGCGTTTCCCCCACGCAGACAATGGGCGTGATACCCACGGCCAGTGCGCGCTGGGCCTTGGCGGCCACGATGGCATCGGTTTCGCCATGGTACTGGCGGCGCTCGGAATGGCCCACCAGCGCATAGCGCACGCCGAATTCGCCCAGCATCTCGACCGAAGTCTCGCCGGTGAAGGCGCCCACCGCGTGCGCCGACACATCCTGCGCGGCGAGCGCGATGCGGCTGCCCTCCACCAGGCCCTGCACCTGCGCCAGATACGGCGCGGGCACGGCAACCGCCACGCCGCAGCCGGCATCGGCGGCCTGGGCCGCGATGCCTTCCTTGAGCGCGCCGATCAGCGCGGCGTTGGCAGCCAGGCTGCCATTCATCTTCCAATTGCCGACAATGAGTTTTTTCTTCATGCTTGCCATGTCAAAACGATTTTTCCGGTGTGCTCGCTCGATTCCATCAGCGCATGCGACTGCACTGCCTGCTCGGCGGCGAATTGGCGAAAGATCACGGGGCGCACCTGGCCCGATTCAAGCCAGGGCCAGACATTCTCGCGCAGCGCCCGTGCCACCGCGCCCTTGAAAGCCACCGAGCGTGGACGCAGCGTCGAGCCGGTGACCGTCAGGCGCCGGCGCAGCACCAGGCTGGCATCGAACTGCGCCTTGACGCCGCCCTGCACCGCGATAATCACCAGGCGCCCGTCTTCCGCCAGGCAGCCGACTTCACGCGCCACATAGTCGCCAGCGACCATGTCGAGAATGACGTCCACGCCCCGGCCTTCGGTGATGCGCATCACTTCGGCTGCGAAATCCTGGGTCTTGTAGTTGATCGCATGCTGCGCGCCCAGCGCCAGGCAGTTGTCGCACTTGGCGTCACTGCCGGCGGTGACGATCACCGTGGCTCCCCAGGCACGCGCCAGCTGGATCGCGGTGACGCCGATGCCGCTGCTGCCGCCCTGCACCAGCAGCGTCTCGCCCGGCTGCAGCGCGCCGCGCTGGAACACATTGCTCCAGACGGTGAAATAGGTCTCGGGCAGCGAGGCTGCCTCGACATCCGACAGCCCCTTGGGCACCGGCAGACATTGCGCCACGGGCGCGACGCAATACTCGGCATAGCCGCCACCCGCGACCAGCGCGCAGACCCGGTCGCCCACGGCGATGCCGGCCGCGGCCATGGCCTCGGTGTCGCCACTCTCCACCACGCCCGCGACTTCCAGACCCGGCAGGTCCGAAGTGCCGGGAGGCGGTGCATAGTGGCCCTTGCGTTGCAGCACGTCGGGACGGTTGATGCCGCTGGCCGCCACGCGAATCAGCAGCTCGCCGGCGCCGGCCACGGGGGTCGGACGCTCGGCCAGCCGCAGGACCTCGGGGCCTCCGGGGGAGGTGATTTCAACAGCGCGCATGGGCAATCTCGCGAAAAAGAAAAGAAAAATCCGGGCAGTGGGTGCCACGAACCGGGCAGAAACCAAAAAATCGGCCTCCCATGACGGAGGCCGATTTCTCAGCGTAGCGGCAGCTTATTGCTGCTGTTGCTGCTGCTGGTCGTTGGCACGCGGAGCACGGGGCTCGCGCGAATCACGCGTCTCGCGGGGATCGCGCGAATCGCGGCGCTCGGCCGGGGCCGGACGGTCGCCGCGCTCGCCCATGGGACGGTCGCTGCGCTGCTCGCCCATGGGACGCTCGGTCAGGGCCTTCATGGACAGCTTGACGCGGCCCTTTTCGTCGGTTTCCATGA
>JBEVDH010000127.1:0-10391 GCA_040514115.1 Comamonas sp. | reverse complement strand
GCCAGGAAGAAGGCAATCAGCGTGGTGCCGAAGACCCCCCAGCGCGACACGGCAGCGGTCTCGCCTTCGTCCAGCTTGTCGGGAATCAGCATCCAGACCGCCATGGCAATGAAGCACCCGCCCAGCACCCAGCGCAGCGTCCGCGGGCCGATGAAGGTCGTGACCCAGGCGCCGACGGCACCGGCGAGCGCGTGGTTGGCCAGCGTGGCCACGAGAATGCCCAGCACGATGGGCCAGGGCTTGCGAAAGCGTGCGGCGAGGACCAGTGCCAGCAGCTGCGTCTTGTCGCCCATTTCGGCGATGGCAACGATGGCGGTGGAAAGAAAGAAGGCTTCCATGGGGGCTTTGATGAGCAGGCCGGACAGACGATGCGAACGCATTGGCTGCGCACCGACTCCGGCCATGTGGATCGGCACCCAGCCAATGGTCTCGCCCAGCAAGGAATCCGCAAGACGGCTTCCTTGAACCGCATGCACCATAGGTTGTGAGAACCCAAGTTTGTTGATGCATGCCTTCGGTGCGTTGCACACCGAACGGGCTACTCCCCAAAGACAGCCGCGATTCTAGACAGGTTGACGGCGACGCGCCGGAGGCCGGGTAACTACCAAGCCAAAAAGTGTTGTAGCAACGCCGAAAACTCGAATCCGGAGCATTTTGTGTGGGTATATATGACTCATAATGTCCAAGCCTTTCCGCAAAGCAATGAGTAGTAGGCAGGTGCGTTTCGGTCTCTAAAGTTGTCACTGGTAGTTGACTCCATAGGGCTCCATCGCGTTTTCAAGTGTTTTTTCAGGAGTCCTCCATGGGCAACAAACTTTACGTCGGCAACCTGCCGTACTCTTTCCGTGACGGCGATCTCGAGCAAGCTTTCAGCGAATTCGGCAACGTCAACAGCGCCAAGGTCATGATGGAACGTGACACCGGCCGTTCGAAGGGCTTCGGCTTTGTCGAAATGAGCAACGATGCTGAAGCACAAGCAGCAATCCAAGGCCTGCACGGCCAAAACCAAGGCGGCCGTGACCTCGTTGTCAACGAAGCTCGCCCCATGGAACCCCGCCCTCCCCGTAGCGGTGGCGGCTTCGGCGGCGGCGGCGGTGGTGGTTTCGGTGGCGGCAATGGCGGCGGTGGCGGCTTCGGCGGCGGCGGCCGTAGCGGCGGCGGCGGCGGTGGTGGTTTCGGCGGTGGCCGTAGCAGCTACTAAGCATTGACTCAGGGTTTTCAATAACCCAGTGTCAAAAAAGGGCCTTTGGCCCTTTTTTTTCGTCTTTTTCATGCAAATGCGGTGCCACCCGGCTTTTTTTTTACATTTCTTTTCCCGCATAATTTGTTATCGGGATCCCCGATATCAGTGCAGGTGATTTGCAATGCGTGCGCAGGTTTTCTTTCATGGATCGCTGGCAACGTGTGAGCACCACAGCAATTGTGTTACTTGAGGAGTTTGAGGAGTCTCTAATGGGCAACAAGCTGTATGTTGGCAATCTCCCTTATGGAGTGCGCGACAACGACCTGGAGCAGGCATTCAGCCAGTATGGTTCGGTGACGAGTGCCAAGGTGATGATGGAACGCGATACCGGCCGTTCCAAAGGCTTTGGCTTCGTCGAGATGGGTAGCGATCCCGAAGCACAGGCAGCGATCCAGGGCATGAACGGCCAGTCGCTCGGCGGCCGCAGCGTGGTCGTCAACGAGGCACGTCCAATGGAGCCACGTCCGCCACGCAGCGGTGGTTTTGGCGGTGGCGGCGGTGGTTACGGCGGTGGTGGCGGCGGCGGTTATGGCGGCGGCCGTGAAGGCGGTGGCGGCTACGGCGGCGGTCGCGAAGGTGGCGGCGGCTACGGCGGTGGCCGTGAAGGCGGCGGCGGCGGCTATGGTGGCGGTGGCTACGGCGGCGGCCGCGAAGGCGGCGGCGGTGGTGGCTATGGCGGCAACCGTGAAGGCGGCGGCCGCAATGATGGCGGTTTCCGCAGCCCTTATGGCTCGGGCCCGCGCGGCGGCAGCCGCGGCGGCTATAACCAGGGCGAATAATCTCCCGCGCACCAACAAGAAAGGCTTCCATGGAAGCCTTTTTTGCGTCTGGCATGCGCCAGGGTGGCGACACCGGTTTGCTGCGCCGCAACGCGGCGGCAACGCGCGCCGCTGGGCCTCAGCGCTCGGGCTGGTGGCGCTGCTTGGTTTTTCGACCTTGCAGCAGGCGATCAAACACCGCATTGGGCAAGACGCGCAGCAGCTTGGCCACGATACCCATCTGCCACGGAATCACGGCATAGCTGGTCTGCCGCAGGATGGTGCGGCATGCGCGCCGCGCAAAGTCATCGGCGGTCAGCAAAAAGGGCATCGGGTAGCGATTTTCGCGTGTGAGCGGCGTGGCCACATAACCGGGCAGCAGCGTCACCACGCGCACGCCGCTGGCGCGCAATTCGCCGCGCAGGCTCTCGCAATAAGCGACCACGCCGGCCTTGCTGGCGCAATACGCGCCATGCCCGGGCAGCCCGCGGATCGCAGCCACGCTCGCCAGCCCGACCAGCGTGCCCGATCCGCGCGCCTGCATGGCGCGGATGAAGGGATGAAAGCTGGCGGCCATGCCCAGGTTGTTCGTGGCAAAGAGCTGCGCCATCACCTCCAGGTCTTCGCGCTCGGCGGTATCCACGCCCCAGCTGACGCCGGCATTGGCCACCACCACCTGCGGCAGGCCCTGGCGTTCGATGCACTGCAGGCCGGCCGCGACGATGCTGTCGGCCACCGAGACATCGGCGCCATAGATCGCATAGCGCGCCGGCTCCCACCCCTTGGCTTGGGTCCAGTCCTGCATGGCCTGGACGCTGCGGGCCACCAGCGCCAGGTCATGGCCCTCGGCGTAGAAGCGCGCCGCCAGCGCCTGACCGATGCCGCTGGAGGCGCCGGTGATGAACACCAGGGAACGCACGGCTGCCGTCATGTTCAACGCGCCGGCGCGGGCTGCAGCACCCCGCGGACCCGGCCGTCCAGTTGCAGCACCTGGTCGAGGTTGTCGTAGTGCAGGCGGTCGGCCGTAAAGCGGTCGGAGCCGCGCCATAGCACCACCGGCTTGTCCGACAGAACGCGCTCTTCGTTGGTCCAGGCATGCAGGAATTCGCCCTCGAAACGCAGCTCGGGCGAGCGCGTGCCGTCGGGCAGCCGCAGGGCCTCGCGCGTGACGCGCGCATCGCCAAACAGCTGCACTTCGGAGCCATCGCCGTTGCTCAGGCCGCGCAGCGCCGTGGCCCGGGTCTGGCGCCCGTCGGGGCCCTGCGCGTGGATCCGCACGCCATCGATTTCAAGCGTGTCGGTATCGGGGTAGTGGCGCGCCATCTGGCCCTGCAACTGGCGCGTCATGCGGCCTGCCGCATCAAAGCTCTGGACCGAGAAATCCTTCATGAAGTAGTCGGGCTCGTGCACCGGCGCGCGCGCCGGGGCGTCCGGCAGCACCGAAGGCGCATTGCGCACCAGCCACCAGCTGGCCAGCGCCATCAGGCCCATCAGCGCCACCGGCAGATAAAGCGTGAAACCGTCCCAGCCACGGCGCCATGGGGTGCGCATCATGCATAGCCTTCCAGCAGGGCCGCATAGCGCCCCGACGCCACCAGCAGCAGATCGCAGAATTCGCGCGCCGCGCCCTGGCCGCCCGGGCGCTGGGTCACATGATGGGCGGCTGCCAAGGCCTCGGCATGCGCGTTGGCGGGCGCGCAGGCAATGGCCGCGCGGCGCATCATCGGCAGGTCGGGCCAGTCGTCGCCCATGGCCGCGGCCTGGCTCCAGTCGAGGCCCAGCGCCTGCAGGAACTCCTCGGCCGCGGGCCGTTTGTCCTCGGTGCCGAAACGCGCGTGCTCCACGCCCAGGTTCTTGAGCCGCAGGCGCAGCGGCGCCGAATCGCGGCCCGTGATCACCACCGGCGTGATGCCGGCTTTCTGCAGCAGCTTCAGACCATGGCCATCCAGCGTGTTGAAGCGCTTGATGACCTCACCTTCGTGCGTGAAATACAGGCCGCCATCGGTGAGCACGCCGTCGACGTCGAAGAACGCCACGCGCACGCCCTGGGCCTGGAGCAGCAGCTGCGGCGCGAAGTCGAGCGCCGGGGAAAGAGCGGAACGTTCCATCAGATCACCTTGGCGCGCATCAGATCGCGGATATGCACGACGCCGACGAGTTCGTCGGCGCCCTCGACCACAAAGACCGAAGTGATGCCGTGCTGCTCCATCAGCCGCGCGGCATCGACCGCCAGTGCCTGGGCCGCGATGGTGTAGGGTTTGGCATGCATGACCTCGCCGGCCGTGGTGCTCAGCAGGTCGGCGCCCTGTTCGATGCGCCGGCGCAGGTCGCCATCGGTGAACACGCCGCGCAGCTGGCCTTCGGCGCTGACGACGGCCGAGGCGCCCAGGCCCTTGGCGCTCATCTCGCGCATCAGCAGCAGGAACGGGGCATCGGCCGGCACGCGCGGCACGTCGCTGCCCGAGCGCATCACGTCGCCGACATGGGTCAGCAGCTTGCGGCCCAGCGCGCCGCCCGGGTGGGAGCGCGCGAAATCCTCGGCCTTGAAGCCGCGTGCGTCGAGCAGCGCGACGGCCAGCGCATCGCCCAGCGCCAGCTGGGCCGTGGTGCTGGCCGTGGGCGCGAGGTTCAGCGGGCAGGCTTCGCGCTCCACATAGGTATCGAGTACCCAGTCGGCATGGCGCGCCAGCGTGGATTGCGCCTTGCCGGTCATGCCCACCACCGGCACGCCCTGGCGCCGCAGCGCCGGCAGCAGGGCCGCGATCTCGTCGCTCTCGCCGCTGTTGGACAGCGCCAGCACCAGGTCTTTTTCCGTGACCATGCCCAGGTCGCCATGGCTGGCTTCGCCCGGATGCACGAAAAAGGACGGGGTGCCGGTCGAAGCCAGCGTGGCGGCGATCTTGCGGCCCACATGGCCGCTTTTGCCCATGCCCATCACAACCACCCGGCCCTGGATGTCGAGAATGCGTTCGACCACCTGCGCGAACACGGGAGACAGGCGGTCGGACAGGGCCAGCAGGGCCTGGGCCTCGATGCCCAGGGTGTCACGCGCCAGTTGCAGGGCCTGGGGGCCGTCGAACGGGCGCGTGGAAGCGGATGCAGATTTCATCCCCGGATTTTATGCGCCCTGCCCCGCGCACGCGCGGCGTGCGGCCCGCGCGCGGTGCGGGATCCGCCGCATTGACCTGGGCAGCGGCCTGTATACACTCCTGCAGCCGCCGGGCCCGCCTGGCACTGATCTTGAATACCGCTGTCCCATGCTCCACACCACCATCAACGACTACCTTCGGCAGTACATCCGCACCGTGCCCGACTGGCCCGCGCCCGGCGTGCAGTTCCGCGACATCACGCCGCTGCTGCAGGACCCGAAGGTCTTTCGCGTGCTGATCGACGCCTTTGTCCACCGCTATATGGATCCGGCGCTGCGTCCCGATGTGGTGGCGGGCCTGGATGCGCGCGGCTTCATCCTCGGCGCCGTCGTCGCCTACGAGCTCAATGTCGGCTTCGTACCGATCCGCAAGAAGGGCAAGCTGCCCTTCACCACCGTCGAAGAGACCTATGAACTGGAATACGGCAGCGCCACCGTGGAGCTGCATGCCGATGCCGTCAAGCCCGGCGACCGGGTGCTGCTGATCGACGATCTGATTGCCACCGGCGGCACGATGATGGCCGGCAAGAAGCTGCTGGAAAAGCTCGGCGCACAAGTGATCGAAGGCGCGGCCATCGTGGACCTGCCCGAACTCGGCGGCTCCGATCGCCTGCGCGAAGGCGGGCTGTCGCTCTACACGCTGGTCGACTTCGCGGGCCATTGAGCACTCCGATGCCCCCTGTGCCCGTTCCATCCCGGCCGCTGCTGCGGCGCGTTGCGACCTTTGGCGCACGCGCCCTGGGCATCTTGTTGGCCCTGGCGCTGGCCGGCTTTGGCGCCCTTGCGCTGTGGAGCCATGCGCCGGGCGGCCGGCTGGCCGCGGCGGCGCTGGCCGGCCTGTGGATCATCTGGGTCGGCGCCACGGGCCTGCTGGCCAGCGCCGATCCACGCTCCTGGCGGGCCTGGGGACTGCTGGCGGTGGGCTGCCTGCTGCTGGGCGTGTGGTGGAGCGCGATCACCCCGTCCAACGACCGCGTCTGGGCCGCCGATGTCGCGCGCACGCTGCGCGCCGAACGCCAGGGCTCCGAAGTGCTGCTGCACAACGTGCGCAATTTCGCCTGGCGCAGCGACGAGGACTACACCGCGCGCTGGGAAACCCGGCGCTATGACCTCGACCAGCTGCGCTCGGTCGATATGGCGCTGTCGTACTGGATGGGGCCGGCCATTGCGCACACCCTGGTGTCCTTTGGCTTCGCCGACGGCCGCCAGCTGGTGTTCTCGGTCGAGGTACGCAAGGAGCGCCACGAGCAGTATTCGGCGCTGGCCGGCTTCTTCAAGCGCTACGAGCTGGCGCTGGTGGCGGCCGACGAGCGCGACATCCTGGGCGTGCGCGCGCGGGTGCGCGGCGAGGATCTCTATCTCTACCGCGTGCACATGTCCGCGCCGGCGATGCGCGCGCTGTTCGAGCAATACCTCGACGAGGCCGAGGCCCTGCACGCCACGCCGCGCTTCTACCAGACGCTGACCGCCAACTGCACGACCATCGTCTACGCCATGATGCAGCGTATCGTGCCCGGCCTGCCGCTGGACCTGCGCCTGCTGCTGTCGGGCTACCTGCCCGGCTATGTGCAGGAGGTCGGCGCGCTGACCCCGGGCTATTCGCTGCAGGAGCTGCAGGCCCGGGGCCGGATCACCGAGCGCGCGCTGCAAGCCGGCCCCGATGCCGATTTTTCCGCCGCCATCCGGCAAGGACTGCCGATACAACCCCGCTGAGGATCCTCCCATGGCCCTGCCGACCCGCCTTGCCACCACCGTGACCCTGTGCGCGGCTGTGCTGCTGGCGGGCTGCGCCGGGGTCCGGGTCAGCTCCATCGCGCCGTCCGACTACCTGTCGCAGCGGCGCTCCGACATCCTCACCGCCGGCCAGCTCAGCGCCTCGACCCACGAAGCGCTGCGCGTCATCGGGCTGCACAGCGAGCGCTGCGAGGAACTGCCCGTCCAATGCCGCGCCACCATTGCCGCCACGCCCGGGCTGAGCGATGAACAGCGCCTGGCGTCGCTCGCCGAGCTCTGGACGCAGGCCGCGCTGCAGTCCCAGCGCACCGCGCCGGGCAGCCATGGCAGCGACGAGATCGAAGCCTGGCTCGAAGCCGCGCGCCACGCCTACGCCTACCTGTTCTTCTCGTCGCGCAGGCCCAGCGAACGGGTGTTCGAAGACCGCCAGACCCAGGTGCGCGACTATTACAACCACGCCGTGGAGCAGGCCATCACCGGGCTGTTCCACAACCGTCAGGCGCCGCATCTCGCGGCGCTCGAATCCTCCGTGCTGCCCTGGAATGGCTGGAACCTGCACCTGAGCCTGGGCGGCATCGTGCGCCCGCGCGCGCAGATGCCCAGCGAGCTGATTCCCGCTTCGTCGCTGACCTTCTCGGGGCTGCGCAACCTTTACCGGCGCGATGGCTTTGGCGGCGAGCTGGTGGCGGTCTTCCCCAGCGACGAACCGCCGCAAAACGGCGCGCCCGACGCTGCCCCCGGAACCGAGGAGCCCGGCCAGCCGTTCCAGGAAGCGCCCTTTCCCGCGCTCACGGCGCTGCTGCGCTTCGAGGGCGAATCGCTGGCCGAGGTGCTGCAGACGCGCGCCATCCATGTGCAGATGTACGACCCCTACCGCTTCAGCGCGGTGCGGCTTGCGGGCGAGCAGGTGCCGCTGGCCGGCAACTTCACCTCGGGCTACGGGCTGTGGCTCGCGCGTTCGGGCTTTTCCGTGCATGCGGTGCGCTCGCTGCTCGGCCTGGACAACGGGCTGCTGCGCCCGCGCATCTACCTGATGCAGCCCTACGACCCGGGCCGGCGCGTGGTGCTGATGCTGCACGGCCTGGCCAGCAGCCCCGAGGCCTGGATCAACGTTGCCAACGAAGTGCTGGGCGACGAGACGCTGCGCCAGAACTACCAGATCTGGCAGGTCTACTACCCGACCAACGCGCCGCTGGCGCTCAACAACCGCGCGATCCGCGATGCGCTGCAGGCCACGCTGGCACACTTCGACCCGCAGCGCCTGGCCCCGGCGTCGCAGCACATCACGGTGGTGGGCCACAGCATGGGCGGGGTGCTGGCGCGGCTGCTGGTGTCGTCCACCGGCGCGCAGGCCTGGGACCGGCTGCTCGAGGATTACCAGCTGCAGCCCGAACAGCAGGCCGCGCTGCAGCGCCGCATGGCACCGCTGCTGAACTTCGAGCCGCTGCCCGAGATCACCGATGCGATCTTCATTGCCGCGCCGCACCGCGGCACATCCTTTGCCAACCACCGGCTGGCGCGCTGGGCGGCCAACCTGATCACGCTGCCCTTGTCCATGCTCGAACAGGTCGGCGACGTGACGCGCGCGCTGGCCCAGCTCAAGCCCCGGCCGGGCAAGCAGGGGCTGCTGCGCATTCCCAACAGCATCGACAACCTCAGCGACGAGGATCCGTTCGTGCGCCTGTCCTCGAACCTGCCGCTGGCGCCGCAACTGCGCTACCACTCGATCATCGGCGACGCCGCACCCGCCCGGCCCCTGGCCGACTCCACCGACGGCTATGTGCCATATGCCAGCGCGCACCTGCATGGCGCCGCGTCGGAACTGGTGGTGCAAGCAGGCCACAGCGTGCAGGAGCACCCGCAGGCGATCATCGAGATCCGGCGGATCCTGCATGAGCAGCTGCAGCGCTCGGGCAGGCAATGCGCCCCGAATCCCGCTACCTTTGAGCGGTTGCCCTGCGTGAGAACCCACGGCGGTTGAGCCGCCCGCCTCAACGCCCCCAGCGCAGCACCAGCGGATCGAGCCGCCGCGCGATATCCAGCAGCTGGCGGCGCACCTCGGGGTGCATCGCCGGCCAGGGCGCGCGCGGTGCGTCGCAGGCAATCACGCCGCCAGCGTGCATCAGCGCCTTGGCGGCCAGAAAACCCGCCTGGCGGTTTTCGTGGTTGATCAGCGGCAGCCAGCGCTGGTACTCGGCAAACGCCCGGTCCTTGTCGCCACTGCGGAAGGCCTCGATGATCGGGCGGATGCCGTCGGCAAAGCCGCCGCCGGTCATCGACCCCGTCGCGCCGGCTTCGAGGTCGGCCAGCAGCGTGATGCCCTCCTCGCCGTCCCACGGCCCCTCGATGGCCTCGCCGCCCAGCGCGATCAGCTCGCGCAGCTTGCCGGCGGCGCCCGCGGTTTCCATCTTGAAGTAGCGCACCTGCTCGATTTCCCGTGCCATGCGCGCGAGAAAGGCCGGTGGCAGCGCCGTGCCCGCGGCGGGCGCGTCCTGGATCATGATCGGGATGTCGATCGCATCGGACACGGCCGCGAAGAAGCGCTCGATCTGCGCTTCGCCGAAGCGGAAGGTGGCGCCGTGGTAGGGCGGCATCACCATCACCATGGCCGCGCCCTGGTCCTGCGCGCGGCGGCTGCGCGCGGCGCAGATCGCGGTGCTGGTGTGGGTGGTGGTGACGATGACCGGCACGCGCCCGGCCACATGCTCGAGCACCAGGCGCGTGAGCGTTTCGCGCTCGTCGTCGGCCAGCAGGAACTGCTCGGAGAAGTTGGCCAGGATGCACAGGCCGTCGACGCCGGAGTCGATCATGAAGTCGACGCAGCGCTTCTGGCTGGTCAGGTCGAGCGTGCCGTCCTCATGGAACGTGGTCGGCACGACCGGGAAGATGCCGCGATAGCGGGGGTTGGAAAGTCCGGGCATGGCGCGGCTCCTTATTCGATGATGTCGAACTGGTCGAGGTATTCGGTCTTGAGCGTCAGGCCCAGGCCGGGCACATCGTCCCTGAGCTGCACGAAGCCGTTCTCGGCAATCGGCTCGCCATCGAAGATGTACCAGAACAGCTCGTTGCCGACTTCCACGTCGAAGATCGGGAAGTACTCGGCCATCGGCGAGGCCAGCGTGCTCATCGTGAGGTGGTAGTTGTGCATCTGGCCGGCATGCGGCACCACCGGCACCGAGTAGGCCTCGCACAGCGCGTTGATCTTGTGCGCGGCGGTGATGCCGCCCACGCGGTTGGTGTCGTACTGCACCACGCTCACGGCCTTCTTGTCGAGCAGCTGCTTGAAGCCGTAGAGGCTGAACTCGTGCTCGCCGCCCGAGATCGGAATGATGTTCATCGCGTTGAGCTCGGCGTAGCCGTCGATGTCGTCGGCAATGACCGGTTCTTCCAGCCAGCGCGGCTCGTACTTCGCGAGCTTGGGCAGCATGCGCTTGGCGTATTCGAGGTTCCAGCCCATGTAGCACTCGAGCATCAGGTCGTTGTCGTAGCCGATCACTTCACGGATGGC
>JBEVDH010000123.1:0-18300 GCA_040514115.1 Comamonas sp. | reverse complement strand
CCGTCGTGCAGCCAGACGTCCGCTTCGCGGGCGTGATCAGCAAGACCATTCTGCTCAAGTTCCTCGACCGCGACACGCCGCCGCTGCCGCCCAGCCCCCCCTCCCCCACCACCAGCCTTTCCGGGAGCACCTTATGAGCAGCACCGCCACCACCTTCCATTCCGCCACCGGCACGCAGCTGGCCCAGGTGAACACCGGTGCGCTGGACGCAGCGCCGATGGACATGTCCACCATGCCGATGACCGACGTTCCCGCGGACAGCGCAACCAACGTGCCCGATGTGGCCGTCGCCGCCGACCCATGGACGCTGGGCAACAGCGGCACGTCTGAGGCGGGCAACACCGACTGGCTCGACGGCCCGCGCCTGGCCAACGATGCGCTCAACGGCACGCCTGCCGACACCCCCGCGACGCTCGCGCAGATGCTCGACGTCCAGCACTGGATGGCCGACTCGGCCCAGGTGCAGGACAGCATCAACCACGGCCTCGAATGGGTCGTCACCCATTTCCGGCCCTTCTTCCAGACGGTGCGCGCGCCCATCGATGCCACGCTGACAGGCGTGGAAAGCCTGCTTACGGGCGTGCCATCGATGGTCATGATTGCCCTCATGGTGCTGCTGGCCTGGCAGTTCGCGGGCCGCGCGATCGCGCTTGGCACGCTGGTCTCGCTGGCCATCGTGGCCCTGCTGGGCATCTGGCCCGAGGCGATGGTCACGCTGTCGCTGGTGCTGACCTCGCTGGCGTTCTGCATCCTGATCGGCCTGCCCGTGGGCATTGCGCTGGCGGCCAGCGACCGCGCGCAGCGCTGGACGCGGCCATTCCTCGATGCCATGCAGACCACGCCGGCATTCGTCTATCTCGTGCCGGTGGTGATGCTGTTCGGCATCGGCAATGTGCCGGGCGTGATCGTCACCATCGTGTTCGCGCTGCCGCCGCTGATCCGCCTCACCAACCTGGGCATCCGCCAGGTGCGCCCCGACCTGATCGAGGCCAGCCGCGCCTATGGCGCCTCGCCGATGCAGATGCTGTGGAAGGTGCAGCTGCCGCTGGCCATGCCCTCGATCATGGCCGGCATCAACCAGGCGCTGATGCTGTCGCTGTCGATGGTGGTGATTGCCTCGATGATCGCCGTCGGCGGCCTGGGGCAGATGGTGCTGCGCGGCATCGGCCGCCTCGACATGGGCCTGGCCACCGTCGGCGGCCTGGGCATCGTGCTGCTGGCCATCGCGCTGGACCGCATCACCCAGGCGATGGGCAAGCCCCAGCGCGGCGGCGAGCGCTGGAGCCAGCGCGGCCCGCTGGGCTGGCTGCTGCGCAACCTGCCCAAGCGCCCTGCGCCGGCACCGGCTGCCAACGCCAGCCGCGCCAGCGCCTCCATGGGCAACACGGCCAGCGCCTGAGCCTGAGCCGGCCGCACACGCCATGGCCTGCGCGCCATGGCGGTCGGCCGCGCCCCATCCCGGAACACAGGAGATTGCACATGATCCACCCCTCTGCTCGCCTGCGCCACGCGCTGCTGGCCACCTGCCTTGCCAGCTTCAGCCTGCTGGCCACCGCCCAGACCCCCGACAACGAGCTGCCCGGCAAGGGCGTCAAGGTCTACCCACTCAAGAGCTCCATTGCCGAGGAAAACTTCCAGACCCAACTGGTCGTCAAGGCGCTGCAAAAGCTCGGCTACGAGGTGCAGCCGGTCCAGGAAGTCGAGTACCCGACGGCGCATCTGGCCATTGCCAACGGCGATGCGACCTTCATGGCCAACCACTGGATTCCGCTGCACCAAGGCTTCTACAAGAACGCCGGCGGCGACGCCAAGCTCACGCGCAAGGGCACCTTTGCCGACAACGCGATCCAGGGCTACCTGATCGACAAGAAGACCGCCGATCAGTACGGCATCACCCAGATCGGCCAGCTCAAGGACCCGAAGCTTGCCGCGCTGTTCGATACCAATGGCGACGGCAAGGCCGACCTCACGGGTTGCACGCCGGGCTGGGGCTGCGAGACAGCCATCGAGCACCAGCTCGATGCCTTCCAACTGCGCGGCACCGTCACGCACCAGCAGGGCACCTACTCGGCGCTGATTGCCGACACCATCTCGCGCTTCAAGGCCGGCAAGCCGGTGCTGTATTACACCTGGACCCCGTTCTGGGTCAGCGCCCAGCTCAAGCCCGGCAGCGATGTGATGTGGCTCGAAGTGCCCTTCAGCGCCACCCCCGGCGAGCAAGGCGGCGAGAACACGAAGCTGCCCAACGGCAGGAACTACGGCTTCGTGCCCAACACGCAGCACATCCTGGCCAACAAGCAGTGGGCGCTGCAGAACCCGGCCGCGGGCAAACTGTTCGAGATCATGCAGCTGCCGATCAACGACATCAATGCCGAGAACAACCGCATGTTTCTGGGCGAGAACAAGCCCGGCGACATCGAGCGCCATGTGGCGGGCTGGATCGAGGCGCACCAGCAGACCTTTGACAGCTGGCTCGCGCAAGCGCGCAGCGCCGCGGCTGGCAAGTAACCACGCGCCAGGCATAGCCTTGGCCGGGCCGCCCGAGGAGGCCGCCCTACACTTTCCCGCGTGGATTGCCGAGCGTGCACCAGCGCTGCGGCAGCTTCAGGAAAGGATGTTCGGCATGAGCAGTCTTTTGTTGGGCGGCGAGGTCGCCCTCCCCTTGGCCGCGGCACCCAGCGCGGCGGAAATTTCCCAGGCCCACCCCGCGCTGGCGCCGGACGATACTACCGCGCACTGCGAGATCGCAGTGGTGGGCGGCGGCGTCGCCGGCCTGCACACGGCGCTGCGGCTCGCCCAGCGCTTCGGCCCGCGCGTGTGCCTGTTCGAGCAGGACTCGGCCCTGGGCGGGCGCGTGTCCGATATTCCAGCGTCGGACGAGCAGGCCGGCGGCCCGTTCGTGCAGCTCGGCGCGCGGCGCATCATGGAAGGCCAGAGCGTGCTGGTCGGGCTGGCAGACGAGCTGGGCATTGCGCTGCAAAAGCCCGAAATGCTCGAGGAGCTGGGCTACACGCGCGGCATGTATGCGACCGATAACGATGAATTCATCCGCGTTTTTCCGGGCCTCGATGTGGATCGCAGCCGCGGCGGCTATGAAATCCAGCTCTACGAGAAGCTGCTGCGCGGCCCCGAACGCCAGCATGTCGACCGTTATCCCAATCTGCGCGCCTATGCCGAGAAGGTCATCGGCGCCGAAGGCTGCGCCTTCCTGCACGGCACCTACCGCTTTCGCGCCGACCACGAATACGACCTCAACGCCAAGGCCTACCTCGACTATCTCGACGAGGAGAACGACGCTGGCGCGATCTGCCCCAGCGGCCATTGCCAGAGCCTGTACCCGGTGGGCGGCATGTCGGCCTATACGCGCGGCATGGAGCAGCGCGTGCGCGAACTGGGCGTGCAGATCCATCTCGACGAGCCGGTGCTGTCCATCGACAAGTCACCAGCGGGCTACCTGCTCAAGACACCGCGGCGCGCCATCACCGCCTGCACGCTGGTCATTGCGCTGCCGCCCGTGGCCCTGGGCCAGGTCCAGGGCCGCATTGCCGAAAGCATCCGGGCCCAGGCCGAGTTCCAGGCACTGCTGGGCGTGCGCGTGACCACCATCACCCAGTGGTATGCCGAGCCCTGGTGGCGCGGCATCATCACACCCAACGGCCGGCATGTCTGGCGCGCCTGGACCACCGGGCACTGCATCAATTCGGTGGAGATTCCGCTCGAGGAATACGCGTCCACGCAGAACGCGATCCGCGTGGTCTACAACGACCAGGCCGACTGCGCCGACCTCTGGGCGAGGCTCGCGCGCGGCCCGCTCGAAGCGCTGGAAAAGGAAGTCGCGGTCGGCCTGAACCATCTGTTTGCCAACAATGGCGTGACGCGCCCGGTGCACATCGGCGCGCCCAGCAAGACCGTGTTCCGCGAATGGCCCGACGCCTGGTACTACCTGCGCGCGGGCAACCACTTCAGCAACCGCGACATCTTCCGCTGGGCCGTGCAGCCGCTGCCCGGCGAGGACATCGCGCTGGTCAGCGACGGCTACAACCCGCAGCGCTCGGGCTGGGCCGATGCGGCCTACAAGTCATCGATCCACTATCTCAACCAGCGCTTCCATCTGGGACTGCCGGGGCTCGAGCGCAGGGTTTGATGCCGGGCCTACCAGCCCGCGCACGAACCCTGGCTCGACACCGAGACAAAGCGCTCGACCAGCAGCACCAGCTCCTGCGCGTTGGCCGAGGGCGGCAGGTCCGAGCGCGCACGCAGCACCCACCGGCCCTGGACTTCGACCAGCAGCGGCGCGCCCGGCGCTGCACCGCTGGAAAGATAGGCGGCCTCCAGCAAGGCCTTGTCGCCGGCCTGCGCCACGGGCATTTCCACGCCACTGCGGCATTCGGTGAAGCGCTCCACCCCGCCCTGCTGGCGGTAGGTGCCGCGCCAGGTTTCGGTTTTGTCGGTGGGTTGCAGTGCCGCGGTGACGGCCGCGGGTGCTGCGGGTGCCTGCGGCTTGGGGGCGGAGATCCAGGTGGGCAGCGAGGGCATGGAGGGGAGCGAGGGCATGCGCACTCCGGCGCAACCGGAGAGCACCACCACAGTGGTCAGCAATGCTGCGCGCAGGGGCGGAAATGCCATGGAAGTCTTTCGCTCAGGGACAGAAACATGGGATGCACCTTAGCAGACGCTCTGCCCCGAATTACGGCCCGCCTGCAACTTGTGGCCTGGCCGTCCATCCTTCGACAGGCTCAGGACGAACGGTTTTTCGCAGTTCATGCAGGGACATGACCTCCTTGGAAGCTCACGAAGGACCGAAAACCGTTCGTGGTGAGCCCGTCGAACCATGAACGGCCCCGCTACAAACAGTAAACGCGTTGCGCAGGACCCATAACTCGAACCATTCAAAAACCCCCGTCGCCAAAGATCAAAGCGTCCCCACCATCTGCGACGGCACCACCCACGCATCGAACTGCTCCCCCGTCAGATGCCCGCTGGCCACCGCCGCCTCGCGCAGGCTGGTGCCTTCGCGGTGGGCCTTCTTGGCGATGTACGCCGACTTGTCATAGCCGATATGCGGGTTCAGCGCGGTGACCAGCATCAGCGAGCGCTGCACCAGCTCGGCAATGCGCTCCTCGTTGGGCGTGATGCCGACGGCGCAGTGGTCGTTGAAGCTGCGCATGCCGTCGGACAGCAGGCGCACGCTCTGCAGGAAGTTGTGGATCACCATCGGGCGAAACACATTGAGTTCGAAATTGCCCGAGGCGCCGCCGATGTTGATCGCCACATCGTTGCCCATGACCTGCGCGGCCAGCATCGTCAGCGCCTCGCTTTGCGTGGGGTTGACCTTGCCCGGCATGATGGACGAACCCGGCTCGTTCTCGGGAATGCTGAGCTCGCCAATGCCGCTGCGCGGGCCGCTCGCCAACCAGCGCACATCGTTGGCGATCTTGGTCAGGCTCGCGGCCAGCGTCTTGAGCGCACCATGCGCATGCACCAGCGCGTCGACGCTGGCCAGCGCCTCGAATTTGTTCGGTGCGGTGACAAAGGGCAGCCCGGTCAGCTGCGCCAGCTCGGCCGCGACCGCGCCCGCGTAACCCGAAGGCGCATTGAGCCCGGTGCCCACGGCCGTGCCGCCCAGCGCCAGTTCGCACAGATGCGGGATGGCCGCGCGCACATGGCCCTGGCCGTGGGCCAACTGCGCCGCATAGCCCGAGAACTCCTGGCCCAGCGTCAGCGGTGTCGCGTCTTGGAGATGGGTGCGGCCGATCTTGATGATGCCGGCAAATGCCTGCGACTTCTCCTGCAGCGTCGCCTGCAGCTTGGCAATGGCCGGCAGCAGCTGCTGCGTCAGGCCCTGCACGGCCGCGACATGCATGGCCGTGGGGAACACATCGTTGCTTGACTGGCTCTTGTTGACGTCGTCGTTCGGGTGCACCAGGCGGCCCTCGCCGCGCTCGCCGCCCAGCAGCTCGCTGGCGCGGTTGGCCAGCACCTCGTTGACGTTCATGTTGGTCTGCGTGCCCGAACCCGTCTGCCAGACGACCAGCGGGAACTCGGCCTCATGCTTGCCGGCCACCACTTCGTCGGCCGCCGCGATGATGGCCTCGGACTTGGCGCCATCGAGCAGGCCCAACTCGCGGTTGACTTGTGAAGAAGCGCGCTTGACGAGTGCCAGCGCATGGATCAGCTCGCGCGGCTGGCGCTCGCCCGAGATGTCGAAATTGAGCAGCGAGCGCTGGGTCTGTGCCCCCCAGAGCCGATCGGCGGGCACCTCGATGGGGCCGAAAGTGTCATGTTCGAGTCGCGTAGCCGGTTGCGTCATCCACAAGTCTCCTGAGGGTTGAAGGAAAAAATCCACCAATGAATGATACCCATTCTCAATGGACTGCTGACAATGCACTCTGTGGCACGCCTGCGCGGGCGCCGCCGATGACCCAAGTGTTATAGAAGACTAGCGGGCTTTGCCACGCGCTGCGGCGAAGCGCGGGATAATCCCGGGTTGCTGTCGCTGTTACCTTCCCAAGAAAACCCACGATGACCACCACGATCCGCCAGCAGGACCTGATCGACTCGATCGCAGGCGCCCTGCAGTACATCAGCTACTACCACCCCACCGACTACATCGCCCATCTGGCGCGCGCCTACGAGCGCGAGCAGAGCCCGGCGGCCAAGGACGCGATGGCCCAGATCCTGACGAACTCGAAGATGTCGGCCATCGGCCACCGTCCGATCTGTCAGGACACGGGCATCGTCAATGTGTTCCTGAAGATCGGCATGGACGTGCGCTGGGAAGGTTTCACCGGCGGCATCGAGGACGCGATCAACGAAGGCGTGCGCCAGGGCTACAACCACCCCGACAACACGCTGCGCGCCTCCGTCGTGGCCGACCCGCACTTCGCGCGCAAGAACACCAAGGACAACACGCCGGCCGTGATCTTCACGCAGCTCGTGCCCGGCAACCAGCTCGACATCACCGTCGCGGCCAAGGGCGGCGGCTCGGAAAACAAGTCCAAGATGATCATGATGAACCCGGGCGACAGCATCGTCGACTGGGTGCTCAAGACCATTCCGACCATGGGCGCGGGCTGGTGCCCGCCAGGCATGATCGGTATCGGCATCGGCGGCACTGCCGAGAAGGCTGTGCTGCTGGCCAAGGAAAGCCTGATGGAAGACCTCGACATGTACGAGCTCCAGGCCAGGTCGCAGCGCGGCGAGAAGCTCGACCAGGTCGAAGAGATGCGTCTGGAGCTCTACGAGAAGGTCAATGCGCTGGGCATCGGCGCCCAGGGCCTGGGCGGCCTGTCGACCGTGCTTGACGTCAAGATCAAGATGTACGCCACGCACGCGGCTTCCAAGCCCGTGGCCATGATCCCCAACTGCGCCGCCACGCGCCACGCCCATTTCGTGATGGACGGCTCGGGCCCGGTCTATCTCGACCCGCCTTCGCTGGATCTGTGGCCCAAGGTCGAGTGGGCGCCTGACTACCAAAAGAGCAAGCGCGTCGATCTGAACGCCCTGACCAAGGAAGAAGTCGCGAGCTGGAAGCCTGGCGACACCCTGCTGCTCAACGGCAAGATGCTCACCGGCCGCGACGCGGCGCACAAGCGCATCCAGGACATGCTGGCCAAGGGCGAGCAGCTGCCCGTGGACTTCACCAACCGCGTGATCTACTACGTCGGCCCCGTGGACCCGGTGGGCGACGAGGCCGTCGGTCCTGCCGGCCCCACAACGGCCACGCGCATGGACTCGTTCACCGACATGATGCTCGCGCAGACCGGCCTGATCGCGATGATCGGCAAGGCCGAGCGCGGCCCGGTCGCCATCGAGGCGATCAAGCAGCACAAGAGCGCCTACCTGATGGCCGTGGGCGGCGCCGCCTACCTGGTCTCGAAGGCCATCAAGAACGCCAAGGTGGTCGGCTTTGCCGACCTGGGCATGGAAGCGATCTACGAATTCGACGTGGTCGACATGCCGGTCACCGTGGCCGTCGACGCGGGCGGCACCAGCGCCCACATCACGGGCCCGGCGATCTGGAAGGAACGGATCGCCACCGGCGAATTCAAGGGCATCGCCCTGGCCGGCGCCTGAACCGGGATTGCCGCGCACCGGGGCCGCCTCCTGCAGGTTGGCCCCGGACGCGGCATACTTGCACGCGGGCCGCTGCGGCCCGCACTCCCTGCCCTCTCCCATGCACCACTTCCCCATTGGCATTTTCGACAGCGGCATCGGCGGCCTCAGCGTCCTGCAGGCGCTGCGCAGCGAGCTGCCACGGGAACATCTGGTCTATGTGGCCGACAGCGGCCACGCGCCCTATGGCGAGCGCGACGAGGCTTTCGTGCAGCAGCGCACGAGCGCAATCGCGCGCCACCTGCGCGCGCAGCACGGCATCAAGGCACTGGTCATTGCCTGCAACACCGCCACCGCCGCGGCCGTGGAGCAGTTGCGCCGCGAAATGCCCGATCTGCTGCTGATCGGTGTCGAGCCGGCACTCAAACCCGCGGCCCTGAGCAGCCAGACGCACCATGTGGGCGTGCTGGCCACGCGCGGCACCGTGGGCAGTGCACGTTTCGCGCGGCTGCTGGGCGAGCATTCGCAACAGACGCACTTTGCCGTGCAGGCCTGCGACGGACTGGCCCTGGCCATCGAGCAGGCCAGCGCGCAGCCGCTGCCCGCGCGTCTGCAGGACAGCGAGCTCTGGGCGCATTGCGTGCGCCACACCGAGGCCCTGGGCACCTTCGGGCTCGGCACTGGCGAGATCGATACCCTGGTGCTGGGCTGTACCCATTACATCTTCGTCAAACAGGAACTGCGCGCGCTGCTCGGGCCCGACATCGAGCTGATCGACACGGGCACGGCCATCGCGCGCCAGGTGCGGCGCCTGCTGGCCCAGTCCGGACTGCTGGTGCCCGAAGCCGTGCCCCCAACCGCCGCACCGCAGATCCAGCTCTATGCCACCGGCGGGCTGGGCAGCCTGCAGGCAGCGGCGCAGCGCTGGCTGGAGCTGCCGCCCGGGTCCTGCGCGCATATCGAGATTGGTTGAAGCGCCCGTCCCTTCATGCAAAAGCGCCAGGGCCGGGAACGAAGGTTGACAACGGTACAGAGGCCTGTTCGCCTTCGTTCCGGTGCTGCCCGTGGGATGCGGCAACGGAAGATGGCAGCGAGTGCGCAGCGTTCAAGGGCATTCCCAATGGGTGCGCCACCGCCGCATGCCCCGCATCGGCAGCAAGCGCCATCTGGTTGAACCCGGCAATGTCCATGCCATCGGTACTCGCCCCGGGTTGCAACGGCTCCATGGTCTCCAGCATGGCATTCGCGCAAGCCTTCATGGCATACGACGTCTGCATCAGCGTTGCCAACACCGCTGGATCGGTCGGGAAATCGGGGTCATCGGAATGGCCGCGCACCAGCGCGGCGATGGTATCGGTAGAGGAATCGACGATAGCCATCAGCAAACTGGCAGTGTCCACGCCATTGCGCCTCTGCAACTCGATCATCTCGCTGAATTCATTTCTGATCACCCGGAAAGCCTCATTGCTGACCTCATCGAGAGATCCAAGCACACGGGTGATGCCGGCGGCATATTCCTGCTGGGCAGCCAGCATCCAAGGGGCTTGATCGTCGGCATCGCCTCCGGACAGGACCGCAACGGCCGCAGAGCTCGCGGCTTGCATATCGTGATACACGCTGTGGGCCGGTTGCTGGGCATGCGTTGCATTGGCAGCTGTTGCCTGGAGGCGGGCATTGATCGGAGCTTGGGGTTCCTGCTGCTGACGGCCGATCTGCAGGTTCGTGCTGGCGAGGAATGCGGGTGCGATGGTGGATGAAGGCATGATGTTTCCAAAGTTGTTGAAAGAGGATCTACCTGTTGGCCACTTCAAGTCATTTCAAATCAATGACTATCGAAATCAGCAATACGATAGATTACGACTATTGTAAGGCAGATTGTGATTTTTTGCATCTGATCTTTTTTCGGGTCGAAACATGTCGCTAAGGGCACTGCCACCCGCCCTGGGGAACCCAGCACAGGGTCGGGTCTTGCGCCACGCTGCTGGTTCAGGTCGGGGCAGTCGATCCCAGAAATCCGGCCAATTCGACAGGCTGCAGGTCGGTTGCGTCGTACCCCATCGTCTTGTCGGCATCGCCGGCAGCAGGATATGACGCAGCCGCCCATTGACTTGGTTCGTACGTGATACCCCTGTTGACGCTCGTCTGGCCAAAGACCGCGCTGTGCGCAACCGCCGGGACGGCCTGCCCCGCAACCGTGGGCAGATCGTCATCCACCAGCACCGACGCGATAAAAGCATTCAAGGCAGCCGTCTCTCGCGCCTCATCGACCGCAGTCAAGCAATTCTCAAGCTCAACGAATCCATTCGACAATGCGAGGCTGCGCGCGCTGCGGCCATCCAAGGACTGGGCGCGAACATCGGCTCCGGCTTGCAACAGCAAACGCGCGGTGGCCGTATTGCCCGACATCGCCGCGAACATCAATGCCGTGAAGCCGTTGGCAGCAACGGCATCGACCATCGCTCCCCCCGCGAGCAACGCCTCCACTACCTCCGTGCGGTTGTGTATCGAGGCCAGCATCAGCGCGGAAACACCATTGCTGCTGACCGCCTGGACTTTCGCACCGGCAGCGAGCAGGGCCGTCACCATCGCCGCATTGCCTTCCTGCGCCGCCAGCATCAGCGCCGTCCGGCCTGCTGCATCCGTGGCCTCGAAATTCGCCCCGGTGCGGGCAAATGTGTCCACCACCATGGCCACGCTGCTTTGCCCGATCACCAGGCGCAAATCGGCATCGACATCCGCTCCGGCGCGCTGCAGCGCCACCCCCACCGCCGTACGGCCATAAAGCATCGCCAGCATCAACGCGGTGTAGCCTTCCACCGCCACGGTACGGCCATCGACTTCGGCTGTCGGTAAAGCCGCCGAGGCGCCAGCGCTGCCATGGTGTTCGACCATGGGCAATCTGGCATGGACATTGGCACCGGCCTGAAGCAGCGCATTCACCACACCGACGTTGCCATCTCCAGCCGCCTGCATCAGCGCGGTGATACCGGAACCATCCGCCCGGTTCACGTCGGCTCCGGCCCGGGCCAAAGCGGCGACCATTCCTGCGCCGCCCAGCTCAATGGCCATGCGCAAATCGGCATCGATGTCCGCTCCAGCCTGTCTCAATGCCGCCACCACTGCCCTGTGACCATGCCGCGCCGCCAGCATCAACGCGGTCGATCCTTCGGTGGTTGGCAAGTCCGCCACGGCAACCGCGCTGCCGTCGTCCTCGACCATGGGCAATCTGACATGGACATTCGCACCGGCCCGAAGCAGCGCGTTCACCGCATCGGCGTTGCCATGGTCTGCCGCCCGCATCAGCGCGGTGATACCGGAAGCATCCGCGCGGTTCACGTTGGCTCCGGCTGCGGCCAATGCGGTCACCATGGCACCCGAGCCTCTTTCAGCGGCCAGGTGCAAATCGGCATCGATATCCGCGCCGGCGCTTCTGAGCACCGCCACCACTGCCGGGCGACCATGGAGCGCCGCCAGCATCAGCGCGGTGAAACCGTTGACCGTCACGGTATGGCCCCCCACCTGCATCTGCAGCAGCATCCCGGTGGCGCCGGTGTGGCCCTGCTGGCTCGGCATGTGCAACCGGGCCTGGATGTTCGCTCCAGCCTGGACCAGCGCCTCGACCATGGCAGCGTGACCATTTTCCGCCGCCCACATCAGCGGGGTGACACCGGAGCGATCCGTAGCGTTCACATCCGCTCCCTGCGTGATCAAAGCGTTCCCTGCCGCGACCAGGCCCCGTCCCGCCGCGGCGAAAAAGTCGACTTGAACATTCGCTCCGGCCCGCACCAGCAGGTTAACGACCGCGACGTTCCCCAGTACGGCCGCAGCCATCAGTGCGGTATGTCCGCAGGCTTCATCCTGCGCATTCACATTTGCACCGACGCGCAACAATGCACTCACCCAGGTGGTGATACCCCCGACCGCGGCAATGTGCAGATGCGCATTGAGATCGACCCCGGCATGCACCAGGACGGCCACGACATCCACGCGGCCCTCGAGAGCCGCCGCTATCAGCGCTGGCGAAATGCTGCCGCCTGCTGGATACAGGCTGGCCCCGGCTTGCAGCAATGCGCTGACGATCTCCGGTCGCGCGGTCGCAGCGGCCAGCTGCAGCAAGCTGCCACTGACAGACAGCGTATTGGGATTGGCTCCGATGTCCAGCAAGTCGCGGACCGTATCGAGGTGATCGTTGTGCACCGCGCTCATCAATGCGGTAAATCCGGCGTGGCTGACGGCTTCGAGATCTGCGCCATGGCGCGCTAGCGTTTCCATGACACTCGAGAATCCGTAATAGGCCGCAATCATGAGCGGCGTCAGCCCGCCCACAGCGGCAATATCGGGATCCGCGCCCGCATGCAACAAGGTGGTGGCGATATCGGCGTGTCCGGCCCGGGCCGCGAGGGCAAGGGCGGTGCTGCCGGTAGGGTCGACGAGATCGACAGGCGCCCCGGCTCGAAGCAACGCGACGACGGCTGCAATATCCCCATGCATCGCCGCGTGCATCAAACGGGTCATGCCCAAGCCATCGACGGCATGAGTGGACGCGGTGGCGACCGATGCAGGACGCTGAATGGGGTTCCCTGGTGAGGCACCCGTAGGGAACATGTGACTCGTGTGCAGGAAACCGGTCGCCAGCGCTGAAGCCGGCACCAGCAGATCGCTGAATCGAGCGGCGCTGGGCGCTGCGCCGATGTGGGAGTTGGTACGCATGGATATCCTCGGTAAAGGATGAAGTGCCAGGCTCGGCTCGGGGCGGACACCCATGCGACTTCAAGATTAAACTATTAAATGCAATATTAGATAGTTTTTCTCTATTACGCGCCACCGGGTCGTTGTCCGTCAGCAACATCCGATCTCTGCGACGCACTTCACGGCACCTGCTCCCACACCGCCGTCATGGGACCGGCCGCGCCGAGTCGCGCACGGGCTGGGACGCCCAGGACGCGAAGGGGAACACAGTGGGTAAACCAATGTCTGTGGCGAGCAGCGGGCGGACATCAGTGCAGGTGGCGCGGGCAGCGATTGCCGCCGCTGCCGTAGTCAATATGCAGGTCACATCCGTCGAACAGCTGGCTGCGCGCCTTGGCGAGAAAAGGTATAGCTCCATCGCATCAATGCCGCCCCGATTCCGGAGCGGGTCAATGCATGAGGGCGGGTTGTCGTGCCTCGGGCTGTCCCTCGGCACGCACTGGCGCAGCCTGCGCAACCTCGGGCTGCCGCGGACCTGCGATGTTCTGCGGGGCTGAAGGCCAGGCCACTGCCCCGCCCTCGACGGCGCCAGCGAGATCGACCACCTGCAAAAATGATGGCGGCGCCTCCCCAGGCTGGGATGGATCTACGGGGGACACCGCAGGGGCTGAAGGGTTGGCCATGGAGGATGAAGCATGCGGCTCGATTCGGCCCATCACGAGGTTCCTGAATTCCTCGACCGATTCCGGCATTTCCCTCAGGACCAGGACTACTTCGTCATGCCCCTTCGCAGCCGCCAGCTGCATTGCGCAGAAGCCGTCCTGATCGACGGCATCCTTGTCAGCGCCGGCCATTCGCAGCAACACGATCATTTCGGTACCTCCCAGGTCCGCAGCCATCAGGAAGGCAGTCATGCCGTCGTTGTTGGTTGCCTCAAGATCATTTCCGCTGCGCAGCAATGCATGGACAGTCCAGAATGCGCTGCAGCCAACCGCATACATCGTGGCAGTCATCCCCGTGTCACTCACGGCGTTGATATTGGCTCCGTGCGACAAAAAGGTGTTCACCATGGCAGTGTCACCACGGCCCGCCGCAGCCATGAGCATGTGGGACCCGGCGTCGCTGCGGAAATCAAAATCCGCCCCGGCTTGCACAAGAACGTCAACCACTTCGGCATGGCCATGGCAGGCGGCACGATGGATTGCGGAAAACCCATCATGGGTTGTATTGACATTCGCGTTCGCTTCTATCAAAACCCTCACTGCGTCCGGATGATTGGCCTGCACTGCAAGCAGCAGCGCATCACGTCCCGCGGAATTCTTCGCATTGACATCGGCCTGGTATTGCAACAGCAGCCGGACGATGTCGGTCTTTCCCGATTCGGCCGCAAACATCACAGGCGTGCCGCCGCAATGTGCCCTGGCATTGCTGTCTGAGTGTGCCCGCAACAAGGCATCGACTGCTCCGCGGTGGCCCTGCCCGGCAGCAATCATCAAAGGAGTACGGCCCCGCGCATCGCCGAGATGGACAGATGCACGGGCTTGAAGCAGGATCTGGACGGCCTCATCGTGACCATTCTGCGCCGCAAAAAACAACGCACTGCAGCCATCAACATCCACTGCGTCGACCTCCGCGCCTGCATCGACCAAGGCCTGCAGCCTTTCATTGTCTCCTTCCCGGGCCGAGGTCCGCAGACTCGCATTACGCTGCGCTGCGCAAGCAGGACCGGGCAACCCACCGCCTGGCGGCAAACTGGTATGGGCAGGTCGATGACATAACCAGGATAAGGCGGATGCAAGGCACATGAGATTCCAATCCATTCAAGAAAGTAAAGACAATCCACCCGGTCGGAGACCTTCATTACAATAAAAACTATTTAAAACAATGTACTGATAGATTTTATCTATCATACATAGAAAGGAGATGTCTGCCTGCGTCACACAGTCTTGGCGTTGCATGGAAACTACTGCCCATTGGTGACAACGCCATCCGGGGGAATGTGCCTTGAGAGCGGCTAACACGACCCAGCACATCTCAGATTTGCGGTTGAGACCAGGCGCGGCCGGCCAGGCGCGGCCGGCCAGGCGCGGCCGGCTAGGCGTGTTGCCGCAGACAGTGCGCGTAGCACGGCAAGGCAACACAACGACGTCTCAAGGGGCGTGTTAGCCCTCGAAAAGGGGCAACGAAGAGCCACGCGGGTGCATGGAATGGGTAGGCCTGTCCATGCCAGTGGCGTCGGAAGCCGCGACGCGCGGGACTGCTGCCTTGTCCCGCAGTCGTGCGCCGCCTGCATTCAGGGGGCGACGCCGTCATGCGTACTGATGGGGCGCCACAAGACCTGCAGGCCGCCGCAGCACAAGCTCGCCGGCATGGGCCGCGTCGATGTCGCACTCCTGCATGGCGCCGCAACTGCTCTCTAGCGCGGGATATAGGGGGGCCGTTGCAGTGCTGGAGGAGCAGGTCGGCGCTGCATTCATGCGGCCTTCCTCGTCGCACGGCATTTCGGCATCCGGCTCGTCCTCCGAGATGGTTGCCAGCGGTGGCCGGTCCCCGCGGAGGTCCCGGGCCGTCTGGCTCGCGTGCAGCATGCGCAGGATGTCGGGGCGTCCCCTGGCGCAAGCAAAGCCCATCGCACTGGTGCCATCGCCCTCCACAGCATTCGCATCGGCGCCGGCGCGCAGCAGGGTTCGGACCATCGCAGAAGTACCGATCTGTACTGCGCTCAGCAGATCGGCATCGATATCTGCTCCGGCGTTCCGCAGTGCCTGCACCACACGCGTATCCCTATTCCTGGCTGCAAGCATTACAGCGGAATGGAGGTCTTCATTGACCACGTCGATGTCGATGTCCACGCCGGTGTCGGCCTTCAGCAGCGCATTGACGATATCGAGCTGGCCGGATCCTGCTGCCAGCATGAGCGCGGTCATGCCGGTCGCATCACCCGAGTCGATCCGATTTCCCGGACGCATCAGGGCATTGACCGCATCGACATTTCCGCTGGCAACCGCATACATGGTGGCCGTCCAACCCGAGTCATCGTAGGCATTGATGTCCGCGCCATGCAGCACCAAGGCATTCACGGCAACACCGTGGCCCCGTGCAGCCGCCAGCATCAACGCAGACATTCCATGGCCGCCCCTGAAATTGGCATCTGCTCCGGCGCGCAACAGTGCGGCGACGATATCGCCACGGCCGGTGTCGACAGCCACCAGCAAGTCGATATTGCTATTCGCGCCAGCCTGCCTCAACGCTGCAACCCTATGGCCGTGATCATTCCATGCTGGCGCCATCAGGTCGCAAGGCTGGTGGCCGGCGCCCGCTTCGCAGTGGCTGGAAGCCACAGACGGCATCGCAGGGGCATGGCCATGGGAGCCGGCGGCGGCCAGGCTCTCGCGCGGCAACCCGCCGCCTGGCTGCGGATTTCCGTAGACCGGCGCAGGAAGGGCCCGGGCGATACTGGATGAGAGAAACATGAGGGCCTCCAAGAAAATTCGGAAAAATGGATCAACCCATTTGAAAATTCCACAGCTGAAACCTTGTTCTCAACGGTCTCAAACCATGACGGCGCCAGCGGGGGCCGGGTTTGGATGCGCTGCGGCCCATGCCAGGCACTCGATGATGTCAGGGTCCCCACGTTCGACGGCGTGGGTCATCGCGGTTCTTCCGTCCTTCGTGGCAGCATTGATATCCGCTCCTGCGGATATCAAGGTCTGGACCATCACGAGCGTGCCTCGCTGCACTGCGCTGAGCAGATCGGCATCGATATCGACGCCCATGACCTGTCTCAGGTAGGCGATGACTTCCATATGCTGGCCTGCGGCCGCAAGCAGCATCGCAGAGAAACCGTCGTGATCGGTCGCGTCGATAGGGGCGCCGGCGCGCCGCAGCATGCCGATCACGCTGGCGTTTCCGACTTCAGCGGCCAGCAGGAGCGCAGTGACGCCGTGCCTGGTGCCGGCGTTGAGCTGTGGTTCAGCGCGCAGCAATTCCCGGACCAGGTCGGTGTTGCCACCGGCCACCGCATACATCGTGGCAGTCCTGCCCATCCCGTCGACGGCGTCGATATCGGCCCCGGCCTCCACCAAGGCAGCCGTGACGCCAGCATGGCCGCTGCCGGCTGCGATCATCAGCAGGGAGGCTCCGTCGCCAGTGCGCAAATCCAGATGGGCGCCGACTTGCAGCAGCACGTTTGCTACATACGCATTTCCCTGTTTGACCGCTTCCAACAGATAGGAATCGATATTCGCTCCGGCATCCCTCAACGCGGCCGCCACAGTGATGTGACGCTGCAACGCCGCCGCCGCCACTGGAGGAAGACTGCCCGCGGCTGCACCCAGACGCACCCCGGCTTGTGCCAGGACGTCGGCAAATTCAGCGTAGCCAAGCTGTGCGGCTCCAAGAATGGCGTTGCGCGCGAGATGATCGGCATGGACATGCACATTCACTTGCGTCAATGCCGCCATGGCAGCCGGATGATGGTCCTGCGTTGCAAACACCAACGCATGGAATCCCGGCAAACTCGCGCCGTTCACCACCGCCCCGTAATGCACCAGCAACCGAATCAGCTCGGCGTCTGCGACCTGGGCAGCGAACATGAGCGCAGTCATTGCGTCATCGCCCACCGCATTGCTGTTCGCCTGCGCCCGCAGCAAGGCATCGGCCGCCTCCCGATGCCCGTGCTGCACGGCATGCAGCAACGGGGTATAGCCTCCCGCATCGCGCATGTCAGTGGATGCTGCGCGCTCGAGCAGGATCCCGACGGTTGCGCTGTGCCCGTGCATCGCCGCATGGAACAGGGCAGTCCGCTCCTCGGCATCCGCAGCGTCGGGATTCGCTCCCTGGGCAAGAAGTTGGCGCAGCCTCTCGTTGTTGCCCTGTGCGGCAGTCGTGCGCAGTTCCACATCGATCTCGCGTCGATAGGGCGCGGGGTAGCTTGGCGGCCAGGCAACCTGCATATCGCGGTTGATGGCGGAGAACATGCCGGTGAGGCTGGAGGCAGAAATCATGATGGTCTCGGATAAGGCTGAAGTAAAAATGGATCTACCCGCATGACGATTTCCAGCCCGAATTCTAGATATAACTATTGGAAATCTATTTGCGATAGATTTTTACTATTGTAAACCAAGATCCGTTTTGTGCCTATCTGGAGAAGCGGCCGTTGCACTGAAGCAAGGCACCACAAGGATGAAGCCAGCTCTGGCGCGCGCGCGCAATGCGCTGCACTTCATCCAAAGGAAGCAGCTCTTGCAGACAGGTATCGCCTGCGCTGGCAGCGCAGCGCAGTCCAGGGAAATGGAACTGCCGGTTGCAGCATTGGCATGCACTCGTGCCAGCCAGCGCTGGCTCTCATACCCCGGGCTTTGCGCCGGCCGACGCCGCGGCGGGCCCCTGAGCCGAGGCTCGGAAGCTTTGTGCGATCGCTTGCACCAACATGTCTCTGGTCTCGGCATGCCCATGCAATCGCGCCAATGACACTGCACAGGCACCGTCGTCAGCGGAGGCAAAGATGCCTGCGCCAGCCTCGACCAACTTCGCGACCACTGCGGTGTGGCCCGC
>JBEVDH010000269.1:0-15524 GCA_040514115.1 Comamonas sp. | reverse complement strand
GGCGCCAGCCCCGCCGCCACCGAAGTCAAGCGCCAGGCGCGGCGCGCCGCGCAGTCGTCCAGCCCGGTGCTGCTGCTGGGCGAGACCGGCACGGGCAAGGAGCTGCTGGCGCATGCCATTCACGCGGCGTCGCCGCGCGCCGCAGGCCCGTTTGTCGGGCTGAACATCGCCGCCATTCCCGACACGCTGCTGGAAGCCGAGTTCTTTGGTGTCGCGCCCGGTGCGTACACCGGCGCCGACCGGCGCGGGCGCGATGGCAAGTTCAAGCTGGCCCATGGCGGCACGCTGTTTCTCGACGAGATCGGCGACATGCCGCCGAGCCTGCAGGCCAAGCTGCTGCGCGCGCTGCAGGAGGGCGAGATCGAGCCGCTGGGCTCGAACCAGCTGCTGCCGCTGAATGTGCGCGTGGTCGCGGCCACGTCGCGCGATCTGCCGGCGATGGTGCAGGCGGGCCAGTTCCGCGAAGACCTGTTCTACCGCCTGCATGTGCTGCCGATCCGCGTGCCGCCGCTGCGTGCGCGCCGGGCCGACATTCCCGCGCTGGTCGAAGTGCTCAGCGAGGACATGGGACTGCGCAACGACATGCCGCCGCCCGAATGGCATGCCGATGCACTGGCGCTGCTCGCGGCGCAGGAGTGGCGCGGCAATATCCGCGAGCTGCGCAATGTGCTGGAGCAGGCGGCGATGCGCGGCGACAGCGGGGTCGTCGATGCGCGGCTGCTGGACGAGGTGCTGCGCGCTGCGGGCGTGGAGCCGCGGCCGGCGCTGACCGATTGCGCGGCGCAGGCGCAGCCGGCCGGCGGCGAGGCGGCGCCAGGCGACAGCCAGCGCCTGCTGCGCCCCTTGCATGTGCAGGTGGCCGAACTCGAGCAGCAGGCGATTGCCGCATCGCTGGCGGCCAACGGCGGCAACAAGCTGGCGACGGCGCGGCAGCTGCAGATCTCACGCGCCACCTTGTACGCGCGCATGGAGCCATCGGCCTCTTGATTGCTGCACTTTGGTGCAAACCCTGTGCGCAGAGCAGACAGCTGTCTGAATTTCAGACGGGGCAGCTGTCTGACTATCATGCAATACGTGTTGGATGAAGCCTTGGCGTTGGGTGCTCTCCTGGAAAATCAACGGCTTGGCGCGCTGGCCGCTGCTGGCATGAAGCCTGCTCTGTCTTGTCCACTATTCCATAGGAGACAAGCACCATGCAACGCCGCACCCTGGTTCATTCCGCCGTTCTCTGTCTGCTGGCGCTCGGAGGCGGCCAGGCCGCGCTGGCGCAGGGCGAAATCCGCATTGCCCATGTCTACAGCAAGACCGGCCCGCTCGAGGCCTATGGCAAGCAGACCCAGGCCGGCCTGATGATGGGCCTGGAGTACGCGACCGGCGGCAGCATGACCGTGGCCGGCAGGAAACTGGTGGTGATCGAGAAGGACGACCAGGGCAAGCCCGATCTGGGCAAGAGCCAGCTGGCGACCGCTTACTCCGACGACAAGGCCGATATCGCCGTGGGCCCCAGCGCCTCCGGCGTGGCGCTGGCGATGCTGCCGGTGGCCGAGGAGTACAAGAAGATCCTGCTGGTCGAGCCCGCGGTGGCCGACTCGATCACCGGCGACAAGTGGAACAAGTACATCTTCCGCACCGGCCGCAATTCGAGCCAGGACGCGATCAGCAATGCCGTGGCCATCGACCGCGCGGGCGTGACCATCGCCACGCTGGCCCAGGACAACGCGTTTGGCCGCGACGGCGTCAAGGCGTTCAAGGACGCCGTGAAGAAAGGCAAGCTGGTGCATGAGGAGTACCTGCCGGCGGCCACCACCGATTTCACGGCCGGCGCCCAGCGGCTGATCGACAAGCTCAAGGACCAGCCGGGCAAGAAGATCATCTGGATCGTCTGGGCCGGCGCGGGCAATCCGTTCAAGATCGCCGATCTGGACCTCAAGCGCTATGGCATCGAGATCGCATCGGGCGGCAACATCCTGCCGGCCATGGCCGCGTACAAGAACCTGCCGGGCATGGAGGGCGCGAGCTACTACTACTTCGGCATCCCGAAGAACCCGGTCAACGACGCGCTGGTGGCGATGCACTACAAGCAGTTCAAGACGCCGCCGGACTTCTTCACGGCCGGTGGCTTCTCGGCCGCGATGGCGCTGGTGACCGCGCTGAAGAAGACGAATGGCGACACCAAGACCAACACGCTGATCAAGGCGATGGAAGGCATGTCGTTCGACACGCCCAAGGGCACGATGACCTTCCGCAAGGAAGACCACCAGGCGATGCAGAGCATGTACCACTTCCGCGTGAAGAACGACCCGGCGTTTGCCTGGGGCGTGCCGGAGCTGGTGCGGGAGATCAAGCCGGAGGAGATGCAGATTCCGGTTCGGAATGGGCGGTGATTGGATCAGTGACGTTTTACGGGTGCGCCCTGAAACGTCCTTCGACTGGGCCGCATGGGCAGGCTCAGGGTGAAGGGCAGTGGGGAGTGATCTGCACTCCCTGAAACGCCCTTCGACAGGCTCAGGGCGAACGGTAGTGGGGAGTTTGAGGGCGACTGAAAAAGCAAGGGGCAGAGCGCTGCAATCCCCCCCACGTTCGTCCTGATGCTGAGCCTGTCGAAGCATCGAAGGATGAACGGCCTGTCCTATAAAAAATTGCACCACCGACGGCGCTGCTGCTACCCGCCACATCCTTTTATGCTCGAAACCCAAAACCTCACCATCCGCTTTGGCGGCCACATCGCCGTCAACGATGTGAGCTGCCGGTTCGATCCCGGCACGCTCACCGCCATCGTCGGCCCGAACGGCGCGGGCAAGACGACTTTCTTCAACCTGATCTCGGGCCAGCTCAAGGCCACGGCCGGACGGGTGCTGCTGGGCGGGCGCGAGCTGACGGGCCTGGCGCCATCGGCGCGCACGCACGCGGGGCTGGGGCGGGCGTTCCAGCTGACGAATCTGTTTCCCAATCTGAGCGTGCTGGAAAACGTGCGCCTGGCGGTCCAGGCGCGGCGGCCGGGCGCGCACCGGCGCGGGCTCAATCTGTGGAGCATCTGGAGCGACCACGGCCACCTCACGGCGCGCGCGCAGCAGGTGCTCGAGCAGGTGGCGCTGTGGCCGCGGCGCGCCGAGCCGGTGGCGAGCCTGCCGCATGGCGACCAGCGCAAGCTCGAGGTGGCGCTGCTGATGGCGCTCGAACCCGCGGTCTACATGTTTGACGAACCCACGGCCGGAATGGGCCATGACGAGGCGCCGGTGATTCTCGATCTGATCCGCGAACTCAAGGCCGACAGGAGCAAGATCATCCTGCTGGTCGAGCACAAGATGGACGTGGTGCGCGAGCTGGCCGACCGCATCATCGTGCTGACCAACGGCACGCTGGTGGCCGACGGGCTGCCGGCCGAGGTCATGGCCTCGCCGGTGGTGCAGCAGGCGTATCTGGGCATCGTGCAGGAAGAGGTGGCCGCATGAACGCCGCAGTCACCCCGATGCTCGCGCTGCGCGGCGTGCACACCCATATCGGCGCCTATCACATCCTGCACGGCGTCGATCTCGAGGTGCCGCGCGGCGAGCTGACCATGCTGCTCGGGCGCAATGGCGCGGGCAAGACCACGACGCTGCGCACCATCATGGGCCTGTGGCAGGCGTCGCAGGGCCAGGTGCTGCTCGGCGGCGAGGACATCACGCGCGCGCCCACGCCGGCCATTGCGCGCCGCAGCGTCGCCTATGTGCCCGAGAACATGGGCATCTTTGCCGATCTGAGCGTCAAGGAAAACCTGCTGCTGGCCGCGCGCCAGGCGCGCCATGCGGCGCAGATGGACGAGGCGCGCCTGCAGTGGATCTTCGGCCTGTTCCCGGCCGTGGAGAAGTTCTGGAACCACCCCGCGGGCAAGCTCTCGGGCGGGCAAAAGCAGATGGTGGCGGTGGCGCGCGCCATCGTCGAGCCGCGCGATCTGCTGATCATCGACGAGCCCAGCAAGGGCCTGGCGCCGGCCATCATCCAGAACATGATCGCGGCGTTCGAGCAGCTCAAGGCCGCGGGCGTGACGATTTTGCTCGTCGAGCAGAACCTGGCCTTTGCCACGCGCCTGGGTGACAGCGTGGCGGTGATGGACAACGGCCGCGTGGTGCATGCGGGCCGCATGGCCGATCTTGCCGCCGATACCGCCTTGCAGCAGTCGCTGCTGGGGCTGGCGCTGTGACGCGCAACACCGACGGAGCAAACATGAATCTCAAGGATCTGGACTGGAAACCGCTGGCGCTGGTGCCGGCGCTGGCGCTGATCACGCTGCCGCTCGTGGGCTCACCCAGCACCTGGCTCACGCTCACGGTGGCCGGGCTGGCGATGGGCATGATCATCTTCATCATTGCCTCGGGTCTGACGCTGGTGTTCGGGCTGATGGATGTGCTGAATTTCGGTCAGGGCGTGGTCATCGCGCTGGGGGCGTTCGTCGCCGCCAGCGTGCTCGGCGCGATGGGCGACTACACCGGCTCGGCCGATCTGTGGCGCAACCTGCTGGCCGTGCTGCCGGCGATGCTGATCGCGATGCTCGTGGCCGCGGCCGTGGGCCTGGCGTTCGAGCGCTTCATCGTGCGGCCGGTGTATGGCCAGCACCTCAAGCAGATCCTGATCACCATGGGCGGCATGATCATCGGCGAGGAGCTGATCAAGGTCATCTGGGGGCCGCAGCAGATTCCGCTGCCGCTGCCCGAAGGCATGCGCGGCGCCTGGCTGCTCGGCGACGCGGCGGTGGAGAAGTACCGCGTGGTCGCGGTGCTGGTGGGGCTGGCGGTGTTCGCGGCGCTGGCGTATACGCTGGCGCGCACCAAGGTCGGCCTGCTGATCCGCGCGGGCGTGCAGGACCGCGAGATGGTCGAGGCGCTGGGCTACCGCGTGCGGCGGCTGTTTGTCGGCGTGTTCGTCGTCGGCTCGGCGCTTGCCGGCCTGGGCGGCGTGATGTGGGGGCTCTACCAGCAAAACGTGATCCCGCAGATGGGCGCGCAGGTCAATGTGCTGATC
This sequence comes from Comamonas sp., assembly GCA_040514115.1. Taxonomy (GTDB): domain Bacteria; phylum Pseudomonadota; class Gammaproteobacteria; order Burkholderiales; family Burkholderiaceae_C; genus Comamonas. Next base: position 10,523 of record JBEVDH010000269.1, on the reverse strand, counting down.
TTCATCGTGATCATCATCGGCGGCCTGGGCTCGACGGGCGGGGCGCTGATCGGCGCGCTGCTGGTCGGGCTGATGGCCAATTACACCGGCTTTCTGGTGCCCAAGGTCGCGCTGTTTTCCAACATCGCGCTGATGGTCGCCATCTTGCTGTGGCGCCCCCAGGGCGTGTACCCGGTCGCCAATCGTTGAACCAGGAGTCACAAGCATGTTGAACCGATTGCTTTCCGGCGATATGCCGCGCAGCAGACCGTTGGCAGTGATCCTGCTCGCCATCCTGGTGGGCCTGGCCGTGGCGCCGTTTCTATTTCCCGGCGTCAAGGCGCTGAACGTCGCCGCCAAGGTGCTGATCTTCGTGGTGCTGGTGGCCAGCTTCGATCTGCTGCTGGGCTACACCGGCATCGTGAGCTTTGCCCACACCATGTTCTTTGGCATCGGCGCGTATGGCGTGGCGATTGCCGCGGGCCGGCTTGGGCCCACCTGGAGCGCGCTGGCGCTGGGCATAGGCTGCGCGCTGCTGCTCAGCCTGCTGCTGTCGCTGGCGGTGGGGCTGTTTTCGCTGCGCGTGCGCGCGATCTTCTTTGCGATGATCACACTGGCCGTCGCCGCCGCGTTCCAGACGCTGGCCTCGCAGCTGTCGGAGTGGACCGGCGGCGAAGACGGGCTCACGTTCAAGCTGCCCGAGTGGCTGTCGCCGAGCTTCGAGCCGTTTGACGGCGAATTCCTGGGGCGCATGATCGACGGCAAGCTGATCACCTACTACCTGCTGTTTGTTGTCGCCCTGGTGCTGCTGCTGGCGCTGCTGCGCATCGTCAATTCGCCGTTCGGGCGTGTGCTGCAGGCGATTCGCGAAAACGAGTTTCGCGCCGAGGCGCTGGGCTACCGGGTCGTGGTCTACCGTACCCTGTCGAGTGTGCTGTCGGCGCTGTTCGCATGCCTGGCGGGGGCGATGCTCGCGCTCTGGCTGCGCTACAACGGGCCCGAGACCTCGCTGTCGTTCGAGATCATGATGGACTGCCTGCTGATCGTGGTGATTGGCGGCATGGGCACCATCTACGGCAGCGCGATCGGCGCGGTGCTGTTCCTTGTCGCGCAGAGCTATCTGCAGGACCTGCTGCGCCTGGGCAGCGACGCTGCGGCGGGCCTGCCGTGGCTGGCGGCGCTGCTGAGCCCCGACCGCTGGCTGCTGTGGCTCGGCGTGCTGTTCGTGCTGTCGGTGTACTACTTCCCCACGGGCATCGTCGGGCGGCTGCGCGCCGCGGCCTTGCGCAGGAGCGCGCCATGAGCCACGCTGTCACACGACTGGAATGCGCGATTCCCTCGCCCGCCGAGCAGGCCGGCTGGGACGCGCAGCTGGCCCAGGTGCCGGCCCCGGCTTCGCGCTATGCGCAGTGCGCGGGGTATGAGATCCACTACATGGACTGGCGTCCCGCAGGTGGCGCCGGTGACCGCCCCACGGTGATTGCCTGGCATGGCCTGGCGCGCACCGGCAGGGACATGGATCCCCTGGCGCGTTACCTGGCCGCGCAGGGCTGGCGCGTGATTTGCCCCGACACGCTGGGCCGCGGCCTGAGCGAATGGAGCCGCGCGCCCGGCGAGGAATACCAGCTGCGCTTCTATGCGCGGCTCGCGTGCGAGCTGGTCGATGCGCTGGGGCTGGAGCAGGTCCACTGGGTCGGCACGTCGATGGGCGGGGCGATCGGCACGGTCTGCGCGTCGGGCCTGTTCGAGCCCACGCTCAGCGCCCGCATCCGCAGCCTGGTGCTCAACGACAACGCGCCCGAACTTGCCGCGCCCGCGCTCGAGCGCATCAAGGGCTATGCGGGCCAGCCACCGGTGTTCGCGACCGTGGCCGAACTCGAAGCGTTCTTTCGCAGTGCCTACGCGCCCTATGGCTGGCTGCCCGATGCGCAGTGGCGCGCGCTCACGGAAAGCAGCCTGCGCCGCCTGCCTGATGGCGGCGTGACGCCGCACTACGACCCGCGGATGATCGAGCAGTTCACCCGGCATGAGAACGACTATCTCATCTGGCCGCATTACGACGCCATTGAGGTGCCGGTGCTGCTGCTGCGCGGCGAAGCGTCGGATCTGGTCCTGGCGGCCACGGCGCAGCAGATGCTCCAGCGTGGGCCGGGCGCGCGCGGGCAGTTGCAGTGGCTGGAAGTGGCGGGCTGCGGGCATGCGCCGGCGCTCAATGTGTTGAAGCAGTGGCAAGCGGTCAAGGTGGCGTTGCGGGCAGGGGAGGCCTGGCCCAGGACGTGAAAAAGCCCCGCAAGCGGGGCCTTGGAAGTCGCGGTCAGTCCGGTATCGAGCAGTGCCCGCCCTGCGAGGCCTGCCCCGACCCCGCCGCAATCAGCGGCGCTTCATAACGCAGATCGACCGGCGCCGAGTAGTTGTAGTCCCAGGCCAGGAAACCGGCCAGCACCAGCCAGAAGCCGATGCGCAATGTGCTTTGTCGTGTCATGGCAGTGTCCTCAGAAGCCGAAGCGCCGGCGAATGCGCAGGCCGAAGAGGGTGCCGGCAAAGGCCAGCGGCACCCAGATCCAGCCGTGAATGCTGCCGGTGCTGATGCCCGAGAGCATGGCGCCCACATTGCAGCCGAATGCCAGGCGTGAGCTGTAGCCCAGCACCAGGCCCGCGACCAGTGCGACGATCCACTGCGTGCCGGTCAGCGCCTTGGCGGTAGCCGGTTTGCCGGCCGCGGCCCAGAGCGCGCCGGCGAGGATGCCGATGTTGGTGATGCTGGTGACGTCCAGCAGCACGGTTTCCTGCAGGCGCGCGGCATTGCCCGGCTGGCTCCAGAACCAGTTCTGCGCGAGATCGACCGCGCCCGTGGCGTTGGCCACCTTGGCGGCCCAGAGTCCAAAGCCATAGACCACGCCCCAGGGCTGGCCGGCAATCACCAGATTGGCCGTGGCGAGAATCGCCAGCAGCACCGCGCCCACGACCCAGCGGCGCTGCCACAGCGGCTCGGTGGCGCGTTGCAGCCGGGCGTTGGCCTGGCCCACATACCAGCGCACGCCGGCTGCAGTCAGCGCCAGCGCCGCCAGGGTGGCCGCCAGCGCGGCGGGCCAGCCCCAGGCCGTGACCAGGCCGATGGGCGCAACGCGGCCGAGATCAAGCCACCAGCCCAGGTGCAGCGAACCGACAAAGCTGCCGAGCGCAAACATCGGCAGGATGGCGGCATTCATCGGAATGCCCATGCCGGCCTTGTAGAGCGTGCCGCTGCCGCAGCCGTCGGCAATCTGCATGCACAGGCCAAACACGAACGCGCCGATCAGCAGGCTCACGCTCGGCGGGCCGAGCGCGGCCGTCAATTCGGGAAAGCTGCCCAGCAGCGGCATGGCGAGCGCCGCGGCCAGCGCCAGGAGCAGCAACTGGCCAAAGACGCCGCTGGCGTCCTTGTCTTCGATCAGCATGCGCCAGCCGGTGGTGAAACCAAAGCGCCGGCCGGCGAGCACCGCGCCCAGGCCGATGCCGACGGCAAACAGCGCGGCCTGGCGCACGGACACGGTCCAGAGCAGCCAGGCAAAAAAGACGGCCATCAAGGCCGCGAGGGGAAGTCGTTTCATGTCCACCAATCCAGTCGGGATACGGCCCGCGCCGGCGAGCGGCGGGGGCGTGCGAAAAAGTGCAGCGATTACTTGAACTTGCGCTGCCACCACTGGCGCGCGTCATAGGCCAGGGACTCGGCGCGGCTGGGCTGGTTTTCCAGCGCCGGCGCGCCGGGCTGCTGCGTCCAGTCGACCATCGAGCCCGCATACAGCTTGACGTTGGGCAGGCCCGCCATTTCGCTCAGGCCGAACCAGTCGGTCGCGGCCCAGTGGCCGGTATTGCAGAACGCCACCATGTCCTGGCCCGGCTGGCGCTGGACCTTGGCGGCAATCTGGCGCGCCGCGCCGGCGTCGACAAAGGTCGAAGTGCCGGGCACGAACCACTGGTTGAAGTCGAGCTGCTGCGCGCCCGGCAGCGTGCCGGAGAGCTTGGCCGCGGGCGCGCGCGTCTTGCCCTGGTAGAAGGCGTCAGGCCGCGAATCGACGAGCGCTGCATTGCTCAGGTCGATGTTCTTGCGGATGTCTTCGCGCGTGGCGATCAGGCTGCTGTCGATCTGCGGCTGCCAGCTGCTGGCAGTGACGCGCACGTTGGCAGCGTCCTGCGGCAGCTTGGCGTCCTGCCAGGCCTTCATCCCGCCGTTGACGATCGACAGCTCCTTCATGCCCAGCGTCTTGAGCGTCCAGTAGACGCGCGCCGCGGCGCCGAAATCCGTGGCATCGGCGCCGGTCGAGACGACGACGGCGTGGGTGGCGGGCGTCAGACCCAGTGACTGCACCAGCTGCGTGAGCTTGGAGACATCGGGAAGCTCGCCGGGGTTGCTGGCCGGGCCGCGCCACTTGCCATAGGGGGCATTGAGCGCGCCGGCGATATGCTGCTCGCCATACGCCTTGGGATCGCGGATGTCGATGACGCGCAGGGCGGGCGACGCGGCCTGGGCGGCGTTCAGCTGCGCCGGTGTCAGCAGGGGCTGCGCGGCCGCAACCCACTGGGCAGCGGTCAGCGCCACGGCAAAGGCAAGCATTTTCTTCATGGTTACTCCGTTGGGTTTTGATTCCCGAGCCTCCGATTGTCGGTTTTCGGAGGCTGCGGACCAACGATGTTTATGCTGTTAACTTATGCTCTCCGGTTATAAGATGATGGAAATATCGAGCAAAATGGCAGAAAGAACGGGCCTAGTCAGCGCGTGCGTGCCACCGCCAAGGCCGCCAGCACCATGCCCGAAAAGACCAGGCACAGCCCCGCGGCAAACACCGCGGACAGCTGATTGCCCAGCAGCAGCACTGACGCCAGGATGCCGATCAGCGGCACGCCTAGCGTGAAGTTGGACATCGCAAAGGTGCTGATGCGGCGCCCGTGCTCGGCGGCAATCACAAAGCAGGCTGAGGTGGCGATCGGTCCGATGAACAGCAGCAGCTCCAGCAGCCGGCGGTCGAAAGGGATGGCTGCGGGCGAGCCCTCCAGTGCGAACGCAAAACCCGACAGCGGCACGCTTGCCAGCAACATCTGCCACGGCGCGAGCGCCAGGGGCGACGCGCTCCAGCGATGGTGCTTGATATGCATGATGGCCACCGACCAGCAAATCGCGCCGGTGAGCAGGAACGCCGTGCCCATGATGGCGCCGGGCGCGGACCAGTCCATCTCCCCGGGCGAGCAGACCAGCGCGACACCCGCCAGGCCCACGGCCAGGGCCAGCAGTTGCCAGCGCGTGGGCGCGTTGCGGTACATCATCCAGCCGGCAACGACGCCCCACAGCGGCGTGGTGTAGGCCAGCAGCACGGCGCGGCTGGTATCCATGTGGGTCATGGCGATCATGCCCAGGCCGGTGAAGGTCATCATCTGCAGCAGCCCCATGCTGGCAACGATCGGCCAGTCCTGGCGCGGCGGAAAGGCCAGCTGGCCGCGAACGGCCAGCACGGCAAACAGGCACAGCGCGGCGCTGCCAAAGCGCATCGCCGCGAGCCACAGCGGCGGCACCACATCGAGCGCCAGCCGGGTGGCGGGCCAGCTCAGTCCCCAAAGCAGCACCATGACCCCGAGCCACAGGAAGGTGGAGCGCTGCGCCAGATGCGCGGGCGCGGGCGCGGGCGGGAAAGTGCGCACGAGAGACGGGGAACTGGGCATGATTAAGGGTAACTACCTAATGGGCGCGTAGTTTTACCCAGATTCACGGGAAATTCTTGGTCTCATTTCCTCGAAGTTGGGGATGATCGAGATGAAAATACCTGTTTTCCATTGAAATAGGGAAAGAATTACCTTGAACGAAATATCCCTCGATGAAGCCAGCCTGCGCATCCTTGATGAACTGCAGAAAAACGCCGAGCTGAGCAACGCGGAACTGGCCGAGCGCGTGGGCCTTTCGGCCTCGCCATGCTGGCGCCGGGTCACCGAGATGAAGCAAAGCGGGGTGCTGCGCGCATCGGTGTCACTGGTCGATCCGCTCAAGCTGGGGCTGGCCGTGAACGTGTTCGTGCATGTCTCGCTCAAGCATCAGGACAAGCGTTCGCTCGAGGTCTTCACGGACGCCATTGCCCAGCGGCCCGAAGTGATGGAGTGCTATCTGATGAGCGGCGAGGCCGACTTCATGCTGCGCGTCGTGATCGAAGACCTGATCAAGTACCAGAACCTGCTGCTTGAATGCCTGACCCAGATCCCCAGCGTGGCCAGCATCCGCTCGAGCTTCGCACTGAGCCAGGTGAAGTACACGACTGCGCTGCCGACGGGGCATTTGCGCCGGCGGTGAGGGGGGCAGACCGTTCGCCCGGAGTCCACTGGACGGACCCGTCGAAGGGTGAACGTCCTGCGCTCAATGCACGAGGACAGGACGTTCATGGGTCGACAGGCTCACCACGAACGGGTTGTACACCCGCCGCGCCTTGCCTAGTTTGTCGCGCCCATCGCCTTGGCCCGCTCCGCCGTCTGCCGCAGGCCCCCTTCCTCGGCCTTGCCTACCGGCCAGCCCGCAAGATGCTGCTGCGCGATGGCGCTCAGCGCGGTGATCCACGGCACGCTGTCGTTGAGGCAGGGGATATAGGCAAACGCCTTGCCGCCCGCATGCAGGAAGGCTTCGCGCGCCTCCTGGTTGATTTCCTCGAGCGTCTCCAGGCAATCGCTGGTGAAGCCCGGGCACACCACATCGACGCTTTGCACGCCGCGCTGCGCCATGGCGATCAGCGTCGGCTCGGTATAGGGCTCGAGCCATTTGGCCTTGCCGAAGCGCGACTGGAACGTGATGGTGTATTGCTGCGGCGAAAGACCCAGGCGCTCGGCCAGCAGGCGGCCGGTCTTGTGGCTTTCGCAGTGGTAAGGGTCGCCCAGCTGCAGCGTGCGCGCGGGCACGCCGTGAAAGCTCATCAAGAGATGGGCGCTGCGGCCGCTGTCCCGCCAGTGCGCCTCGACGCGCTTGGCCAGCGCGTCGATATAGGCCGCATCGTCGTGGTAGCGGTTGACGAAACGCAGCTCGGGAACATGGCGCTGCGTGCGCGCCCAGTCATAGACCGCGTCAAACACGCTGGCCGTGGTCGTGCCCGAATACTGCGGGTACAGCGGCAGGATCAGAATGCGCGTCGCGCCCTCGGCCTTGAGCGCATCGAGCTCGCCCGCGATCGACGGGTTGCCGTAGCGCATCGCATGCCGCACCAGCACCGAATGCCCGGCCTCGCCCAGCCAGCCGCGCAGCAGCAGCGCCTGGCGCGCCGTCCAGTGCGCAAGGGGTGAGCCGTCCTGGGGATGCCAGACCGTCGCGTACTTGGCGGCGGATTTCGCCGGGCGCGTGCGCAGGATGATGCCGTGCAGGATCGGCCACCAGGCGATCTTCGGGATCTCCACCACGCGGTCGTCGCTGAGGAACTGCGCGAGATAGCGGCGCACGGCCGAGGGCGTGGGCGCATCGGGCGTGCCGAGGTTGCACAGCAGCACGGCAGTGCGCGGGGCCTGTCCGTGGGCGAAGGGGGGTTCTGGCACAAAGCGTGAAGGCATGCGCCGATTGTGCCAAGGCCCGGGCGCATGCGCTGCCCCGCAGCGTTGATCGGCTGCTGTATTCTTGAGCGCATATGCAAGCTCTTCCCGACTTCAGCGCCTTCAGTGGCATCCGCGCTGTCTCCATCGATCTCGATGACACCCTGTGGCCGATCTGGCCGACGATCGAGCGCGCCGAGCGCGTGCTGCTGCAGTGGCTGCACGCCCATGCGCCGGCCACCGCGCAATCGCTGCAGACCGCCGAGGCGGTGCGCGCCGTGCGCAACGAGATCGGCAGCCTGCGGCCCGACCTCGCGCACGACCTCAACGGTCTGCGGCGTGAGTCGATTCGCCTGGCGCTGACGCGCGCGGGCGACGACCATGCGCTGGCCGAATCCGCGTTCGACGTGTTCTTTGCCGAGCGCCAGCGCGTCGAATTGTTCGAGGACGTGCTGCCCGCGCTCGAGTTCCTGGCCGCGCGCTGGCCCGTCGTGGCATTGAGCAACGGCACGGCCGATGTGCATGTCGTCGGCCTGGGGCAGTTCTTTCACGCCAGCGTCAGCGCGCACCGCGTGGGCTTTGCCAAGCCCGATGCGCGCATCTTCGATCTGGCGGCCAAGGCGGCGGGCGTGCCGGTGGACAGCGTGCTGCACATCGGCGATGACGCGATGCTGGATGTCAAGGGGGCGATGGATGCGGGCATGCACGCGGTCTGGCTCAACCGCACCGGCGCGCACTGGCCCCACGAGGGCGCCACGCCCCACGCGACGGTGGCCAGTCTTGCGCAGTTGTGCCAGGGTCTGGCCAAGCTCCAGGAACTGTCGCTGTGATCTTCGGCTATACGGAAGAGCAGCTTGCGCACTTCTTTCTCACCTACGGGGTGGGCGCTTTCATTCTCTTCATGGTGTTCATCATCGTGCAGCTCGCGCGCCAGTCCAAGGCGGGCAAGTTCGGTACGTTCGTGATCTTTCTCGGGCTGGGCGTCGGGTTCGTGGGGTTCCTGGCCAAGGTGGTGATCCAGTGGTGGCTCGAGCGCTAGGGACTGCGTCATGTATTCCTCCGAACGCCTCAAAGGCATCGATGTATTTGTCTGCGTTGTCGATGCCGGCAGCTTCACGGCCGCCGGGGAGCGCCTGAATCTGAGCAATTCGGCGGTGGGCAAGGCGGTGGCGCGCCTGGAGGCGCGGCTGGGCGTGCGGCTGTTCGAGCGCACGACGCGCCGGCTGGGGTTGACCGATGCGGGCCAGGCGTTCTACCGCACCTGCCAGCGCGTGCTCGGCGAGCTCGAGGAGGCCGAGCATGTGCTGCAGGCCGAGGGCAGCGTGCCGGTAGGCAAGCTGCGCATCGATCTGCCCGCGACCTATGGCCAGCTGCATGTGATGCCGCTGCTGTTCGAATTCCTCAAGGCCTATCCCGGCGTGCAGCCGCAGGTCTCGTTCACCGACCGTTTCGTGGATCTGGTCGAGGACGGGATCGATGTGGCGGTGCGCATTGGCGCCAGCGCGGCCTGGCCGGCGCCCATCGGCCACCGCTTTCTCGGGCAGGAGCGGCGCATCTTCTGCTGCGCGCCAAGCTACCTGGAACGCGTGGGCCCGATGGGCGATGAACTGGCGGCGCTCGAGCGGGTGGAGGGCGTGCTGTACCGCCGCGCCGATGGCTCGCCGGGGCCGTGGCTGATCCAGCGCGGCAATGCGCCGGTCGAGCATCTGCAGCCCAGCGCGCGCCTGGAGGTCGCCAACGCGCAGGCCTGGGTCGATGCCGTGGTGCAGGGCCTGGGCGTGGCGCAGATTTCCACCTGGCTGGTCGGCGACCGGATTGCGCGCGGCGAGCTGGTGGAGGTGCTGCCCTCGTTTGCCGCCGATGGCCTGCCGCTGTACCTGCTGTGGCAGCGCAGCCGGCAACTGCTGCCCAAGGTCGATGCATTGTTGGTACATCTGGGCAAGGGCCTGCGCGTGTAGATTATGGAATTTCTGGATGAAGTATCAAGAAAAACCATCCAACATAAGAAGCTGAGGAATCAATAAGCTTGGGGGTTTGCTGCTTTGCCACCCTTGCATATGTCCTCTTCTTCCCCCGCGGCCGCCAGCCGTGCGCCAGCCAAAGCCCCCGCGGGCCAGGCCTCGACCTTGATCCTGGCCATTGCCGCCTTTGTGATCGTCACCACCGAATTCCTGATGGTCGGCCTGCTGCCGGCGCTCGCGCGGGACCTGTCGATTTCCGTGTCGACCGCGGGCCAGCTGGTGACGCTGTTTGCCGTGGTCGTCATGATTTTCGGCCCCCCGCTGACGGCGCGACTCGCGCATATCGAGCGCAAGCGGCTGTTCCTGGGCGTGCTGGCGCTGTTTGCGGTCTCGAATGCGCTGGCGGCCATGGCGCCGAACTTCTGGGTGCTGGCGCTGGCGCGCATCGTGCCGGCGCTGGCCTTGCCGGTGTTCTGGGGCACCGCGAGCGAAACCGCGGCGCAGCTTGCCGGCCCCGAACGCGCGGGCCGGGCGGTGGCGACGGTGTATCTGGGCATTTCGGCCGCCATGCTGCTGGGCATTCCACTGGGCACGATTGCGGGCGATGCGATGGGCTGGCGCGGCGCTTTCTGGGCGCTGGCCCTGCTGTCAGTATTGATCGCGGTGCTGCTGCAGTGCTTCATGCCGGCGCTGCCTGGCAGCCAGCGCGTGGGCCTGGCGCAGCAGGCGCGCATCCTGCGCGATCCGGTGTTCGTGGCCCACGTGCTGCTGTCGGTCGCGGTGTTCACGGCCATGTTCACGGGCTATACCTATCTGGCCGAACTGCTGGAAAAGCGCGCGCTCGTGCCCGCGGGGCAGGTCGGCTGGTGGCTGATGGGCTTTGGCGCCGTGGGACTGCTGGGCAACTGGCTGGGCGGGATCTGGGTGGACCGCAAGCCGCTGGCAGCCACGGCCGCCTTCAGCGCGCTGCTGGCGCTGGGCATGGTTGCCACGGTGATGTTTGCGCAGCAGCATGTGGGCCTGGTGGTGGCACTCGGTGTCTGGGGCATTGCCAAC
>JBEVDH010000241.1:0-16828 GCA_040514115.1 Comamonas sp. | reverse complement strand
GTGATCAGCGAAGCCTTGAATTCTACAACAGTTTTAAAGACCCTGTCAACTTTAAGTTTCTTGCTGCCGATTCAATCAAAAGACTGTTTCAGCAGCGCAGCCTTGCATTGTAGCCCGGTTTTTCAACCGTTTTATCAACAAGGCCAACTTTCCCGCTCTTGCTTCCTACTGCCGTTTCCAGCAGCGTTTTTCCAAAGCGGAGTGCAAATGTAGCACAACAAAAAACCCCCAGACAAGCTTTTTCATCGACTTGTCATCAACCAGCTTGTTTCCTTGTGTAAGAAAGCCGACGTCCTTGCGGACGTCGGCTTTCTTTGCGGGGATGTTTTCACTCGATGGCCTTGGTCATCTCCTCGACCACCTTCTTCGCATCCCCAAACACCATCATGGTCTTGTCCATGTAGAACAGCTCGTTGTCCAGGCCCGCATAGCCCGAAGCCATGCTGCGCTTGTTCACGATCACAGACCTGGCTTTATAGGCTTCGAGAATGGGCATGCCATAAATTGCGCTGCCCTTGGTGTGGGCCGCAGGGTTCACCACATCATTGGCTCCCAAGATGATCGCCACATCGACCTGACCAAACTCGCCATTGATGTCCTCCATCTCATAGACCTGGTCATAGGGCACTTCCGCTTCTGCCAGCAGCACGTTCATGTGGCCGGGCATGCGTCCTGCCACTGGATGAATGGCATATTTGACGACAATGCCCTTGTCGGTGAGCTTTTGCGCAAGTTCCTTGACTGCATGCTGGGCACGGGCCACGGCCAAGCCGTAGCCGGGCACGATGACTACGGTTTCAGCGTTGCTCAGCACAAAGGCGGCATCGTCGGCGCTGCCGGATTTGACCGGGCGCTGGTCCTTGGCCGCGTCTGCGCCCACAGCCGGCTGCGCCCCAAATCCGCCCAGCAGCACGTTGAAGAACGAGCGGTTCATGGCCTTGCACATGATGTAGCTGAGGATGGCGCCAGAGCTGCCCACCAGAGAGCCGGCAATGATCAGCATGCTGTTGTTGAGCGAGAAGCCGATGCCGGCTGCGGCCCAGCCCGAATAGCTGTTGAGCATGGACACCACCACCGGCATATCGGCGCCGCCAATCGGGATGATGATCAGCAGGCCCAGCGCAAACGCCAGCGCCAGCATCGCCAGGAATGCCGGCCAGCTTTCGGTGGCAACGAACATCAGACCCAGCGCCAGCATCAGCAGGGCCAATGCCAGGTTCAGCCAGTGCTGGCCCGCGAACTGCACCGGCGCGCCCTGAAACCAGCGAAAGCGGTATCTGCCGGAGAGCTTGCCAAAGGCAATCACCGAGCCGCTGAAAGTGATGGCGCCAATAGCCGCGCCCAGAAAAAGCTCGAACCGGTTTCCATAAGGAATGGATGGCAGCGCCATGCCCTGAAGCAGCACGCCACCCCGTGGCGTGGTGGCCCCGAGCACCGCAGCCACGGGCGCCGGCGTGATGCCAAATGCCCAGGGTTCGGCCACCGCCGCCACCGCGATGAATACTGCGGCCAGGCCAATCATGCTGTGCATGAAGGCCACGAGCTCCGGCATCCGCGTCATCTCCACACGCTGCGCCATCAGCGTGCCGGCCGTGCCTCCGACCAGCAGGCCCAGCAGCACCCAGCCCAGGCCCAGCGCGGTGCCGCCCGCCAGTTGCACGATCAGCGCGGCCGTCGTGAGCACGGCAATCAGCATGCCGGCCATGCCAAAGGCATTGCCGCGAATCGACGTGGTGGGGTGCGACAACCCCTTGAGCGCCTGAATGAAGCAGACGCTTGCCACCAGATAAAGCAAAGTGACCAGGTTCATGCTCATGGCGCTTGCTCCTTCTTCGCGGCGACGGCGGCATCCGGCTTGCGCTCCTTCTTGCGGAACATCTCGAGCATGCGACGCGTGACAAGAAAGCCGCCAAACACATTGACCGCTGCCAGCGCCACTGCCAGCACACCCATGGTTCTGCCCAGGGTGGTTTCGGTCAACGCCGCAGCCAGCATGGCACCGACGATCACGATCGCGGAGATCGCATTCGTGACCGCCATCAGCGGCGTGTGCAGCGCGGGGGTGACCGTCCAGACCACGTGGTAGCCGACGTAGATGGCCAGCACGAAGATGATGAGGTTGATCAGCGTGGGGGAGACTGCGTCCATGGAACCTCCGCAAGAATGGAAGACAAACCCGCTCAGGCGGTGCGTCTGAGCTGCCCCTGATGGGTCATCAGGCAGGCGGCCACGATGTCGTCCTCGAGATCGACATGCAGCCCTGCTTCGGGCGTCAGGATCAGTTTGAGAAAGTCCAGCACATTGCGCGCGTAAAGCGCCGAGGCGTCGGCTGCGACCAGCGCCGGCAGATTGGTGGCGCCGATCAGCAGCACGCCATGGTGCAGGACGCTCTGGTCGGCAACGGTCAACGGACAATTGCCGCCCTGGGCCGCGGCCAGATCGACGATGACCGAACCAGGCTTCATCGACTGCACCATCTCGGGCGTGACCAGCGTCGGCGCCGCGCGCCCGGGGATCAGCGCCGTGGTGATCACCACATCGGCCTGGGCCACGCGCTTGGCGACTTCCATCTTCTGGCGTTCAAGCCAGCCCGTGGGCATGGGCCGCGCATAGCCGCCCACGCCTTGGGCGGCCTCCCGTTCCTCGGCCGTCTCATAGGGCACCTCGATGAACCGGGCCCCCAGCGATTCGACCTGCTCCTTGACGCCGGGACGCACGTCCGACGCCTCGATCACCGCACCCAGACGCTTGGCCGTCGCAATCGCCTGCAGGCCTGCCACCCCCACGCCCAGCACCACCACGCGCGCGGCCTTGACGGTGCCGGCGGCGGTCATGAGCATGGGAAAAAACCGCTGGTAGGCATTGGCCGCCAGCATCACCGCCTTGTAGCCCGCGATATTGGCCTGCGATGACAGCACATCCATGCCTTGCGCACGCGTGGTGCGCGGAGCAGCCTCGAGGGCGTAGGCCGTGACGCCCGCGGCCGCCAGCCGCTGCAGGCCGGGCTGGTCAAAGGGGTTGAGCATGCCGACCAGGGTGGCGCCGGCGCGCAGCTGCGGCACTTCGCTCTCGGCCGGTGCGCGCACCTTGAGCAGCAGATCTGCCGTCCAGGCCCCTGCGGCATCGCTGATCTCGGCACCGACTGCGGCGTAGGCGTCGTCGGTCACGCTGGCCGCCAGGCCCGCGCCCGACTGCACACGCAGCACATGGCCAAGCGCCTTGAGCTTCTTGACGGTCTCCGGGGTAGCGGCCACGCGGGCTTCGCCCGCCAGCGTCTCGCTGGGTACACCTATCAGCATCGGCATTGCTCCCAAGATGGCTTTCCTGGCAGTTCCAGCACGCTGCCAAGCGGCTGGGTCGTGCCCGCATCTTAAAGGGGCTTGGGGAAAAAGCCATCCACCCGCCCCAAGGACAGGGGCGCGCTGCGCTGTCAGTCGTGCCCGTCTTCGTTTGCCCCGCCGGAATGCTGCAGGATGCTGATGCGTCCGTCGGCTTCGAGAAAAGCGTATTTCATGTCCTTGCGGTCACAGTCGGCTTCGCGCAGCGCGCGCTCCACGTCGCACATTGGCATTTGGTGCCTCTTGAGCACCTCGGCGAAGATGTCCCCGTCGCGGCCGATCAGCACTGGCCGCCCTTCGACCCAGCGCTGGGCGCGCAAGCTGCGCGCGGTAATGAAAGCCACGAGAACGTTGAGCGCGAGCAGGGTGGCCGCGGAAAGCAAGCCGCCAAAGACCGAGGTCTCCTCCCCTGCCAGCCCGCCGGACACCGCTTCGCTCAGCAGCATGACCACCAGCAGATCAAATGGCGTGAACTGCCCCACCGTGCGATGACCCGATATGCGCATCAGCAGCAGCAGCACCAGATACACCACGGTGGCGCGCACCGGCAGTTCCCACCAGGGGCCTTCAAGCGCAAACATGCGCGCCTCCGAAGCCAGCCAATGGCGGACGCGGCAACTCAGGGCGATTCATTCGACTCTTCCTTCTCGGTCTTGAACAGCCCGCGGATATTCATGACCGCAAGGCATACCTGCAGGGCCAGGAGGGCAAGGGCCTGTGTATGCACACCCCAGATGGTCCACAGCACATTGCTTGTGAGAAATACCCAGAAACCGACGTTGCGCCGACCAGGTGAGGAAGATCCGACCAGCCATGCGCCGATCACAGAGGCGGCAAACGCCGGCCACTGGATGAGGTCCAGCCATTGATCCATAGATTGTTGTTCCTGCCTTCAATGCATGTAGGAGCGCAGCCGCAGGCGCCAGTGCACCGCGGCTGCAGGGGCGCCAGTTCAAGGTGTCAGCACGACCTTGCGGCAGTCATCTTCCTGGTTGTTGAAGAGCTCGTAGCCCTTGGCAGCGTCTTCCAGTTTCATGCGGTGCGAAATGATGACTTCGGGCTTCATCAGTCCATTGGCAATGTGCTCCAGCAACTGCGGCATGTACTGCTGGGCATGGGTCTGGCCCATCTTGAAAGTCAGGCCCTTGTCAAAGGCATCGCCAAACAGGAAACCATGGATGAAGCCGGCGTAGACGCCAGGCACGCTGACAACGCCGCCGCGGCGGGTGGCGGCAATGCACTGGCGCAGCGCCTTGCCGCTCGAGCCTTCGAGCTTGACCGCGGTCAGCGCGGTTTCCAGGGCACTGCCCTTGGCCTCGAAGCCAACGGCCTCGATGCTGGCGTCCACGCCATGCCCATAGGTGGCCTGCAGGATGATTTCGGCCGGATCGTCCTCGCGCTCGAAATTGATCGGAATCACGCCATAGGTCTGCTGCGCGAACTGCAGGCGGTAGTCGTTGTCGTCGATCATGAAGATCTTCTCGGCGCCCAGGAAACGCGCGCACAGGGCGCTCATCAGGCCCACCGGGCCGGCGCCGAAGATCGCCACCGACGCGCCGGGGCCGATCTGGGCATTGACCGCAGCCTGGTAGCCCGTGGGGAGGATGTCGGACAGAAACAGCACCTGCTCGTCGGCCAGCCCGCTCTGGGGAATCTTCAGCGGGCCGACGTTGGCCTTGGGCACGCGCACATACTCGGCCTGGCCGCCGGCATAGCCGCCATACAGGTGGCTGTAGCCAAACAGGCCGGCGCCCGGCGTGGCGCTTTTCTTGTTGATGATGGCGCCGCGCCCGGTGTTGGTGGTTTCGCAGGCGGCAAACAGCGTCTTGTCGCAGTAGAAGCACGAGCCGCAGGCAATCACGAAGGGCACGACGACCCGGTCGCCAGGCCGCAGGTCGGTGACGCCGGAGCCCACTTCCTCCACCACGCCCATGAATTCGTGGCCCAGGATGTCGCCGTCTTTCATTGCCGGAATCTTGCCGCGGTAGATATGCAGGTCGGAGCCGCAGATGGCCGTCGCGGTGACACGCAGCACCAGATCGTCACTGTTCTCGAGGATGGGATCTGGAACGGTTTCAACGCGCACGTCCTTTGCGCCTTGGTAGGTAAGTGCTTTCATGGGCTTCCTCACGGTGGTGGTGGAGTCCGGACACGGCAGGTCGCGCCGGATGACCTACTGTGGTCAAGCGCGCAGGGCCGCGGTGTAGGACTCCGGCCCCTGCGCAGTAAGCCAAGTTCCTGACCTGGGCCTGCCGCGAGCTCAACCAGAATGTTCACTGGCTAAAGAGGAGACTGCCGACACACAGCGCTGACGACCGCGCTGCGGCGGCGGGCTCGAAAACCCATAAGCACAAGGAATTGCCATGCGTGATCAGACACTGGAAACGCCCGAGGGAACAGACGCACTTGGCTCCATGCCATCCACCAACAGCCCTTCGTACGCAACGCATTCGGGCATGCAGACCGCTTTCGACCATTTCGCTTCGCGCGTCACGCGCTGGGCCGGCTCGCCCACCATGTTCTGCATCGCGCTGGCCGTGGTGCTGGTCTGGGCCATCAGCGGGCCGATGTTCGGTTTTTCCGAGGTCTGGCAACTGGTCATCAATACCGCGACGACCATCGTCACCTTTTTGATGGTGTTCCTGATCCAGCAAAGCCAGAACAAGGACAGCGTTGCCATTCACCTCAAGCTCAATGAACTGCTGGCCGCCAACCGCCATGCCAGCAACCGCATGATCGGTATCGAGGACCTGGACGAGCAGGATCTGCGTGAAGTCGCCGCCTTCTACGTGCGGCTGGCCAACCGTGCCCACCATACCGGCAATGAACGCAAGCCGTGCTCGATTGACGATGAAGGCATGCCTTCGTCGATCGACCGTTTCTCGTGAGCGTTGCGGCCAGGCGCCACGTGTTGACCTGCCAAGGCGCCGCCGGACGCGAATTCGCCAGTGGGGGCCGCCCGAAACAGGTAATTTTTCTATCCTAGAACGATTTAATTATTTCGGTTTCGCATGACTTGACCCTAGCCTGAAGACTCTTTTGCATTGGAAAGAGTCCATGGCTTCCCTCCCCGTTTCTACTGCGACCCCGGCGGGCGCTGCCGTTCCTTCCCGCCGCCAGCTCCTGCGCGCCGGTGCCGCCATGGCTGCCGCCGCGGCGCTGCCCCTGGCTTCCCATGCCCAGGGCGCGCCGGACCTGCGCAAGGTCACGCTGCGCGTGGGCGACCAGACCGGCGCCTCGCAGGGCCTGCTGCGCGCGGCCGGCCTGCTGGACGACGTGACCTACAAGATCGAGTGGTCCAACTACGCGGCCGCCGTCAACCTGCACGAGGCACTGAAGGCCGACGCCACCGATATCGGCAGTGCCAATGACTCCCCCACCGTGAGCGCCATTGCCGGGGGCTCGCGCATCCTGGCCGTCGCGAGCTGGACCAACGGCGGCAAGGGCACGTCGCTGCTGGTGCGCAAGAACAGCCCGATCAAGACCCTGTCCGACCTGCGCGGCAAGACCCTCTCGCCGACGACGCGTGGCAGCGTGGCCCACTTCACCACCGTGGGCATCCTGAAGGAAGCCGGCATTGGGCTGGACGAAGTCAAATTGGCATTTCTTTCGCCCACAGACGCGAGCGCCGCGTTTGGCAGCGGCAGCATCGACGCCTGGGCCATCTGGGGCATCTTCCGCGCCCGCACCGTCGGCGCATTGGGCGCGCGCGTGCTGCACGACGGCGTGGGCATCAACAGCGGGCAGTCGGTGCTCAGCGCCACACGTTCGGCGGTGGCCGATGCGGGCAAGCGCGCCGCCATTGCCCACTACGCGCAGCTGACCGACAAGGCCTATGCCTGGGCGCGCGCCAACCCCGACGCCTATATCGCCTGGTACAGCGCCTTCAGCAAGCAAGACAAGTCGGTCGTCGCTTCGCTGCATGAAGAGAACTCGGCGTACCAGCGCGTGCCCGTCGACGACACCTTCGTTGCGCGGCTGCAGCGCACGCATGCGGTCTGGCTGGAGACCGGCGTGCTGCGCGGTCCGATCGATTTCAACCAATACGTCTACCGCGATCTGCCCATCGCCAAACTCGCATGAGCGCGCTGCCACTGCCCCTGTCCCACGCGGGCGCCGTGCGCGCGCCGCTGCCGGCGCCCGCGCCCCGGGCCGCGCCCGACCCGGCCATCGCGCTGCAACGCATCGTGCCCACCTCCACGCGCAAGCGCGGCGTGCCCCGCGTGGTGCGGCGCGCCACGGGCCCGCTGCTGCTGCTGGCCATCTGGTATGCGCTGTCGGTGGGCGGCTGGCTGCCGGCCGAAGTGCTGGCGGGGCCGCAGACGGTGCTGTCTTCGGCCGCCGCGCTGTGGGCCTCGGGCGAGCTCCCCGATGCGATCGTGATCTCGCTGCAGCGCGCGCTGCTGGGGCTGGCCATCGGCGGCAGCATCGGCACCGTGCTGGCGGTGCTGTCCGGCCTCACCCGTCTTGGCGAGGATCTGATCGACTCGGTGCTGCAGATGCTGCGCACCGTGCCCAACGTGGCGCTGATTCCGCTGCTGATCATCTGGTTCGGCATCGGCGAGGAGCCCAAGGTGGCGCTGATCGCGCTGGCGACGGCCTTTCCGCTGTATCTCAACGTCTACGCCGGCATCCGCAACGTGGACCAGGCGCTGGTGGAGGCCGGCCGCACCTTGAATCTCTCGCCCGCGGCGATGGTGATCCATGTGGTGCTGCCGGGCGCGCTGCCCAATGCGCTGGTGGGCCTGCGCTATGCGCTGGCGGTGTCATGGCTGGCCCTGGTCTTCGGCGAGCAGATCAACGCGACGGCGGGTGTCGGCTACCTGATGAGCACGGCGCGCGAGATGTTCCAGACCGATGTGATCGTGGTCTGCCTGGTGGTCTATGCGCTGCTGGGCCTGGTGGTGGATTTCGTCGTGCGGGCGCTCGAGCGCCTGCTGTTGGGCTGGCGCCCGGCGTTCAGCGGAGCGTGAACAGCATGAGCACACCTACTTCTGCACCGGTGGCCGTGCGCGTGCGCGGCCTGACCCGGCGCTTCGGCGAGCGCGCCGTGATCAGCGACCTCGACCTGGACCTGCGCGCCGGCGAGTTCGTCGCGCTCATCGGTCGCTCGGGCTGCGGCAAGAGCACGCTGCTGCGCATTCTGGCCGATCTCGACCATGAGATCTCGGGCAGCGTCGAGGTGCCGGTCAAGCGCGCGGTCGCATTCCAGGCGCCGCGCCTGATGCCCTGGAAGCGCGTGTGGCGCAACGTCGCCCTCGCCCTGCCCGGCCGGCCCGATCGCCAACGCGCCCAAGCCGCGCTCGCCGAAGTCGGACTGAGCCACCGCGCCGATGTCTGGCCCAAGGTGCTCTCGGGTGGGGAAGCGCAGCGCGCGTCGCTGGCCCGCGCGCTGGTGCGCGAGCCCGATCTGATGCTGCTGGACGAGCCCTTTGGCGCACTCGACGCATTGACGCGTGTCAAGGCGCAGGAGCTGGTCAAGGAGCTGTGGCAGCGCCACCGCTGCGCAATCCTGCTCGTCACCCATGACGTCGAGGAGGCCTTGCTGCTGGCCGACCGGGTACTGGTCATGGACGAAGGCGTCATCCGCCATGAGCTCACGGTGGAGCTGCCCCATCCGCGCGCCGTCGAGCATGCGGGCTTCAACGCGATGCGCGGCCAGTTGCTGGGCTGGCTGGGCGTGCGGCAAGCGGATGCGCCGCCAGCGCCGCCCCACGCGTCCCAGGCAGTGCCGGCCTGAAGCCCCCGCCTCATCCAACTTCATTTCCCCCGGAGATCCCCCCCATGTCCCTCGAATTCATCGGTTACATCGGCACCCAGCTCAGCTCGGAAATCATCGACGCGCCCCGCTCCGGCCTGGACCTGGCCCATGTCGAGCAGGCCGCGCGCATCCATGAGGACGGCGGTTTCGACCGCGCGCTGATTGCCTTTCACTCCACCTCGCCGGAAAGCATCCTGGTGGCCCAGCATGCCGCCTCGGTCACCCGGCGCCTGGGCTTCATGGTCGCGCACCGGCCCGGCTTCACCCAGCCCACGCTGGCCGCGCGCCAGCTCGCCACGCTGGACCTGATCACCGGCGGCCGCGCGGCGGTACACATCATCACCGGCGGCAACGAGTTCGAGATGCGCCAGGACGGCAGCTTCATCGACAAGGACCAGCGCTATGCGCGCGCCGACGAATACCTGGAGATTGTG
Organism: Comamonas sp.; assembly: GCA_040514115.1. GTDB lineage: Bacteria > Pseudomonadota > Gammaproteobacteria > Burkholderiales > Burkholderiaceae_C > Comamonas. The sequence goes on along the minus strand of JBEVDH010000241.1, from coordinate 7,295 downwards.
CGCAAGGCCTGGACCAGCGAACGCCCCTTCGACCACGAGGGCCGCTTCTACCGCTACGAACAGGCGTTTTCCGACGTGCGCTCGCCGCAGCAGCCGCACCTGCCGGTGTACTTTGGCGGCTCGTCCGACGCGGCCATCGAGGTCGCGGGCAAGCATGCCGATGTGTACGCGCTGTGGGGTGAAACCCATGCACAGGTGCGCGAAACCGTGGCCCGCGTGCGCGCTGCCGCCGCGCGCCATGGCCGCACGGTGCGCTTCAGCCTGTCGCTGCGCCCGATCCTCGCCGGCACCGAAGCCGCGGCCTGGGCGCGCGCCGACGCCATCCTGGAGCAGGCGCGCGAAGTAGCCACACGCAAGGGCAAGCTGAACAAGCCCGCGCCGGGCAATGTCGGCTCCCAGCGCCTGCTGGCCGCCGCGGCCCAGGGCGCGCGCCTGGACCAACGCCTGTGGACCGGCATAGCCGGCCTGCTCGGCGCCCAGGGCAACTCCACCGCGCTGGTCGGCACGCCCGAGCAGGTGGCCGATGCGCTGCTGGACTACCGCGATCTGGGCATCAGCACCTTCTTGATCCGCGGCTTCGATCCGCTCGAAGATGCGATCGGCTACGGCCGCGACCTGCTGCCGCTGGCGCGCGCCCAGGCGCTCACCCGGCCCGATCTGTCGCTGCGCCGCGCGGCGCGGCCTGAAGCAGTGGCGGCCTGAACCAGGCGCCGGTCCCGCGGCATTCAGCCCAGGTGCAGGGCTTCGATGTCGAAGAGTTCCGCGCCTGACCACTGCGGCATTCCGGTCGGCTCACTTCCCACTCTGCCTGCAAGCTCCGCAGGCAGGCGTGACAGGACGCGGGGAAAGGCGCGGCAGTACGCCGTGTGGACCCCCGCCAGCTCGGCCAGCTGGCGATGGCTGATGCGGAAATTCTCCGGCACCGCGCGCGCGACCTGCAGCACGCGGCCCTGCCAATCGGCGCTGAACACGGGCGCCCGGGCGCGGCACACGGCAACCTCGTCGCCCGGGCGCAGCGTTCCGGCCCGCACCACCCGAGCCAGCATCCCGCGGTGCGCGCCGATCGTCTTGAGCGTGCCCGGGCAGCGGCGCTCCAGCAGACTGCAGGGCTCGCAAAGGAAAGTCATCCAGAGGATCACCTCGTTACCCACACGCACCAGGTCTCCCGAACTCAATTGCGCGGTGGAAAAATCCACCAGCAGATTCTCTCTGAGCGCCAGCGCCGGAAGGCCCCAGCGCTGATACGCCTCACTGCCCGCCAAAAGCAGCTGCCTGGGGGAGCGCGGGGACGCGTGCCGATCTCCCACCAGGCCGAAACCGGCAATTGCCTGGGCCGTCGCCACCGGCCGCGGGGCCGCTTCCTTTCCCACCCTTATATGGAGCGATTCGAGCGAGCCCAGCGGCTGCCAGCGGGCAGCAGGCTGCTCCTGAAAAGTGTCGTTGACGCGCATCGATGGAAACCCCCATGCAACCCGACGCAGCCGTTTGGCCCCTGTCGCTTGTCTGCCATTGTTCCTCATCCAGAGCGCGTACGCCCAGGGGTATTACATCTCGAGGCCGCTGGAGGCCGAGGCCATTGCCGCATTTCTCCAGACGTCGCGCGGACCGAATTTTCACGGTGCGCAACAGGCCCCCCATGTTCGACGTAGGCGCGTCACATGCCCATCAGCGCAGGCGCGCGCCGCAGCGCTCGACGCGCGGCGACAATGCTGCATGGAACAAGAAACCCGGACCAGCCGCCTCACCAGCGATCCTTGGCCTGCAAGGAAAGAAATGGACGCAATGCAATCCAACGACAGTGACCAGATAGCCACCGGCCAAGACAACTGATGGCAAACCACCCTGCCCCGATCCTGCGCACGCTCCCCAACGGCGTCCGACTGCTGGCCCTCCCGATGCCCCACGTGCACAGCGCCAGCGTGGGCGTTTTCCTGCGCGTGGGCTCCCGCGACGAAACGCCCGCCACCAACGGCATCAGCCATGTCCTGGAGCACATGGCCTTCAAGGGCACCACCACGCGCTCCGTGCAGGCCATCAACCTGGACGCGGAGCGGCTGGGTGCGGAGGTCAACGCCTACACCGGCAAGGACAGTACCGGCTACTTCATGACCGGCCTGGGTCAGCACGCACAGCAGTTGCTCGGCATGACGGCGGACATCGTGCTGCACAGCACCTTTCCCGAGATCGAACTGCAGCGCGAGCTGGAGGTGATCCGCCAGGAAGCCATCGAGTACGACGAGGATCCCGAGGACAGTTCCAGCGATCTGCTCGACCGCGCCCTCTGGGGTGATGATCCCATGGGCATGCCCGTGATCGGCACGGTCGAGAACATCCTGGGCTTCACCCGTGACGATCTGGTCCGCCATGTGCAGCAGCACCACGTGGCCCACAAGACCGTCGTCGCCGCCGCCGGCCACTTCGACGTCGACGCCTGGATGCGCCGCGCCGAGGAGCTCTTCGCGGCAATGCCGGCGTCGGCAGACCGCTCTGAATCGCCCCCACCCTCGCCCGCGCCGTATGCCGTCCAGTCCCTGGCCCGGCGCTTCACGCAGGTATCGCAGGTCTTCCTCCACATCGCCTATCCTCTGGCGCCCAGTGGTCCTGACGGCGTATCGCCACAGCGCTGGCGCCTGGCCGCTGCGCTCGCCACCAACCTGTTTGGCGGCGGAATGTCGTCGCCCCTGGTCGATACGGTGCGCGAGCGCCTCGGCCTGGCCTACACGGCCGATGCCAGCCTCGACAGCGGAGACGCCTGGCTCAACTTCGTGGTGCATGCCGTGACCACCCCGGACAAGGTCCAGGCGCTGGTGCAGGCCACGGGCGAGCTGCTGCATGCCCAGGCGCTCGCCATCGACCCGGTCCATCTGGAGCGGGCGAAGAACCAGCTGGCCGTCTCCCGTGTGCGCGCCAGTGAACGCCCCTTCGCCACGATGGAGCGGGCCGTCGAGGACCTATTCACCAGCGGCACCCTGATGCCCCTGGCCGAGACGATCGCCCTGATCGACGACATCGGCTCGGAGGAAGTGCGGGACGTCTTTGCGCGGATGCTCGCCCATCCACCGGCGCTGTCGATCACGGGCAAGGGCGTCAGCGCCAAGTCGGCGCGGCAGCTGGTGACCTCTTTGGGCGCCGGCGTCGCTTAAGCATGGTGAGAGACCTGGAACAGCTGGAGGTTCGGATCAGGTCCAGCCCTGGGAGGGCTGCCGCACAAAAGGAAAAAGCCCCAAGTGAATCAATCACTTGGGGCTTTAAGTCCTGGCGGAAACGGAGGGATTCGAACCCTCGATGAGGCTCTACACCCCATACTCCCTTAGCAGGGGAGCACCTTCGGCCACTCGGTCACGTTTCCAATAAAGCGATTCTAACCCGAGTTTTTTACGCCTTCGGGAAAAAACGCAAATTTACTCCGATTTGTCCAGACCGAAGGCGGTGTGCAGCGCGCGTACGGCCAGCTCGAGGTACTTCTCGTCGATCACGACCGAGGTCTTGATTTCCGAGGTCGAGATCATCTGGATGTTGATGCCCTCTTCGCTCAGCGTGCGGAACATGGTGCTGGCCACGCCCGCATGGCTGCGCATGCCGATGCCGACGATGCTGACCTTGCAGATGTTGGGGTCGCCCACGGCTTCCTTGGCGCCCAGCGCGGGCACGACCTTGCTTTGCAGCAGGTCCATCGCGCGCTGGTAGTCGCCCTGGCTCACGGTGAAGCTGAAGTCGGCCAGGCCGTCCTTGCTGACGTTTTGCAGGATCACATCGACTTCGATGTTGGCCTCGGCCACGGGGCCCAGGATGCGGTAGGCAATGCCCGGGGTGTCGGGCACGCCGAGCACCGAGATCTTGGCTTCGCCGCGGTTGAAAGCGATGCCGGATACGACAGCCTTTTCCATTTTTTCGTCTTCCTCAAAAGTAATCAGCGTGCCCGATTGGGCTTCTTCGGCAAGGTCCATGTCCCACGGCGTGAAGCTCGACAGGACGCGCATCGGCACGCGGTACTTGCCCGCGAACTCGACCGAACGGATTTGCAGCACCTTGCTGCCCAGGCTGGCCATCTCGAGCATCTCTTCGAAGCTGACGGTGGACAGTCGGCGCGCCGCAGGCACCACGCGCGGGTCGGTGGTGTAGACACCATCGACATCGGTGTAGATCAGGCATTCGCTGGCCTTGAGCGCGGCCGCCATGGCCACGGCCGAGGTGTCGGAGCCGCCGCGGCCGAGCGTCGTGACGTTGCCGCCCGGATCGATCCCCTGGAAGCCGGTCACGATGACCACGCGGCCAGCCTCGAGATCGGCGCGCACGCGCTGATCTTCGATCGACTCGATGCGGGCCTTGGTGAAGCTGCTGTCGGTGCGCACCGGCACCTGCCAGCCGGCGTAGCTCACGGAGGGCATGCCCTCGGCCTGCAGCGCAATGGCCAGCAGCGCCGACGAAGCCTGCTCGCCCGTGGCGGCCAGCATGTCGAGCTCGCGGTAGTAGGCGTTTTGCGGCTGTGCGGGCGCAAGCTCGCTGGCCAGGCCCAGCAGACGATTGGTCTCGCCACTCATGGCGCTGGGCACCACCACCATCTGGTGGCCGGCCCGAGCCCACTTGGCCACGCGCTTGGCGACATTGCGGATGCGCTCCGGGGAGCCCATCGACGTGCCGCCGTATTTATGAACGATCAGTGCCATTGGATATCAAGGTGACGAAACTTCGGACATGGCGCAAGGAAAAGGAGCGTTTTGGTGCGCCAGCGGTTTTCGTACAAAAGTAGACCAAAACTCAGGGATTGTACCAACCGAGCAGCGCCCCTGCTCTCACCACAAACCCTCGACCCAGTTTGAGCCGGATCTGGTGGCCGCGTGTGGTGCAGGCGGCCACCTGGCGCAGCAGCTCGTCGAGCTGGGCCGCGGCCGGGGTGGTGGCATGTGCCACGCGCAGCCAGTGGCGCAGCACATTGGCCTGGCGCGCACCGCTGAGCGCCTGCAGCGCGGCAATGCGCGGTGGATTGCCCACCGCCGCCAGATCAGCCTGTGCGACTTCCTGCAACAGTTCGGCGGCCTGGGCGCAGTGCCGGCTGCTGCGCGCGAAGGTTTCGCGAAATTGCGGAAAGGCCGCCTGCAGCGCAGGCAGCAGTTGCGCGCGGATGCGGTTGCGCGTGAAACGTGCATCGCCATTGCTCGGGTCCTCGATCCAGTCCTGCTGATGGGCCACGAGCCAGGCCCGCAGCGCCGCGCCCTCGACCTGGAGCAGCGGGCGCAGCCAGGTCAGCCCCAGCCGCTGCCACTGCGCCGGCATGGCCGCCAGGCCCGCCACGCCCGCGCCGCGCGACAGCGCCAGCAGCAGGGTCTCGACCTGGTCGTCAGCGTGCTGGGCCAGCGCGACGGCGGCCATCGGGCGGCCGGGCCAGGCGTGCAGTGCGGCCTCGGCCAGCGCGCCATAGCGGCTTTGGCGCGCGGCGTCCTCTGGGCTCTGGCCGGGCGCATGGCGGGCGTCGACGCGGCACACGGCGAGCGGCACCTGCAGGCGGGCGCACAGCGCCTCGCAATGCGTCTGGAAGCCATCGGCCGCAGCCTGCAGCCCATGGTGCACATGGATCGCATGCACCTGCCCGGGCCAGCGCCGGGCGCAGGCCAGCAGCAGCGCCGTGGAGTCGGCACCGCCGCTCAGGGCCACGGCCAGCGGCAGGGGGGGCGCGAAGGCGGTGATTGCGGCATCGAAGGACTGGGTCATGGGGGCCCTTTGTGTGGATCGCCAATGGCAACGGCTCCCTGAGGAGCCGTGTGTGCTGGATTTGCCCGCATTGGAGACCGTCCATCCTTCGACGGGGCCGCCCAGGCAGGCTCAGGACGAACGGATTGGAAGACCGTACATCCTTCGTCCCTGCGCCCCTTCGGCAGGCTCAGGGCTCAGGAGCAGCGGACTCGGGTTCAGCGATTCTCGGCCTTCGTATCCGAATAACGACCATAGCTTTGCAAACGGTCGTAGCGGCGGTCCTGCAGCTCGCGCGGGCTCAGGTCGGCGAGCTGGCGGTAGGCATCGCCCAGCGCGCGCTTGAGGAAAGTCGCCATCTGCTTGGGATCGCGGTGCGCGCCGCCCACGGGCTCGCTGACGATCTTGTCGATCAGGCCCAGGGCCTTGAGGCGCAGCGCCGTGATGCCCATGGCGGCGGCGGCTTCAGGCGCCTTGTCGCCGGTCTTCCACAGAATCGAGGCGCAGCCTTCGGGACTGATCACCGAGTAGACCGAGTATTGCAGCATCAGCACCTGGTCGGCCACGCTGATCGCGAGCGCCCCGCCCGAGCCGCCTTCACCGATGACGGTGGAGATGATCGGGGTCTGCAGCTGCGCCATCTCGAAGATGTTGCGGCCGATGGCTTCGGACTGGCTGCGCTCCTCGGCGTCGATGCCGGGGTAGGCGCCGGGCGTGTCGACAAAGGTGAACACCGGCAGCTTGAACTTCTCGGCGGTCTTCAGCAGGCGCAGGGCCTTGCGGTAGCCTTCGGGGCGCGTCATGCCGAAGTTGCGCACCGTGCGCTCCTTGGTGTCGCGGCCCTTCTGGTGGCCGATGATCATGCAGGGCTGGCCGTTGAAGCGCGCCAGGCCGCCGACGATCGACTGGTCGTCGGAGAAGTGGCGGTCGCCATGCATTTCCACGAAATCGGTGAAGATCTCGCGCACATAGTCAAGCGTATAGGGCCGCTCAATGTGGCGCGCGATCTTGGTGATCTGCCAGGGCGTCAGATCGCTGTAGATATCGCGCGTGAGCTGCAGGCTCTTCTTGCTGAGCTGGTCGATCTCTTCCGAGATGTCGACTGCGCTTTCGGTCTGCACGTAGCGCAGTTCCTCGATCTTCGATTCGAGCTCGGCAATCGGATGCTCGAAATCCAGAAAATTCTTTTTCGCCATTTTTTTCTCTCCTTGTCCCGGCCTTGGGCTGAGGGCCTAGGGTGTATCAATAAGCCACGGGCTGCGGGTCGAGCGATCGCCAAATATACCAAGTCGCAACGCTGCACCAGGGCTTCCAGGCCTCCGCCACCTCGCGCGCATCGCTGCGGCTGACGGGGTCGCCCGAGAAATAGTTCTGGCTGATCCCGTTGATCAACCCCGCGTCGTCAAGGGGCAATACATTGGGCCGCATGAGGTAGAAGATCAGGAACATCTCGGCCGTCCAGCGGCCCACGCCACGGATGGCCATCAGCTCGGCAATGATGGCTTCGTCGTCCATCGACGCCCACTGATCGGTGTGCAGCCGGCCCTCGGTGAAATGCACGGCCAGATCGACCAGGTAATCGACCTTGCGTGCCGACAGGCCGGCCG
>JBEVDH010000218.1:0-3953 GCA_040514115.1 Comamonas sp. | reverse complement strand
ATGAACCCTCTTTCTCTCGAGCCGGACCCGTCCCTCAGCGAGGACGCGGGCGCGCTTGAAGAAGAAGTTCTCGAGACGCGCCAGGCCCCCGTGGGCATAGAACAGCACGGCACGCGGCTCGACCGCGCGCTGTGCGTGCTGGTGCCCGAGTTTTCGCGCAGCTATCTGCAGCAACTGCTGGCGCTGGGCGCAGTGCAATTGAACCAGCGGGTGGTGGAAAAAGCCGCGCTCAAGGTCAAGGCCGGCGACCAGCTGCGCGTCGAGATGCGCCCCACGCTGCAAAGCCAGGCCTTCCAGCCCGAGGCCTTGCCCCTGGACGTGGTCTACGAAGATGAGCATCTGCTGATCGTCAACAAGGCCCCGGGCATGGTGGTGCATCCCGCGCCCGGCAACTGGAGCGGCACGCTGCTCAACGCGCTGCTGGCGCGTGACCCGAAGGTGGCCGTGGTGCCGCGCGCGGGCATTGTGCACCGCCTCGACAAGGACACCAGCGGCCTGATGGTGGTCGCACGCGACCGCCTGACCATGGATGCGCTGGTGGCGCTGATTGCCGCGCGCGACGTGAGCCGCCAGTATCTGGCGCTCGCGCACAAGCCCTGGCTGGGCGCGCGCACCTGCTCGGTCAACCGCCCGATCGGGCGCGACCCGCGCAACCGGCTGAAAATGGCCGTGGTGGATCTGGGGCTCAATGCCGGCAAGACCGCGCAGACCGATTTCGCGCTGCTGTCGGGTTGCCCGGAGGGCGCGCTCGTACACTGCACGCTGCACACCGGCCGCACCCACCAGATCCGCGTGCATATGGCCTCCATTGGCCATCCTCTGGTAGCAGACAGCACCTATGGCGGCCACCCGGCCGTGGGAATGCAGCGCCAGGCCCTGCACGCCTTCCGCCTGGCCTTCGTGCATCCGATGACCGGCAAGTCGCTGGAGTTCCATGCACCCATGCCTGCGGACATGCAGGCAGCCTGCGATTCCTGGGGATTAGCGCCGGCGGCTTAAGCGAAAAGCAGGTCCTGGGCTACAATCCGCCCCTGGTTCCGGCCTGCGCCGCGCAAGCGTCATGCCCGAACACCTGCTGACGCATCCGCGTTTTTGCCTTGTCTCCCAAGCCCCGCCACCGGCGGCGCGTTACCCCGGGTCGCTGCACGATGAATACGGTCGATGCCAAACGGGTTCTGGAAACTGCTCTGATATGCGCGCTTGTCCCGGTCTCCGTGCGAGACCTGCGGGCGCTTTTTGACGATGCACTTGGAACCGACACTGTCAAGGGCCTGCTGCTGGAGCTGCAGGACGACTGGGCGTTGCGCGGCGTGGAGTTGGTGCAGGTGGCTTCGGGCTGGCGCTTTCAAAGCCGCCCGGAGATGCGTATCTACCTCGATCGCCTGCATCCGGAAAAGCCCCCGCGCTACACCCGCGCGGCGCTCGAAACGCTGGCCATCATTGCCTACAAGCAGCCGGTCACGCGCGGCGACATCGAGGACATCCGCGGTGTCACCGTGAACAGCCTGCTGATCAAGCAGTTCGAGGACCGCGGATGGGTCGAGGTCATCGGCCACCGCGAAACGGTGGGCCGGCCGGCATTGCTGGCGACGACGCGGCAGTTTCTGGACGACCTGGGCTTGCAATCCCTGGACCAGTTGCCCGCGATGCAGGCCGGCGTGCCGCAGCAGGACCTTTTCAAGGCCCTGGAGGCGGATGCGGCGGCAGAGGAAGCGGCAGTGGCCGCAGGGAAACCAGACGGCGGTGATGCGCCGCAGACGGCAGTGGCGCAGGGCGCCACGGGCCCGGGCGGGCAGGCTTCGCTGTTGCCCCAGGTTTGAATGAACAAGTCTCGCGTGATGCGACACAGGAAAAAATATGAATGATTCGACGGCGGATAAAGACGGCAACCCCAACCCGGTGCCCGATGCGGATGCGAGCCAACCAGAGCGTCCCGCGCGGCGCCCGCGCCCCCAGCCGCGCCCACGCCCGGAGCAGGTCAAGGGTGCCTTCGGCAAGGGCCCGCGCCGTGCGACGGCCGTGCCACGCCCGGTCGCGCCCGTCGAGGGCTTCGATTTCGCCGATGTGGTCGCCGGGGAGCTCGATGCCCAGGAACTGCAGCCCGAGGTGGATTCCAAGCGCGTGCTGACGCCCCAGGCCGACTCGCCCAAGCTGCACAAGGTGCTGGCCCAGGCCGGCATGGGCTCGCGCCTGGAGATGGAAAAGCTGATCCTCGAAGGCAAGATCCTGGTCAACAACGAGCCGGCCCATGTGGGCCAGCGCGTGCAGCTGGGCGACCAGATCAAGGTCAACGACCGGGTGATCCGCTTTCGCGTTGAGGGCCCCGAAGCGCGCGTGCTGGCTTATCACAAGCCGGCCGGAGAAGTGGTCAGCCATGACGACCCGCAAAACCGCCCGACGGTGTTTCGCCGCCTGCCGCGCCTGCACCAGGGCAAGTGGCAGTCCATTGGCCGGCTCGATCTGAACACCGAAGGCCTGCTGCTGTTCACCAACTCCGGTGACCTGGCCAACAACCTGATGCACCCGCGCTTCGGTCTGGAGCGCGAGTACGCGGTGCGCGTGCTCGGCGCGCTCAACAAGGAAGAAAAGCAGCGCTTGCTCGACGGCGTCAAGCTCGAAGACGGCGAAGCCTCGTTCGGCTCGATCGAAGACGGCGGCGGCGAAGGCGCGAACTGCTGGTACCGCGTGACGATCTCCGAAGGCCGCAACCGCGAAGTGCGGCGCATGTTCGAGGCCGTGGGCCACGCCGTGAGCCGGCTGATCCGCATCCGCTACGGCGCGATGCTGCTGCCGCGCGGCCTCAAGCGCGGCGCGTTCATGGAGCTCGACGAGAAGGACATCCAGGCACTGCGCCAGGCGGCCCGCATCCCGGCCGAGACCCAAGACGGCGAAGGCGAAGAGCGCGCGCCGCGCGCCGCCCGTCCGGCCACGCGCGGCGCCGGCCGCCCGCCTGCACCGGCGCGCAAGGGAGGCGGCATCTTTGCCGCCCGCAGCGCGGCGCCGCGCGCCGGCGCGCGCAAGCCCACGCAAGCCAGCGAGGTCCAGGCCGATCCGCTCAAGACCACGCCTGGCTATATCGGCGAGGACAGCCTGTCCCGGGCGCGCAAGGAAACCAAGCGCGCCACGGCCCAACGGCGCGGGCGCCGCTGAACGAGGGGGCTGGCAGTCCCCGGTGGAGACTCAGGTGTATGCGCGAGATCGCTAGAATGGGGGGTTTTGTTCTCACGAGCAAAAATCTTTCAATCTCTCAAGGAAAATCAAATGGCTATCGAACGCACCCTCTCCATCATCAAGCCCGACGCAGTTGCCAAGAACGTCATCGGCCAGATCTACGCCCGCTTCGAAGGCGCTGGCCTGAAGGTCGTCGCTGCCCGCATGGCACACCTGTCGCGCAACGAAGCAGAACAGTTCTACGCCGTGCACAGCGCACGTCCTTTCTTCAAGGACCTGGTCGACTTCATGATCTCCGGTCCCGTGATGATCACGGCCCTGGAAGGTGAGAACGCGATTCTGACGAACCGCGAACTGATGGGCGCTACCGACCCGAAGAAGGCTGAAGCCGGCACGATCCGCGCCGACTTCGCCGACAGCATCGATGCCAATGCAGTGCATGGCTCGGATGCTGCCGAAACCGCGGCAGTGGAAGTTGCTTTCTTCTTCCCCGGCCTGAACATCTACTCGCGTTGATCGCGTGGACGCCGCACGGCGAAAAGGCCCTCGGGCCTTTTGCCGGCGGCGCCTGGCGGCCGGCGTGGACCTGCATGCCGATATGACTACCACCAATCTTCTAGAATTCGATCTCGACGGACTGTGCGCCTACTGCGAACAGCTCGGGGAGAAGCGTTTCAGGGCGACGCAGCTGTTTCGCTGGATACACCAGCGCGGTGCGAGCGACTTTGAACAAATGAGCGATCTCGCCAAGTCCCTGCGCGAGAAGCTCAAGGCGCGTGCCC
>JBEVDH010000211.1:0-7596 GCA_040514115.1 Comamonas sp. | reverse complement strand
CGCGGCCCTCGATGCCGTCGCGCTTGACGGTCGCCAGCACGCTCGCGGCCTGCTCGCCGCCCATGACCGAAATGCGCGCGTTGGGCCACATCCACAGGAAGCGCGGAGAGAACGCGCGCCCGCACATGCCGTAGTTGCCGGCGCCGAAGCTGCCGCCGATGATGATCGTGAACTTGGGTACGGCCGCCGTGGCCACCGCCGTCACGAGCTTGGCGCCGTGGCGCGCGATGCCTTCGTTCTCGTACTTGCGCCCGACCATGAAGCCGGTGATGTTCTGCAGGAACACCAGCGGGATCTTGCGCTGGCAGCACAGCTCGATGAAATGCGCGCCCTTGACGGCCGACTCGCTGAACAGGATGCCGTTGTTGGCGATGATGCCGACCTGCATGCCCTCGATGCGCGCGAAGCCGCAGACCAGCGTGCTGCCAAAGCGCGCCTTGAACTCGTCGAACTGGCTGTCATCGACGATGCGCGCGATGATCTCGCGCACGTCGAAGGGCTTGCGCGTGTCGGCCGGGATCACGCCGTAGAGCTCCTCGGCCGCAAAGCGCGGCGCGATGGGTGCCGCATCCGCGGCATTCGGCTGCTTGCTGCGGTTCAGATGCGAGACCGCGGTGCGCGCCAGCGCCAGCGCGTGCAGGTCGTTCTGCGCGAGGTGGTCGACCACGCCCGAGAGCCGGGTATGCACGTCGCCGCCGCCCAGGTCCTCGGCGCTGACCACTTCACCCGTGGCCGCCTTCACCAGGGGCGGGCCGCCCAGAAAGATCGTGCCCTGCTCCTTGACGATGATCGACTCGTCGCTCATCGCCGGAACATAGGCGCCGCCGGCCGTGCAGGAACCCATGACCACCGCGATCTGCGCGATGCCCTGGGCGCTGAGGTTCGCCTGGTTGTAGAAGATGCGGCCAAAGTGGTCGCGATCGGGAAACACATCGTCCTGGTTGGGCAGGTTGGCGCCGCCCGAGTCGACCAGATAGATGCAAGGCAGCCGGTTCTGCCCGGCGATCTCCTGCGCGCGCAGGTGCTTCTTCACCGTGATCGGGTAATAGGTGCCGCCCTTCACGGTCGCGTCGTTGCACACGATCATGCAGTCCACGCCGCTGACCCGGCCGATGCCCGCGATCAGCCCCGCGCCCGGCGCCGCGTTGTCGTACATGTTCAGCGCGGCCAGCGGCGCGAGCTCGAGAAAGGGCGTGCCCGGATCGAGCAGCTGCTGCACGCGGTCGCGCGGTAGCAGCTTGCCGCGTGCCAGATGCTTGGCGCGCGGCGCCTCGCCGCCGCCTTGCAGCACCTTGTCCACCTGGAGGCGCAGGTCCTGCACCACGGTGTGCATCGCGGCCGCGTTGGCCTGGAAGTCCGCCGAGCGGGAGTTGAGTCGAGATTCGAGAATGCCCATGTCTTGCCCTGTCTCTTGTTGCGTTGTTGCCCGGCTTGCCCTAGCGGCAGACGGGGTTTCTATGACCATTCAACGGCCTGCGCCGCGGCCCCCTGGGGACAATGCCCGGATGCACACTGTTGAAACCGTCCTGGTAGTACTGATGCTCGGCGCACTGACCGGCATTGCCGCCCGGTATGTCCGCGCCATTCCGCTGCCCCTGATTCAAATTGCGCTCGGCGCCCTGATTGCCTGGCCGCAAAAAGGCCTGCACATCGCCTTCGACCCCGAGCTGTTCCTGCTGCTGTTCATTCCGCCGCTGCTCTTCTCTGACGGCGCGCGCATTCCAAAACGCGAGTTCTTCGCGCTCTACAAGCCCATTTTGAAGCTGGCGCTGGTCTTGGTGCTGTTTACCGTACTCGGTCTGGGCTATCTCATCCACTGGATGATTCCCGCAATGCCGCTGACGGTGGCCTTCGCGCTGGCCGCCGTGATCTCGCCCACCGATGCCGTGGCCGTCTCGGCCATCACGCGCAACCTGGGCATGCCGGAGAAAACCATGCATGTGCTCGAGGGCGAGTCGCTGCTCAACGATGCTTCGGGCCTGGTGGCGCTCAAATTCGCCGTGGCCGCGACGCTGACCGGCTTTTTCTCCTGGGGCGAGGTCGCCAAGGACTTCACCTGGATGGCGGTGGGCGGCCTGGCCGTGGGCACGGCGCTGGGCTGGGGCTTCAGCTATGCGCGCAGCGTCATCACGCGCCGCCTGGGCGACGTTGCCGCCACGCAGATGGTGCTGCTGCTGCTGCTGCTGCCGTTCGCGGCCTATATCGTCGGCGAGCAGATCGGTGTGTCGGGCATCCTGGCGGCCGTGGCCGCGGGCGTTGCCACCAACTTCGCCGATCTGGACCGCGGCAACTTCATCACCGAGCGCATGCAGAGCAACGCCACCTGGTCGATGGTCGAAGCCGCGTTCAACGGCGCGATCTTCCTGCTGCTGGGTCTGCAGCTGCCATCGATCATCGGCGCCACGCTGTTTGCCGCCGGCGACGAGTGGTGGGTGCTGGTCGGCTACGTGGTCGTGATCTCGAGCGCGCTGCTGCTGATGCGCTGGGGCTGGCTGGTGCTGGGCGTGCAGCGCAGCCTGCGCCAGGCCCACCGCCTGGGCAAGATGGCCGAAAAGCCGTCGCGCCTGCTGATACTTGCCACCACCGTGGCCGGCATCCGCGGCGCGGTGACGCTGGCCGGCGCGCTGTCGGTGCCGCTGCTGCTGCATAACGGCCAGCCCTTTCCCGCGCGCGACCTGCTGATCTTCCTGGCCACGGGCACCATCCTGTTCACGCTGGTGCTGGCGAGCGTCGCGCTGCCCTGGATCCTGCGCCACATGCCGCCGGCCCCCGAGCCCGAAACCGTGCGCGAGGAACGTCTGGCGCGCATTGCCGCGAGCCAGGCCGCCCTGTCCAGCATGGTGCTCACCGAGGAACAGGCCGCGCTCAACGGCACCGACTGGCTGACCCAGCGCCAGGAAGTGGCGGGCCGGCTGACGCAGGAATACCGCAACCGGCTGCATCTGCTGGACGACAGAAGCAGCTCGGCCTCGCCGGGCGATGGGCCCAATGAATCGGCCGAGCTGCTGCAGCAGCGCAAGCTGCGTTACGTGATGGAGCTGGACATGCGCATCCACTGCCTGCAGCGCGAGCGCGAGGTGCTGTATGCCGAGCGCCAGGCGCACCGCATCAACGACCAGTCGCTGCGCAGCCTGGTCAGCGAGATCGACCTGTCCGAAGTCGCGCTGCGCAAGCGGCTGGCCGTCGCGCGGCGTGCGGCCGGGCTGCCGCTGGCCGACGAAGCGGTCGCAGGACATTCCGCGCATTGAGCGGGAGGCAACGGTGGGCAGGCGGAGCATGATTGCCAGCATACGGGTGCGCCCTGCGCCAATCAGGCCACAAAGGTTGCAATAATTGCCAGCACCATGTCCACACCCGCTCTTGTCCGCCCGCCCCAGCCCCTGGCCGCGCATGCCGCCGAAGGCCATCCCGCGCTGACGCCGATGGCCTTCGTGCAGGCGATCGTGCAGGCTTACGCGCGCCGTGGCCTGTCACCCGATGCTGCGCTGCAAAAGGCACAAATCGCGCCAGAGCGTGTGGCCCTCGACAGCGCGCGCATCACCGCGATGCAGATGGAGGCGCTGTCGGACGCCGCGATGCGCGAGCTCGATGACGAAGCGCTGGGCTGGTTCGGCCGGCGCCTGCCCTGGGGCAGCTACGGCATGCTGGCGCGCGCCTCGATCAGCAGCGCCACGCTGGGCCTGGCGCTCGCGCGCTGGTGCCGCCACCATGGGCTTCTCACCGACGACATCGCGCTCGAACTGCAGGTCCAGGGCGACACCGCGCAGCTGTCGATCACCGAGCAGCGCCCGCTCGGCGCGATGCGCGAGTTCTGCCTGGTCTCGGTGCTGCGCAATATCCACGGCCTGGCCAGCTGGATGATCGATGCCCGCCTGCCGCTGCTCGAAGCCGGCTTTCCCTTTGCGCCACCCGCGCATGTCGAGGCCTACCCGGTGCTGTTTCCCGTCGCCGCGCCCGCGGGGGTGCGTTTTGGCGCCGACCGCGCGCATCTGCGCTTCGACGCGCGGTGTCTCGCGCTGCCGCTCGCGCGCGACGAAGCCGCGCTGCAACAGATGCTCCAGCGCGCGCTGCCGCTCACCGTGCGCCCCTACCGCCGCGACCGGCTGCTGCAGCAGCGCGTGCGCCGGCTGCTCATTGCCGATGCGCAATCGCTGCACACCGCCATCACGCTGGCCGGGCAGTTGCACCTGTCGGCGCGCAGCCTGCACCGCCAGCTCAAGGACGAAGGCACCTCGCTGCAGGCCCTCAAGGACCTGGTGCGGCGCGAGCGCGCGCTGGCGCTGCTGCACCGCACGCAGCAGCCGATCAAGCGCGTGGCGCTGGCCTGCGGCTTTGCCAGCGAGAAAAGCTTCATGCGGGCGTTTCGCCAATGGACCGGCGACACGCCCGCGCAGTACCGCCGGCGCAGCAACGCGCTGCCGGAGTGAGCGGGCTGGCGCAATCCGCACCCTTTGCGGCGCCCTGTGTGCCCCGGCGTTTCCTAGACTGCTCGCATGCCCGACACCTCTGCCCCCTACCAGCTTCACCACTGCGTCAGTGCGCGCTCGTTCCGGGCGCTCTGGATGCTTGAAGAGCTGCAGCAGCCCTACACGCTGCTGATGCTGCCATTTCCGCCGCGCGCGCTCGCCCGCAGCTATCTCGCGCTCAATCCGCTGGGCACGGTGCCGCTGCTGCGGCATGGCGCGGCGCGGCTGACCGAATCGGCCGCGATCTGCGAATACCTGGCTGCGCGCCACCCCGAGGCGGGGCTGGCGGTGGCCGCGCACGAGAGCGACTTCGCGGCCTACCTCAACTGGCTGCACATGAGCGACGCCACGCTGACTTTCCCCCAGACGCTGGTGCTGCGCTACACCCATTTCGAGCCGCCGGGGCGCCTGCAGCCCCAGGTCGCGCAGGACTATGCGCGCTGGTTCCTCGCGCGGCTGCGCGCCGTGGAGACAGCGCTTGAACAGCAGGAATGGCTTTGCGCCGGGCGCTGCACGGCCGCCGATGTGGCCGTGGGCTATGCGCTGATGCTGGCCGAGCATCTCGAGCTCGCGCTCCATTGGGGGCCGGCCACCCGCGCCTACTGGCAGCGGCTGCAGGCCCGGCCCGCCTTTGTGCGCGCATTGGCGGCGCAGCACGGCGCGGCGCTGGCCCAGGGGGTGCCGACGACACCCTCGCCGCTGATACGGCCCTGACGGGCTGCGGCTCAGGCGCGGAGCAGCGCCGGCAATTCGGCCATTGAACGCATGACACGCGCCACGCCCGCATCCAGCAGCATCTGCGGCGTCGCATGCAGCACGGGATCAGGGCAGTAGCCCCAGACCGTGGCCCCAGCCGCCAGTCCCGCCTCGATGCCCGGCACCGAGTCCTCGATCACCAGACAGCGCTCGGGCGCCACGCCCAGCGCCGCCGCGGCCGCCAGATACACATCGGGAAAGGGCTTGGAGCGTGGCGTCTCGTGGCCGCTGAACACCCGGCCCGTGAAATACGGCGCCATGCCGACCTGCGTCAGCTGCATCTCGACCTTGAAGCGGTCCGCGCCCGAGGCCACCGCAATGCGCCCCTGCAGCAGCCCATGCGCAGCCTTCACCGCGTCCAGCGCTCCGTCGATGGCCACCAGCTGCGCGCGCAGCTGGTCGTTGCGCCGCGCATAGAACGCCGCCATCCACTCATCGGTCAGCGCCCGCCCGGTCGCTGCCTCGATGCGCGCGGTCTCGCTGCGTACCGTGCGGCCAATGAAGATCCGCATGCACTCCTCGGCCGAAATCGGCCACCCCGACTCGTTGAGCAGGGCGCACAGCACCGTATTGGTAATGGCCTCGCTGTCGACGAGCACGCCGTCGCAGTCAAACAGGATCGCTTCAAATTGCATTGCTTGTGCCGGTGGGTTGCCGGCTTTCTCCGTGGATTCAAAAAATGAGAGCGAACGGCAGTGAACCCGTTTCGCTCTGAGCAGGCGTTATCAAAACCGCGTGACTTGACTTGAGGGCAGGACGTTCATGGTTCGACAAGCTCACCACGAACGGGGTTTACCGTATGCCCCGAGCTGGGCCCAACCGTTCGTCCTGATCCTGAGCCTGTCGAAGGATCGAAGGATGAACGTCCTGCCCTATAGCAATGAACCAAGTCGACCCGCCACATTCTCAGAACTGGTCGCCGTCGACATAAAACCACCTCCCCCCCTCCCGCACAAACCGGCTGCGCTCATGCAAGCGCACAGCCCGCCCCGCCACCTTGTAGCGCGCCACAAACTCGACTTCGGCAGCGTTCTCGCCGGTGACCTGGAAATCCTTCACCCCCAACCCCAGCCAGCGCACCCCCGGCTCGAACTCCAGCGCCGCCGGGCGCCTATCGGCATGCCAGGTAGCCTGCAGATAAGCCACATCCTCCAGCACGAAAGCGCTATAGCGCGAACGCATCAGATGCTCGGCATCGGGCGCGGGCGTGGTACTGAAATGCGCGACGTAACGTTCGCAGCAGGCGGCATAGGGCAGCGCGCGCCCCTTGCCGTCGCGCCGCCCGCAGGGACAAGCCAGCGCCATCAGCGCGCCCCGAAGAATTTTTGCAGCAGCGCGCCGATGGCGCCACCGTCCCAGCGCCGGCACTGGCACTGGAGGTGCGTCATGCAGGAAATACTGGAGGCTGACGTGTGCATGGGGGGATTCCTTGAAAAAAAAGCAGGCGCCAGACCTTGCGGCGCTGGCTGCGTCCACCGCCATTTTGCCTCTGCCGGCAGCACCCCGGCGCCACTGCGCTCTGGACAAGCCGCGCACCACCCGCCACAGTGGTCCACGTCAACCCTAGGAGCGCGACATGTTGGAGCTATCGGTACCGTGGTGGGAATTCATCTTCCGGGGAGTGATCGTCTATCTGTTCCTGCTGGTCTTCCTGCGCCTGACCGGCAAGCGCCAGACCGCGCAGTACGCGCCGTTCGACCTGGTCCTGCTGCTGATCCTGTCGAATGCCGTGCAGAACGCGATGAACGCTGGCGACAACTCGCTGGTCGGCGGGCTGATTCTTGCGACCACGCTGCTGGTGTGCCACATGCTGCTGTCGCGGCTGGGCTACTACTTTCCGCGGCTGTCGCGTTTCATCGACGGCCAGGCCCAGGTGCTGATTGACAAGGGGCAACTCAACACCCCGCTGATGCACCATGAGCTGATCACGCGCGACGACCTGGACGCCGCGCTGCGCGCCAGCGGCTGCCTGCACCTGCACGAAGTCGAGCGCGCAACGCTCGAGACCGATGGCCACATCACCGTCGTTCTGCGCCCGCGCAAGCGTTGATCGGCCTCAGGCCAGCGCGCGCTGGATGATGATTTTCTGGATGTCGCTCGTGCCTTCGTAGATCTGGCACACCCGCACGTCGCGGTAGATGCGCTCGACCGGAAAGTCGCTGACCACGCCATAGCCGCCCAGGGTCTGGATGGCAGCGCTGCACACGCGCTCGGCCATCTCGCTGGCAAACAGCTTGGCCATGGCCGCCTCCTGCAGGCAGGGCCGGCCCGCGTCGCGCAGGCTGGCCGCATGCCAGATCAGCTGCCGCGCCGCCTCGAGCTGCGTCGCGCATTCGGCCAGCCTAAAACCCACGGCCTGGTGCTGGATGATCGG
>JBEVDH010000174.1:0-5119 GCA_040514115.1 Comamonas sp. | reverse complement strand
TGCACTTCGACCAGCACCGCCATGTCGAGGCTGTGCGCCACGGCTTCCATCTCGGCCATCTGCGCATCATCCAGGCAGGCGGCGATCAGCAGCACGCAATCGGCGCCCATCGCGCGCGACTCGTAGACCTGATACGGGTCGATCAGGAAATCCTTGCGCAGCACCGGCAGCAGGCAGCTGGCGCGCGCCTGCTTGAAGTAGTCGACGCTGCCCTGGAAGAACTGCTTGTCCGTCAGCACGGACAGGCAGGCGGCGCTCACTTTTCCGTCGCCCTCGGCATAGCTCTGCGCGATGTCGGCGGGAATGAAATCGGCGCGGATCACGCCCTTGGAGGGGCTGGCCTTCTTGACCTCGGCAATGACGGCGGCCTGCCCCTTGGCTATCTTTGCGCGCAGCGCGCCTTCGAAGTCGCGCGTGAGCACGCGACTTTCGGCATCGCGGCGCATCTCGGCCAGCGGCATTTTCTTCTGGGCGGCGGCGAGTTCTTCGCGCTTGACCGCCACGATCTTGTTGAGGATGTCGGACATGGGAAGCTTTCGGTATTTAGCAAATTCAAACGGCGTGCAGGCTCGACAGCGCCTGCGACTTGGCCACCAGCTGCTGCAGCTTGGCCAGCGCCGCGCCGCTGTCGATCACCTGCTGCGCGCGCGCCAGGCCCTCGGCAATGCCCGGCACAACGTTGGCGGCATACAGCGCCGCGCCAGCGTTCAGGCAGACGATGTCGCGCGCCGGGCCTTTGGCGCCCTGCAGCACTTCGCGCAGCATGGCCTGGGATTCTTCGGGGTTGCTCACGCGCAGCGAGCGCGTGCTGGCCATCTGCAGGCCGAAGTCCTCGGGGTGGACTTCGTATTCATGCACCGCGCCATCGCGCAACTCGCCGACCAGCGTGCTCGCGCCCAGGCTGATCTCGTCGAGCCCGTCGCGGCCGTAGACCACCAGCGCATGCTCGGCGCCCAGGCGCTGCAGCGCGCGCACCTGGATGCCGACCAGGTCCTCATGGAACACGCCCATCAGGATATTGGGCGCGCTTGCCGGGTTGGTAAGCGGGCCGAGGATATTGAACAGCGTGCGCACGCCAAGCTCCTTGCGCACCGCAGCGACGTTCTTCATGGCCGGGTGGTGGTTGGGCGCGAACATGAAGCCGATACCGACTTCGGCGATGCACTCGGCAATGGCTTCGGCCGACAGGTTCAGGTTGACGCCCAGCGCCTCCATCGCATCCGCGCTGCCGCTCTTGCTCGAGACGCTGCGCCCGCCATGCTTGCTGACCTTGCCGCCCGCCGCGGCAATGACGAACATCGAGCAGGTCGAGATGTTGAAGGTGTTGGCACCGTCGCCACCGGTGCCGACGATGTCCACCAGATGGGTGGTGTCGGCCACCTGCACGCGCAGCGAGAACTCGCGCATGACCTGCGCCGCGGCCGTGATCTCGCCGATGGTTTCCTTCTTCACGCGCAGGCCGGTGAGGATGGCGGCGGTCATCAGCGGCGACATTTCGCCGCCCATGATCATGCGCATCAGGTGCAGCATCTCGTCATGGAAGATTTCGCGGTGCTCGATGGTGCGCTGCAGCGCTTCCTGGGGGGTGATGTGTTTCATGCCGGGGGTCTCAAGCCTTCTGTTCCAGGAAATTGCGCAGCATCGCGTGGCCGTGCTCGGTGAGGATGCTTTCGGGGTGGAATTGCACGCCCTGGATGGCGAGCTCGCGGTGGCGCACGCCCTGGATCTCGCCGTCTTCGCTGGTCGCGGTGACTTCGAGCACCTCGGGCAGGCTGGCCTGCTCGATGACCAGCGAGTGGTAACGGTTGACGGTGAACTGTGCCGGCAGCTCGGCAAACACGCCTGACTGCGTGGTGGTGATCACGCTGGTCTTGCCGTGCATCTGCTGGCGCGCGCGCACGATGCGCCCGCCGAATGCCGCGCCGATGCTCTGGTGGCCCAGGCACACGCCGAGGATCGGCAGCTGGCCCGCGAAGTGGCGAATCGCCTCGACCGAGATGCCGGCTTCGGCCGGCGAGCAGGGGCCGGGCGAGACCACGAGCCGCTCGATGCCCTCGGCCTGCATGCGCGCGGCCAGTTCCTCGAGCGTGATCTCGTCGTTGCGCACCACGCTGACCTCGGCACCGAGCTCGCCGAAGTACTGCACGATGTTGTAGGTGAAGCTGTCGTAATTGTCGATCATCAGGAGTTTCATGGCATCACTCCTGGTCGGTCTCGGGCGCGAGGCCCGCGGCGCGCTGGCGCGCCAGTTCCTGGTGTTCGTAGGCGATGAACAGCTCCATCATGCCGCGGTACATCTGCTCGAGCAGGGCCGGATCGCCCCCCTCGGCCACGGCACGCTCGCGCACGCGGTCCACGACGGCCTGGATACGCGCTTCGTCGCGCACCAGCTGCGCGTCGTTCTTCACGCGCGCCGCCTGGGTCATGAAGCCGCTGCGGGCCACCAGCAGCGGCACCAGGAGGTCGTCGAGGGCGTCCACGCCCTGACGCACTTCCAGCATGGTGGTGCAGTGCGGCACCTTGTCGATTGCGCGGCTCATTCCAGTCCTTCCTCTACCAGTTCCGCGGCGCGCAGCAGCGCGCGCGCCTTGTGTTCGGTTTCACGCCATTCCATCTCGGGTATCGAGTCAGCGACGACGCCGGCCGCGGCCTGCACGTAGAGCACGCCGTCCTTGATCACGCCGGTGCGAATGGCAATGGCCACGTCCATGTCGCCGGCAAAGCTCAGGTAGCCGCAGGCGCCGCCATAGATGCCGCGCTTGACCGGCTCGAGCTGGTCGATGACTTCCATCGCATGCACCTTCGGTGCGCCCGTGAGCGTGCCCGCGGGGAAGGTTGCCTTGAGCACGTCCATGCTGGTCATGCCGTCATTGAGCAGGCCTTCGACATTGCTCACGATGTGCATCACATGGCTGTAGCGCTCGACCGAGAACGCCTCGGTCACCTTGACGCTGCCGGTGCGCGCGATGCGGCCGATGTCGTTGCGTGCCAGGTCGATCAGCATCACATGCTCGGCGCGCTCCTTGGGGTCGTTGATCAGCTCGACTTCGATCGCCTTGTCGGCCTCGGGCGTGGCGCCGCGCGGGCGCGTGCCGGCCAGCGGGCGGATGGTGATCTTCTGGCCCTCGGGCGTCTTTTCCTGGCGCACCAGGATTTCCGGGCTCGCCCCCACCACGTGGAAATCCCCGAAGTGGTAGTAGTACATGTAGGGGCTGGGGTTGAGCGAGCGCAGCGCGCGGTACAGGCTCAGCGGGCTTTGCGTGTAGCGCTTGTGGATGCGCTGGCCGACCTGCACCTGCATGAAGTCGCCCGCAGCAATCATTTCCTTGGCCTGCTCGACGGCGGCAATGTAGTCGGCCTTGGCAAAGCTGCGCTGCGCCGGGTGGCTTTCGCTGGCCTTGAGCTGCGGCGCGCTGACCGAATAGCGCAGCTGCTCCTTGAGCGCGCGCAGGCGCTTCTTGCCGCGCGAATAGGCTTCGGGCTCGGACGGGTTGGCGTAGACGATCAGGTACAGCTTGCCCGACAGGTTGTCGATCACGGCCACTTCCTCGCACTGCAGCAGCAGGATGTCGGGGCAGCCCAGGTCGTCGGGCGGGCACGACTTCTCGAGCTTCTTCTCGACATAGCGCACCGCGTCATAGCCGAAATAGCCCGCGAGGCCGCCGCAAAAGCGCGGCATGCCCGGAGTGAGCGCGACCTTGAAGCGCTGCTGGTAGGCGGCAATGAAGTCGAGCGGATTGCCCTCGTGCGTCTCCACCACCTGGCCGTCGGTCACGACTTCCGTGCGCGCATCGGCGCCAAAGCCGCTGGCGCGCAGCAGGCTGCGCGCGGGCAGGCCGATGAAGCTGTAGCGGCCGAAGCGCTCGCCGCCGACGACGGATTCGAGCAGGAAGCTGTACTTGCCGTCGCCCTGGGCATGGGCCAGCTTGAGGTACAGCGAAAGAGGGGTTTCGAGGTCGGCAAAGGCCTCGACCATCAGGGGAATGCGGTTGAAGCCTTGCGCAGACAGGCTTTTGAATTCAAGTTCCGTGATCACAGCAAAGAGTCCCAGCTCAGGCGGCAGGAGAATGCTGCCGCAGTTCAATCTAACGGCCCGCCAGGGGCCACGGGTGCACGCTGGGACGTGCCCCAGGTGCCATCAGGCGTTCAAGTGCGTAGGCTTGCGCCAGGGCCAGGCTCCCCGGTCTTGGCGACCTGCAATGAACGTGCGGTGGATGAACATGGGGGAAAGTGTAGCAAACCCAGGGGGGGGAGCTTGGCAAATGGCGGGGTTTAACCGTTCGGGACGAATTTGCTTGGACAGTTCGTTGGGCCATAACGGCCCGCTTCCTTGGCTGGAGCGCAGGCCGTTCATGGTTCGACAGGCTCACCACGAACGGTTTCCCCCCGTTCGTCCTGAGCTTGTCGAAGGATGAGCGGCCTGCCCTCAAGTCAAGCGCGCACCGGCAAAACCACCCCTGTCAGCTCCACCAAACTCCCAAGACAAGCCTCCGCATCCACTCCCTGCACCGGCTCCCCATGGTTGTACCCATAGTCCACCAGCACCACCGGGCACCCCGCGGCACGCGCGGCCTTCGCGTCGTTGCTTGAGTCGCCGATCATCAACGTATGCGCGGGCGCGGTGCCCAGCGCTTCGCAGGTCTTGATGAGCGGCAGCGGGTCAGGCTTCTTGCGCTCGAAGGAGTCGCCGCCAAAGACATGTTCGAACAGGCCGTCGAGCCCCTTGGCGCGCAGCAGCGGCTGGGCAAACGACAGCGGCTTGTTGGTCAGGCAGGCCAGGCGCAGGCCCTGGGCGCGCAAGGCTTCGAGGCCTTCGCGCACGCCCGCATAGACCTCGGCGTGCTGGCCGTTGATCGCCAGGTAATGGTGCTGGTAGCGTTCCCAGGCCTGGGGATAGACGCCTTCGATGTCGGCAGCGCCGACATGCGCCAGCACGCTGCGAATCAGATGCTCCGAGCCCTTGCCCACCATGGCTTCGATAGCCGCGGCGGCGACCGCCGGCAGTTGGAGGTCGGCAAGCATGCCATTGAGCGCGGCGCTGAATTCGCCCAGCGTATCGACCATGGTGCCGTCCAGATCCACGATGGCGGCGTCGAAGTTGAAGGAGCGAATGGCGGGA
>JBEVDH010000117.1:0-14106 GCA_040514115.1 Comamonas sp. | reverse complement strand
GCTGGTTCACCTATTTCATCGGCGACGCGCATATCTACGAGAACCACGTGGACATGCTGCAAGAACAGCTCAAGCGCGCGCCCTTCGAGGCGCCCAAGCTGGTGCTCTCAGACCGGATTCCCGACTATGCGGTCACGGGAAAATACGAGCCCGAATGGCTGGAGAAGGTCGAGCCTTTGGACTTCTCGCTCGAAGGCTACCAGCACCATGCGCATATCACGGCGCCGATGGCGGTCTGACCGCGCGGCGATGCCCAGGCATCGGGGCCCCGGTTCCTTGTCTGCACAACCCGCCCTTGCCGGCGGGTTTTTTCTTGCCCGCTCCCGTTCCAGCTTGACGTACGGCGTCCTGCAAGACCTGCCTGCCCCGCGGCAGCTCGAGGCATGGCAACGCATCATCGGCCCTCGTCTTGAATTTGCCAACAATGGAAATCCCTATGCAAACACATCATCCGTAAGTGTTGACACTTCATGATGAATAGTCGAACAATGGGTGCATAGATTTGCTTCACCCAGGACCTCGACATGCCTCACCAACCTGCTTCTTCCGCGCTTTCCCGCTTCCGGGTGATTGACCTGACCCAGGTGCGGGCCGGCCCGACCTGCTGCCGCCAGCTTGCCGATTGGGGCGCTGACGTCATCCAGGTCCAGATGCCCGAGCACATGCGCGGCGACGACACGCTCGGAGGCCAGGATGGTTCGGATTACCAATACACCCACCGGAACAAGCGCTCCATCACGCTCAACCTGAAGGAGCCCGAAGGTATCGCTACCCTCAAGCGGCTCATTGCGACCGCTGACGTCGTCGTCGAGAACTTCCGCCCGGACGTGAAGCACCGCCTCGGCATCGACTACGAGACACTGTCCGCCGGGAATCCTGGCCTGGTGTACGCCAGCATCTCGGGCTTCGGCCAGACCGGCCCCCTGGCGCAGCGCCCGGGCTTCGACCAGATCGCCCAAGGCATGGGCGGCTTGATGTCCGTGACAGGACTTCCCGAACAGGGGCCGGTACGCGTCGGCATCCCCATTGCCGACCTTTGCGCCGGCATCTTTGCAGCGCAGGGCATCCTGGTCGCCCTGCTGGAACGCGAAGCCTCGGGACGCGGCCAGTTCGTGCACACCTCCCTGCTTGAATCCATGGTCTACATGATGGACTTCCAGACCTCGCGCTATCTCATCGATGGCGAGATCGCCACGCAGGCTGGCAATTTTCACCCCACGAGCATCCCGACAGGCGTCTACAAGGCGCGCGACGGCTATCTGAACATCGCTGTGTTCGGCTCGAAGATCTGGGAACGCTTTTGCCGCATCCTCGGCGCGCCCGAGTGGATCGGCGACGAGCGCTACCACGACAAGCCGTCCCGCTCCGTGAACCGGGACACCCTCAACGCGGAAATCAACCAGCGCCTGGCGCACCAAGACCGTGCGCACTGGATCCGCGAGTTCAACGCGGGCGGCGTCGCCTGCGGCCTCATCAGCAACGTCAAGGAGACGCTGGAGGAGCCGCAGATCGCGCATCTGGGCATGGTCAAGGAGGTGGTCTCTGCCCGGCTCGGCCCGCAACGCCTCGTGGGCCAGCCCATGCAGCTCGAGCGCACGCCCAGCTCCATTGCACGTGCGGCACCGCGTCGTGGGGAACACACGCAGGAGATCCTGAGCGAGCTCGGCATCGCCCAGGACACCCTGCAAGCGATGAAAGCCCAAGGAGTCTACTGATGACCGCAACCACAAACCACCCCATCTACCAATCCACGACCGAGCGCGTGAAGACCTGGCTGGATGGCACCACACTGCACATCCGCTTCAACAACCCCGCCCGCCACAACGCGCTGTCGGTCGACATGTGGGAAGCCGTGCCGCCCCTGCTGCGCGTGGCCAGGGACGATGAGCGCGTGCGTCTGGTGGTGTTTTCCGGCGAGGGGGACAAGGCTTTCGTTTCCGGAGCCGACATCTCGCAATTCGAGGACATGCGCGCGGCCAAGGAAGCCGTCAAGCGCTACGAGGCCATGGCCGAAGAGTCCTTGATGAGCATCTACGACTTCCCCAAGCCCACCCTGGCGGTCATCCGCGGCTACTGCATCGGCGGCGGCGTCAATGTGGCCATCAGCTGCGATCTGCGCATTGCAGCCAGCAACTCGGTGCTGTCGATTCCTGCGGCCCGATTGGGCCTGGGCTACCGCTACTCGGCGATGAAGAACCTGGTGGACCTGGTCGGACCCGGCGTTGCCAAGGACCTGTTCTTTACCGCCCGCCGCATCGATGGCGACGAGGCGCAACGCCTGGGTCTGGTCAATCGCAGTTGCCCTGTGGGTGACCTCGACGCGCTGCTGACCGAGTACACCGCCGCCATGGCCGAGAACGCACCGCTGACCGTGCAGGCGGCCAAGGCCATCACGCGTGAAATTCTCAAGCCCTCGCCTGACCTGGACATGGGACTGTGTACCGCGTTGATCCAGGGCTGCTTCCAGAGCGCCGATTACGCGGAAGGTCGCACCGCTTTCATGGAAAAGCGCAAGCCGGTCTTCAAAGGTCGATGAGCCATTTACGCCCAACAAGGAAACACCATGCGGTCTTACTGGATGCAGCAGAACGAAGCTTCTGCAGTACTTGAACTTCGGGACGTGCCCACCCCCACGCCGGGCGCGAACCAGCTGCTCGTGCGGGTTCGCGCAGCCTCTCTCAACCGTGGTGAATTCGTGGCGGGGCATGGCCTGCACGGCCCTGCCGGCAGCTGGAAGGCCATTGGCGGTGAGTGCGCAGGCGAGGTGGTCGGCGCGGGCACCGGGGTGACGGATTTCAAGCCTGGCGACCGCGTGATGGGCCGCTGCTCCGGCGCGTTTTCCGAATATGCGCTGCTGGACCAGGCCGAGGCCATGCGCATTCCCGCCAACCTGTCCTGGGAAGAAGCCGGGAGCATCCCGCTGACTTTCCTCGTGTCGTTTGACATGCTGGTGCTCCAAGGGCGTCTTCAGCAGGGCCAATGGGTGCTGATCAACGGTGTCTCCTCCGGCGTGGGCGTGGCCTCGCTGCAGCTGGCCAAGGCCCTGGGAGCCAGGGTCGTCGGCACCTCCGGCTCGCAGCAGAAGCTCGATTTGCTCAAAGCACTGGGCCTGGACGCCGGCATTTGCACCCGCAAGCCCGACTTCGCCGACGAGGTCAATGCTCTTACCGAAGGCAAAGGCGTGAATCTTGTCATCAACGCTGTCGGCGGCTCGGTCTTTGCAGAAAGCCTCCGGACACTGGCATTCGAAGGGCGGCTGGCGACCGTAGGTTACGTCGATGGGGTACTCCACGCCGACATCGACCTCGAGGCCCTGCACGCCAAGCGGCTCACCGTCTTTGGCGTCTCGAACAAGCTGCGCACCAAGGCGCAGAAGTCGGCCGCGCTGCCCCGCTTCATCGCTGAAGTGCTGCCGCATTTCGAGTCGGGCCGCATCAAGCCGCAAATCGATGAAATCGTGGATTTCAAGTGCCTGGCGGATGCGAAAACCCGCATGGAAGCCGGTGCCCATGCGGGAAAGATCGTTTTGCGGATGCCCACGCTCGACTGATTCCAATTCATAACATAAGGAGACAAACATGCGCCTCAAACAACTGCTCTGGGCCTGCGGGCTCGGCACCTTGACCTTTGCCGCTGCCGCCCAGGGCAACTACCCCAGCAAGCCGATTCGAATGGTGGTCGGGTTCGCGCCTGGCGGGGCGGCCGACCTGGTCGCTCGCGCGATGGGGGATGCGTTTGGCAAGGCCCTTGGACAACCCATCGTGGTCGAGAACAAGCCAGGCAATGGTTCGAGCATCGCTGCCGACATCGTGGCCAAAGCTCCGGCCGACGGCTACACGATCCTGATTGCCAGCCCCAGCAGCATCTCCGTCAATCCTGCGCTCAACCCCAAGCTCGCGCAGAGCGTGCGCGACCTGGTGCCGGTCACGAAGATCACGACCTCGCCGCTGGTCCTGGCCGTCAATTCCAACACCGGCATCAACACCGTGTCCGAACTCATCGCAGCGGCGAAAAAGCGTCCCGGCGAGCTCAACTACTCCACGTCCGGCAATGGTTCCGCCCCGCACCTGGGGGCCGCCCTGTTCACCCTGGTGACCAAGACGGAGATGACGCATGTGCCCTACCGGGGAGGCAGCCTGGCCATCCAGTCGGTCATGGCCGGCGACACCCAGGTGACGTTTGGCACCTCCCCTTCCGTGCTCCCCATGACCAGCAGCGGCAAGCTCAAGGCCCTGGCCGTCAGCACGCGTGAACGCTCCGCGCTGGTTCCTTCGCTGCCTGGCATGCGGGAAGCCGGCTTGCCCGACTACGACATCGAGTTCTGGTATGGAATCTTCCTGCCTGCCGCCACGCCCGAGCCCATCGTCCGGAAGGTGTACGACGCGGCAATGACCGCCATGCGCCAGCCCCAGGTCAAAACCACACTGGCGCGCGATGGGACGGAAGTCTCGCTCTCGGAATCCCCCGCGGCGTTTCGCGCCTTCCTGGCCGAGGACGGCAAGTTCTGGGTCGGTCTGGTGAAGAATGCCAACGTGAAGGTGGAGTGACCAGCGCCATGATTTGCGAACGCGAGGGCCCATGTACGATTCGCGTATGAATTCGTCTCACATTTCCCGCGGCACGGGCCTGTCGCACTCCATCGTCGCTGAAATCAAGCAGTTGATCTACGCCGGCGAGTTCAAGCCAGGCGAGCGCCTCAATGAAGCGGCGCTCGCCCTGCGCATGGGAACGAGCCGGGGCCCCATCCGGGAAGCCGTGAAGGTGCTGGCCGGCCTGGGCATCGTCACTTCGGTGCCCAACAAGGGGGTGTTCGTGCGCCAGCTGTCCTTGCGCGAGGCGCTGGAAATCTACGAGTTGCGGGCCCTCGTGTTCGGTTTCGCGGCCGAGCGCGCTTGTGATCACCTGACCGATGGGCACCGGGAAGAATGCGAGAAGCTGCTCGCCAGCATGGACGAAGCCTGTGAGCGTGGCGAAGGCACGCGCTACTATGAATTGAACCTGCAGTTCCATGCGCTCATCCTGCAGCTGTCCAACAACCGCCGAGCGCAGCAGGCCTACGATGACTACGTCAAGGAACTCCACCTGGTTCGGCGCAAGTACTTCAACACCCCCGGCAACATGCGCCGGTCCAACGTCGAGCACCGCGCGATCTATGAAGCCATCGTCAGTCAGAACCCGGCGAAGGCCCGGACAGCGGCCGAGCGCCACGTCCAGGCAGGGCGAATTCGTCTGATGGAGCACTTCGACAACCACTGAGCGACGCCCGGGCCGCACAAGCCCCTTGTCGAGCGGCAACTTTCATGCGGCCCTGCAGCCCATGCGAGCGCTGCTGGCCCGCACTGCCTGCAGCTCAGATCATCAGCTCGATGAGAAACGGCCCACTTTTCCCAAAGCTGGCTTTCATCAGCGCCGCCAGCTCCTCCAGCGAACTCGCGCGTGCCGCCTCCACGCCCATGCCATGGGCCAGCTTGGTCCAGTCAATCGACGGATTGCCCAGGTCCAGCATGCTCATCGCCGTATCCCCCGGGGTCGCGCCGACGTTCTTGTACTCACCAATCAGGATGTTGTACTTGCTGTTGTTGAGGATGACGGTGGTCACCGGCAACTGCTCGCGCGCCTGGGTCCAGAGCGACTGCAGCGAGTACATCGCCGAGCCGTCGGCCTGCAGGTTGATGACGCGGCGCTGCTTCCTGGCGCCCAGCGCCGCGCCGGTGGCGACGGGCATGCCGTCGCCGATCGCGCCGCCCGCCAGATGCAGCCAGTCGTGGGCGGGCGCGGCGTGGCTGAACTTGTAGAAACCGCGGCCATAGGAGATGCTTTCGTCAGAGACGATCGCGTTGTCGGGCATCAGCGCTGCCAGCGTCTGGGCCAGGCCTTCGGGCGTGGGCGCGCCGCTGGCGGCCTCGGGGCGCGGGCCCGGGTCGGGGATGGCGGCTTCGGGGGCATCGAGTGCCTTGCACAGGCCGCGCAGCGCTTCGACCGGGTCCTGGTCGGGGCGCGACAGCACATGCAGCTGCGCCTGCGGGTCGTACTGGATCGACGGCATGCCGGGGTAACCGAAGAAGCCGACCGGCGGGGTCGCATTGACCAGGATGATGTGCTTGAAACGCGCCAGCGCCTGGATCGCCTGCTCCATGCCGTAGGGCACACGCTCGAGCTGCATATGGCCACGGCCACGCGCGACATGCGATGTCACATAGCTGGCCATCACGGCGGCGCCCGTTGCGCTGGCAACGCGCTGGACCAGCGCCTGGGCTTCACCCAGCACGCCCGGGCCCGCCAGCAGGATCAGCACATCGCGCTGGTCGCGCAGGATGCGCGCGGCCTGCTCAATGGCGCCGCCGTCGATGGCGGGCGGGGCCGGCACGTCGAAGGGCGTGCCCACGGCGCCGCCCTCTTCCCACGACACATCGGCCGGCAGGATCAAGGTGGCGATCTGGCCTGGATAGGTCTGCGCGGCGCGCACGGCTTCGGCGGCGTCACGACCCAGGTCCTCGGTTCGGGTACTGGTGCGCACCCAGGCGGACACGGTCTGCGCCATGCCGGTCGTGTCGGCCGTGAGCGGTGCGTCAAACGGGCGGTGATAGGTGGCCTGGTCGCCAACGATATTGACGATGCCGCTGCGCGCGCGCCGGGCGTTGTGCAGGTTGGCCATGCCGTTGGCCAGGCCCGGGCCGCAGTGCAGCAGCGTGCAGGCTGGCTTGCGCGCGATGCGGTAGTAGCCGTCGGCCATGCCGGTGACCACGTTTTCCTGCAGGCCCAGCACGCACTTCATGCCGGGCACCTGATCGAGCGCGGCCACGAAGTGCATCTCGCTCGTGCCGGGGTTGGCGAAACAGGTATCGACGCCTGCCGCGAGCAGCGTTTTCACCAGGCTTTTTGCACCGTTCATGTTGTCATCCTCCTACCAGTTGCATTTCAGGAACGCGGGGCCACCGCCCGCGCCATCGACGGACTGAGCATATAGGCAGCGATCCCCACCAGCAGCATCACGCAGCCAAAGCCGAAGATGCGCGTGAAGGCCTGGGTGGGCGAAGCTCCCGCAAGCAGGTTGGCGTCCGCGATCAGCCCGAAGATCCACGCTGCCGCAGCAGACCCCAGGAACACGAAGGTATTGAGCAGCCCCAGGCCCCGGCCGGCGACCTCGGGTGCGAGCAGCATGCGTCCGTGCGTCATAACCAGCGGATGCAGCACGCCGATCGTGCCCATCAGGGCCAGCAGTGGAATGTCCAGCAGCACGCCCGCATCGGGCATCAGCGTGAGCGCGGCCCCCGCGGCCAGCGCGCCCAACGCCCATGCGAGCACCGTCGTGCGCACCGAGAACCGGTGCACGAACCAGGGCAGCGCGGCCGCGGCGCAGATGGCCGTCAGGCTCAGCACCGCCAGCGCCAGGCCGCGCGTGCCCGCGGGCATGCCGAACACATCGGCCAGGTACGGCCCGCCCCAGGAGTTGCGAAATGTCGTGCCCACGGCCAGCGCCATGCACATCGGAATCAGCGTCCACAGCGCAGGCACGAACAGCAGCCGGCCGCTCGAGCGCAGCATCGCCGCCGCGCCCTCCTCGCGCGCCTGGGCATTGCCGCTGTCACGCACCTCGGTGGCGACGAAAAAGCACGCTACCGCCATCAGTGCGCCGGCCGCGAGAATCGGCGGGCGCCAGCCAAAGGCATGCACCGCCCAGCCCAGCGGCGCGGTGGCGCACAGCGCGCCCAGCATGCCGGCCGCATTGGAGCGGCTGACCGAGGCGGCGAACTTGTGGGACGGCAGGGTCTGCGCCGCAAAGTGCATCAGGCCCATGAAAACCGGCGCGCAGGCCAGACCCAGCCCGGCCTGCGCGAGCATCGCCGTCGCGGCGTTGGGCGCGAGGGCAAACAGCGCGGCGGACACCACGCCCAGCCCCATGAGCCAGCGTGTGGGCGCGCCGACCCCGAAGCGATCGAACGCCATGCCGACAGGAATCTGGGCGATGCCAAACGACAGAAAGAAGCACGACGACAGCGTGCCGAACCCGGCGGGCGTCAGCAGCAGGTCGCTTTGCACCTCCGGGGCCATGACGGCCATGCAGCTGCGAAAGAACTGGCTCAGCATGAGCGCGAAGGTCATGGCGGCCAGGCCGCGGGCAGAGGAGCGCGTGTCCATGGGGGGCTATCGAGCGCGCGTCAGAACGAACTCGGTGATCTCGGAAGGCACGCCCAGCCGGATCGGGAAACCCATCCACAGCCCGGTGCCGTTGCTCACATAGAGCTGCATGTCGCCCACGCGGTAGCCGCGGCTGAGAAACCCCTCGTTGGGCGGCCCGAACACCGGCGCCATTCCGATGACCATGCCGCCATGGGTATGGCCGGACAACTGGACCGCGACGCCTGCCGCGGCGTGGCTCGCAGCACCTGCGGGCCGGTGCGCCAGCAGCAAGACGGGCACGCCGGAGGGCGCACCCGCCAGTGCCTTGGGCAGATCGGGCCCTTCATCGCCGTAGCGCAGCGCGGCGGCATCCGCTATGCCGGCCACCGTCAACTGCGCATTGCCGTGCTGCACGACCTCATGCTGGTTCGTCAGCATGCGAATGCCCAGCGCTTGCAGCGCGGGCCTCCAGGCGGCGTAGTCGAAGTAGTACTCGTGGTTGCCCGGAATGCCGATCACGCCGTGGCGCGCCTTGAGCTGCACGAGCGGCGCGACATCCTGGCGGCGCGCCTCGACACTGCCGTCGATGACATCGCCGGTCACGACGATCAGATCGGCCTGGATGCCATTGGTGCGCTCGACCACGCCCTGCACCCAGTCGCGCTGGAACAGCCGGCTGATGTGCAGGTCGCTCAGCTGCACCAGCTTGAATCCTTCGAGCTCGCCTGGCAGATCCTTGACGGCCAGGTCCACGCGGTGAACTTCAGGCAGGCGGCTTGCCTGGATGAAACCGAAGCCGCCCAACGCGAACGCCAGCACCACGGTGCCTACCCGGCGCGCCGTGCCGCGGGGCGGATTCGACCAGCGGCGCGCGGCCAGGCGGTACAGCATTTCCAGGATGTCGCCGGCCACGGTGAACGCCAGCAGCAGCACGAAGCTGCAGAACGTCCAGCCCAGCAGCGCGGCCACCGCGAACGGCACCTCCGGCGAAAACATGTTGCCGTAGAACACACGCGACCAGAACTGATAGAGCGCGCCCGGCAAGAGGGCTGCGGCGGCCAGGATTTTCCAATGCCGGCGGATGGGCAGGGGCGCGATGACGCGGGCGACGATGAACAGATAGGCAATGGCGCAATAGACGTGGAACACAGGGAGTCCGGATGAAATGGAAGCGCAAGACGCAGTCAGGTCAAAGCTTGCCATTTTGCCGCGCCGCGCATGCCTGTGGTCGCGTCCTGCCTGCCGACATGGCTGCTGTCGCGAATGCAGATGCCGGCGGCAAGCCCTGCGCAACGCGCCCGCGGGCCCGTTGATCCTGATGCCCTGGCCGGCAGCGGTCCTTCTCAGAGTGCTTGCACGCCGGGGATTGCGCGCGCCCGCTTCAACAAGCCCGCGTCTGCCGGCGCGCCATTCCTGTCCCGGAACATGCGCTCGCGGACCACCGGCCTGCCGGGCACTCGGATCAATGCACCGGTCGCGTCCTGACCCACACCTTGCCCTCCACAAGCGGTGGAAGCTTCCACCGCCGTGAAGGTTCAGTGGCTGCTCACGGCAGGCGAATGAAATCCGCGCCCTGGCTCAGCCACGGCACCGCCGGCGCGGCGTTGTCTTTGGCCCTTGCTGGCCGCAGCGTGGCGGCGGCGAGTATCTGGCCGTGCGTACAGTGCAGGTACTCATCGCGCGGGTCGGAGGGGGATCCGCTGGCTGCGACCATATCGTCTGGCAGGCTGGTGGCGAGAAAGCCGTTGCGACGCAATGATCCGGCGGCATCACAGGTCTGACGGCCAAGGTCGGCGGCCTGGACCGGGACGCTGGTGACGACCACCGGCGGGACCACAGGCTTGGCGCTGTCGGGGATGACCACCGGCGGGACCACCGGCTTGGGGTTGTCGGGGATCACCACCGGCGGGACGACGGGCTTGGTGGTGTCGGGGATCACCACCGGCGGGACCACAGGCTTGGTGGTGTCGGGGATCACCACCGGCGGGACGACAGGCGGGACCACAGGCGGGACGACAGGCGGGACCACCGGCGGGACCACCGGCGGGACGACAGGCGGGACCACAGGCGGGACGACAGGCGGGACCACAGGCGGGACGACAGGCGGGACCACAGGCGGGACCACAGGCGGGATCACAGGCTTGCTCTCTCCTACGATGTTCAACGACAGGCCGGCAAGGTTGGTATAGACGATGTCAAAACCTTGCTGTTCCGAATACAGCCCGCCTACCCTGAGCGAGCCGTCGTCGGTGCCGTAGCGCCCTGGATCGCCACTGCGCGAGGCATAGCGCAGTTGACCACTCACCTCGCCGCCGCCGAATTCGCCCTCACCGGCCAATTTGTACCGCACGGGACCGCTGGCAATGGCACCATCAAATTTTTTGTCGCGGATGTCCCCGCGCTCGACCATCGCCGTCCATGGCCGCAGAAAGCTGCGCAGCAAGGGCGTGGCCGCGCCGTCATAAATGCGCCATGTACGCCCCGTCCCGCCCTGGTCGTCGATATCCCAGCCGGCAAAGGTGGCACTGTTGTGCAGCTCGGCCGTGGTTTTGGCCTGGCCCAGCCCATTGTTGCTTGCGGCGTCCGCGCGGGCGTAGAAGCTGTTGTCGATGGCTTGGCTGCTGGCGCCCACCAGTGGGCCCACATTCTGGCTGCCCGTCGTCTGTCCCGTCGCATAGGTCCTGGAGATACGGACCGTGCCGCCGGCTTCACCGGCATTCCTGCCGACCAGCCCACCGACGTTGACGGTGCCTGACACCGCTCCGGTGGCATAGGCATTGGCGAGCGTGGCCATGCCGCCATTGGCAAGGTTGGCCCCGACCAGGCCACCGGCGCTCTCCATCCCCCCTACCTTGCCCTGGGCAAAGGCGTTGGAAATGCTGGCCGTGCCGCCGTCGTTGGCGACGTTGGCGCCCACCAGTCCGCCGACCTGGTTGCTGCGGCCCTCCACCTGCCCCAACGCATAGGCATTGACGAGGCTGGCAACGCCGCCGCTGGCCAGGTTGTAGCCGACCAGCCCGCCGACATGGTCGGCCCCGGTCACATGTCCCGTGGCATAAGCTGTGGTGTAGATGTGCTGCATTTTGAAGCCGGCCTCATCTTCATGGCGATATGCGCTGTCATGGCCGATGCTGGATGTGCCGCCGTCGCTGGCATGGCTGTAGCCGATCAGGCCGCCAACGTAGTGGTTGCCCGACACACTCCCGTTGGCACTGACAGTGGCAGCGGCAGTGGCATCGGCGCTGGCCGTGGCTTGGGCCATGATGGCCGCGCCGCCCTTGCCCTCGTTCTTGCCCACCAGTCCGCCGACATAGTCGTTGCCGGATACAGCCCCCATGGCTGCGGCGGTGATAGAGACAAAGCTCTTGGCACCGGCGTTGGCGACAGAGATACCGGCGCTGCCGCCATC
Organism: Comamonas sp.; assembly: GCA_040514115.1. Taxonomy (GTDB): domain Bacteria; phylum Pseudomonadota; class Gammaproteobacteria; order Burkholderiales; family Burkholderiaceae_C; genus Comamonas. Next base: position 2,576 of record JBEVDH010000117.1, on the reverse strand, counting down.
GCTGGCCAGGTTGTAGCCGACCAACCCGCCGACGTAATCGTTGCCGTTCACCGCCGAGGTGACAAAGACGTTGGCACTGCGGAACACATCGGCATCCGCGCCGCCGATGCTTGCCACGCCGCCCTGGCCTTCGTTTTTGCCGACCAGCCCGCCGACGTAATCGCGTCCTGTCACTTCCCCAGCCGCAGCGGCACTGTGGATGATGGCCCCGCCATCACCGCTGGCGTGGTTGTAGCCCACGAAACCACCCACGTGGTCACGGCCCGAGACGTTCCCTGCAGTTTCAAACGTGGTATTTGAAATATTGTTAGTGCCGATGCGCGCCGTTGCGCCTTGGCCCTCATTTTTGCCGACCATCGCGCCGACATGATCGATACCCTTCACATCCCCGCTAGCCCTGACATAGAGGTGGGTCGCGGAATAGATAAAGGAAGGGACAGACACCATGGCATCGACGTGGCCAATGCTGGCCGTGCCGCCGTCGCTGGCCTGGTTGTAGCCAACCAGTCCGCCGACATAATTGCCGCTGCCCTCCACCTGTGCGGAAGAGATGATGTTGGCCCGGGAATAGGCGTCGAAGTCGACAATGCGTTCGCCATCGGCGCCGACCTTGGCGTTGGCTTCGGTGTTGGCCTGGATGCTGGCGATGCTCGCCGTGCCGCCGCTTCTTGCCTGGTTATGGCCGACCGCCCCGCCGACGTAATTGCTGCCCTTCACCGGTCCTTCGGCGTAGGCAACGGCAAAAACGTTGGCATTGGGATCGGCATGGACGATGCTTGCCTTGCCGCCGTCACTGGCCTCGTTTTTGCCCACCATCCCACCGACGTAGTCGGTGCCCTCCACACTCGCCTCTGATGAGAAATCGTCGAGACGGGCCATGCTGGCGCCGCTGGCCTGGTTGTAGCCGACAAGCCCGCCCACATAGTTGCGGCCGTTGACTTGGCCGCGGGTAGAAAGAACACCGGTGCCGGAGTCCTCTCGGTCGGCAATGATGGGGTCGACGCTGGCCGTGCCGCCGTCTCTTGCCTGGTTGTAGCCGATCAGTCCGCCGACATAATCGTTGCCCTTCACGTCTACCTCGGCATAGGCCTGGGAGATGCTGGCCTTACCGCCACCGCTGGCTTCGTTTTTGCCCACCAGTCCACCGACATAGTCGCCACCGCGCACCGTCGCTTGCGCCTCCACCTTGTCGAGATGGGCCAGCCCTGCGCCGCTGGCTTCGTTCTTGCCCACCATCGCGCCGACATGATTGACGCCAGTGATCGTCCCGCCGACAGAGGCATTCCTGATGCTGGCCACGGCGTTGCCCACAGCCTGGTTCCAGCCGACCAGCTGGCCGACGTAATCCTTGCCGGTCACGCTGCCCCCCTGCAGCCGCACATTGCGCAGCGTGGCATTCTGGGCATGACCGAACAAGCCCACATAATCCTGGCCTGGCCGGTCGATGGTCAGCTCCATGATGTTGTTGCCCAGTCCATCAAAGGTGCCACGGAAGGGATCGTTCGCGGAGCCAATGGGCACAAAGCCAGAGCCGAAATCGGTCGCATCGAGGGTTTCGCCCAGCGCGTATTTGTCGCCCAGCGCGTATTTGTCGCCGAGCCTGGCGCTGGCACCGATGCCTTGCAAGTCCTCCATGCTCTTGATGACCGTATAGCCCTGGCCGTTGACGCTGAGCAGACCGGTGCCTGATTGTTCGAACGTCACCGACCCCGTGACATTGAGGTCGCTGCCTGCCACCGGGCTGGCGCCGGCATTGCCGGCGGTTGCGCCGTAATTCAAATTCAGCTTGCCCGAGCCCATGACGGAGACGAATGCGTCGACGTTGATGTTGCGCTCGGCATTGAGCGTCAATGTGTTGCGTGACCAGCTGACGTTATCGTTGACGTGGATGTCCCCCTTGCCGTCCGCGCTGCCCTGGCCCACGGTGGCGATGGTGACATTGCTGCTTTCCAGATCGCTCGACAGCTGCGTGCCGGTGATATTGCCGCCGCTCGCAGCAACGGTGTAGTCGTTGGGATCGATCAGCCAGGTGCCGGTCTGGCCGCCAGTGGCCAGGGTGGTGACCCTGCGGCCCTGCGGCAGGGTCACCCTTGCCGCGCTGGTTTCGACAAATCCGCCATTGCCCCCATGGGGTGCGCTCGCATCGAGCAAGCCGCTATGCACCACCTCGCCATGCTGCATATCGGCCAGCAACAGGATCCGGCCCTCTTTTTCCGACAGCGTGTGGGCCTGCACCGTGCCCGTATTGGCCACCACGCTGGCCGACAATGCGTCGGCGGCACGTGAGGTCATCACCACCTGGCCGCCGTCAGCGGTGATCAACTGTTTGTTCTCGATCAGCGTACGCACCGTGGCCGGGTCCACCGCCACCTGCAGCCGCCCGTCCACGCCGGCCTGCAGCGTCACCTTGTCGCCGCCCGCAAGCACCGCATTGCCCAGCCGGGCGCTGAGCGTGCCCTCGTTTGTCACCGTGGGCGCCAGCAGCGCCAGTGTGCCGCCATCGGCCACCGTGATATCGCCCTGGTTGGTGATGCCGCCCGTTGCCGCACCGCGCGTGAACACCTGCTTGCCCGCGA
>JBEVDH010000112.1:0-2603 GCA_040514115.1 Comamonas sp. | reverse complement strand
GTGGGCCCCAAGGAAGCGGCCACGGCCGCGGCCAATTACTTCAACTACCGCAAGCTGTCGATCTTTGGCGGCTCCAATGAAATCCAGAAGAACATCATCTCCAAGATGATTCTGGGCCTGTGAGGCTGGCGCGATGAATTTTGAACCTACCGAAGACCGCCGCATGCTGGCGGACACGCTCAACCGTTTTGTCTCCGAGCAATACGGTTTCGAGACCCGCAACGCCATTGCCTATGGCGATGTCGGCATGGCGCCCGCGCTGTGGGCCCGATTTGCCGAACTGGGCGCGATTGGCGCGCTGTTTTCCGAGGACGATGGCGGCTTTGGCGGCGCGGGCTTCGACATCGCCGTCGTGTTCGAGGCGCTCGGCCGCGGCCTGGTGGTGGAGCCCTTCCTGGGCGCGCTGATGGTCGGTCGCGCGCTGGTCACGGCCGGTACGCCGGCGCAAAAGGAGCAGCTGGCCCCCCTGATCGATGGCAGCGCCGTCGCGGCGCTCGCGCATGACGAGCCGGGCAGCCACTATGAGTTGAGCCGCGTTGCCACGCGCGCCGTACGCAGTGGCGAGGGCTGGCAGCTCTCGGGCGCCAAGGCCGTCGTGGTGCAGGGGGATCACGCCGATCTGCTGCTGGTGTCGGCGCGCACGGTGGGCGAAGTCGACAGCGAAGAAGGCATCTCGCTGTTCCTGGTGCCGGGCAATGCTCCCGGAGTGACGCGCCGCGGCATGGGCCGCATGGATGGCGGCCGTGTCGCCGAGATCACGCTGGACCAGGTGCAAGTGGCGGGTGACGCGTTGCTCGGCGGCGAAGGCCAGGGCCTGGCCACGCTGGAGATTGCCATCGGCGCAGGCGTGCTGGCGCTGTGCGCCGAGGCGCTGGGCGCAATGGAAGTCGCCAAGCGCGACACGCTCGAATACCTGCAGACGCGCAAGCAGTTTGGCGTCGCGATCGGCAGCTTCCAGGCGCTGCAGCACCGGATGGCGGACCTGCTGCTCGAGATCGAGCAGTCGCGCTCGGCGGTGATCAACGCCGCGGCCGCGCTCGACGCCGACCGCAGCACGCGCGAGCGCGCGCTGTCGGCCGCCAAATTCACCATCGGCCGCATCGGCGCGCTGGTGTCCGAGGAAAGCATCCAGATGCATGGCGGCATCGGCATGACCTGGGAGCTGCCGCTGTCGCACTATGCCAAGCGCCTGGTCATGATCGACCATGAGCTCGGCGACGAGGACCACCATCTGGCGCGCTTCATCGCGCTGGGCCGGGAGGCGGCGCAATGAGCGAACAAACCAACGAGGCCCTGATCGCCCGCCGCGAAGGCGCGGTGCTGGTGCTGAGCAACAACAACCCGGCCGCGCGCAATGCGCTGTCGCCGGCGTTCTATCTGGCGCTGACCCAGGCGCTGCAGGGCGTGAAGAACGACCCGACCGTCGGCGCCATCGTGCTGACGGGCGAGGGCGGGCATTTCTGCGCGGGCGGCGATATGCGCCAGCTGGTCAAGCGCCGCGAACTGGCGCTGCCCGAGCGGCGCGAAAAGCTCGAAGGCCTGCACGACCTGATTCGCGCGGTGCGCGACTGCCCCAAGCCGGTGATTGCCGCCGTCGAAGGCGCAGCGGCCGGCGCGGGCGTGTCGCTGGCGCTGGCCTGCGACATGCTGGTGGCCGCGCGCAACGCGGTGTTCTCGGTGGCCTATGTGAAGATCGGCCTCACGCCCGATGGCGGCGCCACCGCGTTTCTCGCGCAGTTTGTCTCGCGCCAGGTGCTGACCGAGCTGTGCCTCACGGGCGAGCGCATTTCGGGCGAGCGCCTGCATGCGCTGGGCGCGGTCAACCGCCTGGCCGAGCCCGGCGAGGCGCTCGCGCAGGCGATTGCGCTGGCGACGCAGCTGGCCTCGGGGCCCGATGAGGCGATGGCGCATATCAAGGCGTTGTGCCACGGCGCCTATGACAACACGCTCGAGCAGCAGCTCGAACAGGAAGCGCAGTACATGGTGCATGCGCAGGGCGGCGAGGAGTCGCGCGAGGGGATCGGGGCTTTTCTCGAGAAACGTGCGCCCGATTACACGAAACTGCGATAGGCGCGGGGCTGGGGCGTATATCCGTTCGTCCTGAGCCTGTCGAAGGATCGAAGGATGACAGGCACCGCTCCAGCACCGACGAAGGAGACACCATTGAGCAATAACAACACCACACAGAATTCCAACGCAGACAATTCCAACGCAGACGACACCACCGACTTCCCCCTCGAAGGCATCCGCGTGCTCGATCTCTCGCGCGTGTTTGCCGGGCCGATGTGCGGCATGGTGCTGGCCGACTTCGGCGCCGAGGTGATCAAGGTCGAGCACCCCGCGCGCGGCGACGACACGCGCGACTGGGGCATGCGCATCGGCAAGACCGAGACCACCTACTACAGCGCGATGAACCGCAACAAGCGCTCGGTCACCGTGGACCTGCAAAGCCCCGAGGGCCTGAAGATCATCCACGACCTGCTGCCGCAGTGCGACGTGGTGCTGCACAACTTCAAGACCGGCGGCGCCGAAAAACTCGGCCTGGGCTACGAGCAGCTCAAGGCGCTCAAGCCCGACCTGGTGTACTGCGCGATTGCCGGCTA
>JBEVDH010000091.1:0-19062 GCA_040514115.1 Comamonas sp. | reverse complement strand
CTTTCGGCCGCGGCGGTGGCAGCTGCCGGGGGCGCGTCGCTGCTGGGTCCCAACGTCGCCGAAGCGGCCGAGCCCAAGCGCGGCGGCACGCTCAAGTGGGGGCAGGTGGCGCAGCTCGACACGCTCGACCCGCATTTCACCGGCTCGCTGGCGGCGATCAAGATCCACAACAACATCTTCAACGGCCTGCTCAAGATCGTCTATGACGGCAAGCGCGTGACCTTCGAGCCCGATCTGGCCTCGAGCTGGGAGATGACCGACGACAAGACGCACATCTTCAAGCTGCGCCCCAACGTCAAGTTCCACGATGGCGACGCCTGCGACGCGGCCGCCGTGAAGTGGAGCCTGGAGCGCGTGAAGAACCCGGCCACCGGCTCGCCCCATGCCTGGATGGTCGGCGCGCTGGCAGGCATCGACATCATCGATCCGCTGACGCTGCGCGTGCGCTACAGCGAGCCCTTTGCCTTCTTCCCCGTCGCCATGAACGGCGCCACCGGCCGCGCGGGCACCATCGTCTCGCGCCGCGCGGTGGAAAAGCACGGCAAGCAGTTCGGTCGCAACCCCGTGGGCACCGGTCCGTTCAGGTTCGTGCAGTGGCGCGAGAACGAAATGATCGAGCTGGCGCGCAACCCCGACTATTTCGAGCCCGGTCTGCCCTACCTCGACAAGATCCTGATCCAGCTGATCAAGGAACCCACGGCGGCCGTGGCGGCGCTGATCTCGGGCCAGATCGATGCGCTCGATACCTGCCCCTTCCAGTTCATGCCGCAAATGCATTCGAACAAGAACCTGCAGGTGTTCGGCGAGGTCGAGGGCAACTACAGCTTCCTGGGCATGAACACCAAGCGCGCGCCCTTTGACGACCCGAACCTGCGCCTGGCGGTGGCCTACGCCATCGACCGCGAGCTGCTGGTCAAGCAGGGGTACTTCGGCGAGGCGATTCCCGCATACACGTTCATGTCGCCGCCCATGACCAGCTTCTACGACCCGGGCATTGCCAAGTCGGGACGCGGGCAGTTTTTCGACCTGGCCAAAGCCAAGGCGTTTCGCGCCAAGGCCAGGCAGCAAGGCGAGGTCAGCGCAATCTATGTCTCGACCGAAGCCTTCACCTCCAACGGCGGCACCGGCAGCCGCAACGCGCAGCTGATCATTCCGATGCTGGCGAAGATCGGCATCAAGGCCAAGCTCGAGCTGATGGACCCGGCCGTGCTCAACAAGCGCACCATCGCCGGCGACTACGACTTCTACGATGCCTCGTGGGAGGGTGATCTCGACCCCGATGAAGCGATCCGCCCGGAATGGTCGAGCGGCGCGCCGTGGAACCGCGTTGGCTATGCCAACGCGAATTTCGACGCGCTGGTGCTGCGCGCCTCCAAGCTCAAGGATGCGGCCGAGCGCAAGAAGATCTACAGCCAGGCCGAGGACATCCTGCTGGCGCAGGACGCCCCGATCGCGCTGCTGGCGCACATGAAGGTCTCGAAGATCTTCAACAAGCGCGTGCAGGGCTTCAAGTACATCCCGGCGCATCTGATGAACATGCACACCGTGAGCCTCAAGGCCTGAGCCGCATGGTCCGCGCACTGTTCGCCAAACTGTCGCAGACGCTGCTGGTCCTCATCGGCGTCTCGATTGCCGCGTTCTTCTTTCTCAAGCTCGCGCCCGGCGACCCGGTGGCGCTGATGCTCGGGGCGGAGTACTCACCCGCGGCCTATGCCAAGCTGATGCGTGAACTGGGGCTGGACCTGCCCTGGCCGCAGCAGTATCTGCACTGGTTGGGCGGGTTCGTGCGCGGCGAGTGGGGCACGGCCTATATCAGCCATGCCGACATCTTCCAGCAGGCGGTGTACGAGGCGCTGCCGATCACGCTGACGCTGTCGGCGCTGTCGCTGGCCCTGGCGCTGCTGCTGGGCATTCCCGCGGGCGTGCTCGCGGCGCTGCACCGCGGCAGCGCGGTCGATGCGCTGGTGTCGTCGTTCTCGGTGCTGGGCTCGGCCATTCCCAGCTTCTTCCTGGGCATCGTGCTGGTATGGGTGTTCGGCGTCAATCTGGGCTGGTTTCCGGCCATGGGCTTCGTGCGCCCCTGGGAGGACTTCTGGGGCGGCATGCACCACCTGGTGCTGCCCGTGATCACGCTGGGCAGCTATTACGCCGGCCTGATCGCGATCACCACGCGTTCGAGCCTGATCGACGTGATGGCCAACCCCTTCATCGATGCGGTGCGCGCGCGCGGCGAGCCGATGTGGCGCGTGATCTGGGTGCATGCGATGCGCAACGTGCTGATGCCGCTGACCACCGTCATCGGCCTGCAGCTCGGCGGCCTGCTGCGCGGCGCGGTGATGACCGAGGTGGTGTTTGCGATTCCCGGCCTGGGCATGCTGATCACCACCGCCGTGCTCAACCGCGAGTACGGCGTGGTGCAGGCCGGGGTGATGCTGACGGCGCTGTTCTTCGTGCTCGTCAACCTGCTGGTCGACCAGACCTACCAGTGGCTGGATCCACGCCTGCGCCGGCGCTGAAAGCTGGGCGCCTCCTCTTGATTGGAACTCCATGGCTGTGACCCATACCTCTACTTCCACCGTGCCCGCGCCGGCCCTGGCCCCGCGCCGGCGCTGGTGGCATCCGATCCTGCGCGAGCGCTCGGCAGTGGTCGGCGGCGCGATCGTCGCGGTGTTCGCGCTGATGGCGATCTTCGCGCCCTGGCTGGCAACGCACGACCCGGTGGCGCAGGACTTCGCGGTGGCGCTGCAGCCGCCCAGCGCCGACCATTGGCTGGGCACCGACTCGTTCGGGCAGGACCTGTACTCGCGCCTGCTCTACGGCGCGCGCTATGCGCTGGGCATTGGCGTGGGGTCGGTCGCGCTGGGGCTGCTGGGCGGCATGGCGATCGGCCTCACTGCCGGGCTGGTCGGCGGGCGCGTCGAATGGGCGCTGATGCGCGTCGTGGACGCGATCCTGGCCTTTCCCGAAGTCATTCTGGCCATCGCGTTTGTCGCGGTGCTGGGCATGGGCGCCGACAAGCTGGTCTACGCGCTGGCGGTGTCGTTTGTCGGCCCGTTCGCGCGCATCGTGCGCTCGGACGTGCTGCAGGTGAAGTCGCGCCCGTTCATCGAGGCCGCCACGCTGATGGGCGTGCCGCGGCTGCGCATCGTGCTGCGGCATCTGCTGCCGCATGTCGCCTCGTCGCTGCTGGTGCAGGCGGGCATCCGCATCAGCACCGCCATCCTGCTGCAATCGGGCCTGTCGTTCTTCGGCCTGGGCGTGGTGCCGCCCACTCCCGATTGGGGGCTGATGATTGCCGAGGGCCGCGGCTTCATCACCATGGCCTGGTGGATCTCGACCTGGCCCGGCGTGGCGCTGGCGGTGCTGCTGATCGGCCTCACGCTGCTGGGCGACGGCCTGCGCAATGCCTTCAACCCCGGAATCCGCAAAGGCTGACCATGAAATCCGACTACGGCATTGATTTTGTCGCGCCAGCGCCCGACACCGCCCCGGCCGGCGGCCAGGCGGCGCTGCTCGACATCCGGAATCTGACGCTGCGCCGCGGCAAGAACGCCTTTCTCGACCGCGTGAGCCTGGCGCTCGCGCCGGGCCGCACGCTGGGCCTGCTGGGCGAGTCGGGCGCGGGCAAGTCCACGTTGGCGATGGCGCTGATCGGGCTGCTGCAGGCGCCCGCAGTGCAGATGGAGGGCAGCATCCGCTTTGACGGCCAGGAGCTGGTGCACCTGCGCGAAAAGGACTTCCAGAAGCTGCGCGGCAGCCGCATCGGGCTGATCTTCCAGGACGCGTCCTCGTCGCTCGACCCGTGCTTCACCATCGGCAGCCAGGTCTGCGAGCCGCTGCGCCGGCATTTGAAACTCGGCCGCAAGCAGGCCGTCGAGCGCGCGGTCGAGCTGCTGGCCAGCGTCGGCATTCCCGACCCGCGCGCGCGCCTCGGTGCCTATCCGCACCAGCTCTCGGGCGGCATGCAGCAGCGCGTGATGATCTCGATCGCGCTGGCTTGCAACCCGCAGCTGCTGATTGCCGACGAACCCACCAGCGCGCTGGACGTGACGATCCAGGCGCAGATCATGGAGCTGATCCTGGCGCGCGTGCGGGCGCTGGGTTCGAGCGCGATCTTCGTGCTGCACGATCTGGCGCTGGCCTCGCAGGTCTGCGACGACATCGCCGTGATGTATGCCGGGCAGATCGTCGAGACCGGCCCGGCCCGGGCGGTGCTCGGCAGCCCCTTGCACCCCTACACCGTGGGCCTGCGCCGCTGCGTGGTCGAGCTCGATTCCGAACGGCTCGAACCCTTGCCCGGCACCGTGCCCGCCGCTGCCGACATGCCGGCCGGCTGCCGCTTCGCCACGCGCTGCGTGCATGCGCAGCCGCGCTGCTTCGCGCAGCGTCCGCCCATGCAGCAGCTCGCCGGGCGCAGCCTGGCCTGCTGGGAGATCGAGCGCATCCTCGAAGAAACGCCCCCGGGAGTCGCGCCATGAGTACCTTATTTGAATTGCAGGATGTCGAGAAGTCCTATGTCGTCGGGCATGGCGCGCGCAAGGGCTTGTTTGGCGAGCGCAGCGCGCGCCGCCTCAAGGCGCTCGATGGCGTGCGGCTGAATATCGAGGCCGGCGACTCGATTGCCATCGTCGGCGAGAGCGGCTCGGGCAAGTCGACCCTGGTGCGGCTGATGCTGGGCCTGGAGCCGCCCACCGACGGGCGGCTGCGCTGGCAGCGCACGGAGCTCGATCAGCTCGACGGCGCGGGCCGCCAGCGCTTTGCCAAGGAGGTGGCGTTCATCTACCAGGATGCGCGCGGCTCGATGAACCCGCGCATGCGTGTCAAAGACATCCTGATCGAGCCGATGCGGCTCTACGGCCTGTGCGCGGTCGCCGAAGAGGCCGCCCGCGTGGCGCAGCTGCTCGAGCGCGTCGGGTTGTCATCGGCGATGGCCGAGCGTTACCCGGCCGAGCTGTCGGGCGGCCAGGTGCGGCGCGTGGCGGTGGCGCGCGCGCTCGCGGCCGAGCCCACGACCATCGTGGCCGACGAGTCGGTGGCCGGGCTCGACGTGTCGGTGCAGGCGCAGCTGCTGAACCTGCTGCGCGACCTGTGCCAGGACATGGGCCTGACGCTGATCTTCATCACCCACGACCTGGGCGTGGCCAGCTACCTGTGCAAGCGCGTGGCGGTGATGTACCTCGGGCGCATTGTCGAGGAGGGGCCGACCGGCGCCGTGATGGCCCGACCGCTCCATCCCTACACCAGCGCGCTGATGCGGGCGTTTCCCAGCTTTGACCGGCCGCTCAAGGCCTCGCTCAGCGGCGAGGTGCCCAGCCCCATCGATCTGCCCCAGGGTTGCCGCTTTGCCTCGCGCTGCCCCGATGTGCGCCCGGCCTGCGCTCTGGAAGACCCGGTGCTCACGCGCCGCGGCGAGGGCGCCGAGCGCACCGTGGCCTGCCTGTTTCCCCTGGGCCACGGCGCGCTGCAGTGAGTGGCGCGCGGGCAGTGCTTGCGCTGGCGCGCCAGAGGCCGAAAATGACCCCATTCCCTTGAGAGGCCGATTGCCCGATGACCGCCCACCACCAAACGATCGGCCTGCGCCGCTACGCTTTTGACGGGCTCGCGCAGCTGCTCGCGCGCGCCTCGCCCGAGCGCTCGGGCGACCAGCTCGCCGGCGTTGCCGCGGGCTCGGCCGAGGAGCGCGTGGCGGCGCAGATGGCGCTCGCCGATGTGCCGCTCGCGCAGTTCCTGCAGGAAGCCATCGTGCCCTACGAGTCGGATGAAGTCACCCGTCTGATCCTCGACGGCCACGATGCGCAGGCCTTCGCGCCCGTCGCCAGTCTGACGGTGGGCGGCTTTCGCGACTGGCTGCTGTCCGACCCTGTCGACAGCGCCACGCTCACGGCGCTCGCGCCCGGTCTCACGCCCGAGATGGTCGCCGCGGTCTCGAAGCTGATGCGCAACCAGGACCTGATCCAGGTGGCGCGCAAGTGCCAGGTCACGACGCGCTTTCGCGGCACCATCGGCCTGCCGGGGCGGCTGTCGACGCGATTGCAGCCCAACCACCCCACCGACGCGGCCGCGGGCGTCGCGGCCAGCGTGCTCGACGGCCTGATGTACGGCTCGGGCGACGCCACCATCGGCATCAACCCGGCGACCGACAACGTGCCCCAGGTCATGCGGCTGCTGCAGATGCTCGATGCGGTGATCCAGCAATACGGCATTCCCACCCAGTCCTGCGTGCTCACGCATGTCACCAACACGCTGCAGGCGATGGAGCGCGGCGCGCCCGTGGACCTGGTGTTCCAGTCGATCGGCGGCACCGAGGCCACCAACCGCAGCTTCGGCATCGACCTGGCGCTGCTGGGCCAGGCGCAGGCCGCGGCCTTGTCGCTGCAGCGCGGCAGCGTGTTCGAGGACGGCCAGCGCGGGCGCAACGTGATGTATTTCGAGACCGGGCAGGGCAGCGCGCTGTCGGCCAACGCGCACCACGGCTGCGACCAGCAGACCATCGAGGCGCGCGCCTATGCCGTGGCGCGGCGCTTCGAGCCGCTGCTGGTGAACACCGTGGTCGGCTTCATCGGCCCCGAGTACCTGTTTGACGGCAAGCAGATCATCCGCGCCGGGCTCGAGGACCATTTCTGCGGCAAGCTGCTGGGCCTGCCGATGGGCTGCGACATCTGCTACACCAACCATGCGCAGGCCGACCAGAACGACATGGACGTGCTGCTGACGCTGCTGGGCGTTGCCGGCTGCACCTTCGTGATGGGCATTCCGGGCTCGGACGACGTCATGCTCAACTACCAGACCACGTCCTTTCACGACGCGCTCTACGCGCGGCGCGTGCTCGGATTGCGCTGCGCGCCCGAGTTCGAGGCCTGGCTCGAGCGCTCGGGCATCTTCGTGCCGGGCGGAAATGCCCAGCTCGCGGATGCGGGTGCAGGGCCGTTTGCGCATCTGCTGCGATGAAACAGGAGCCCGCCATGAACCCGGATGTCATCGCCAACCCCTGGGAGCACCTGCGCCGCCATACGCCCGCGCGCATCGCGCTGGGCCGCAGCGGCGTCAGCCTGCCGACCCACCAGCAGCTGGCCTTCCAGCTGGCCCATGCGCAGGCGCGCGACGCGGTGCACCGGCCCTTCGATGTGCGTGCCACGGCCGCGGCCGTCGAAGCGCTGGGCGTGCCGACGCTGCGCGCACACAGCGCCGCCGCCGACCGCCCCAGCTATCTGCAACGCCCCGATCAGGGCCGCCAGCTCGACGACGCATCGGCCCAGGCGCTGCAGTCGGCGTGCTCGGGCGAGGCGCAGGAGCTGTGCATCGTCGTGGCCGACGGACTTTCGGCATTGGCCGTTGAACGGCACGCCGCGCCGTTTCTGGCCGCCTTGCTGGCGCAGCTGCGCCAGGACGCGCCCGCGTGGCGTCTCACGCCCGCGGTGCTGGTCGAGCAGGGGCGGGTGGCGATTGGCGACGAGATCGGCGAGCGCCTGGGCGCGCGGATGGTGCTGGTGCTGATTGGCGAGCGCCCGGGCCTGAGCTCGCCCGACAGCCTGGGCCTGTACCTGACCTGGGCGCCGCGCCGGGGCCGCACCGATGCCGAGCGCAACTGCATCTCCAACGTGCGCCCCGAGGGCCAGGACTACCCCGAGGCCGCGGCCCGCGCCGCCTGGCTGCTGCGCGCGGCGCGCGAACGCGGCTTCACGGGCGTGATGCTCAAGGACGAAAGCACGCCCATGCCGCGGCTGGAAAACAGCCCGGCGGCGGATTTCACATTGACCCAGGGCTGAGCCGGGCACTACGCAGGGGTGCGGGATGGACCATAAAATGCGCCCATGCACATTCCTCATCCGGCGGACTCCGCCCAGGCGCCTGCCCCCGCCCCTGTACGCATTGCCCGCTACCTGCGCGTGCTCTCCATTGCCGGCTCCGACAGCGGCGGCGGCGCGGGCATCCAGGCCGACCTCAAGACCTTCAGCGCGCTCGGCTGCTACGGCATGACGGCGATTGCCGCGATCACGGCGCAAAACACCTGCGGCGTGCGCGCGATCCACCCGGTGCCGGCCGAGATGCTCAAGGCGCAGATCGATGCCGTGGTGCAGGACATTGGCGTCGACGCCGTGAAGATCGGCATGCTGGCGACGCCCGAGACGGTGCGCGTCGTGGCCGATGCGATCCGTGAATACCGCCTGCCGCATGTCGTGCTGGACCCGGTCATGGTCGCCACCAGCGGCGACCGGCTGGTGGCCGCCGAGACCGCCGATGCGCTGGTGCGCGAGCTGTTTCCGCTGGTGGCGCTGATCACGCCCAATCTCGACGAGGGCGGTTGGCTGCTGGGCCAGCCGATCGACGGCCTCACGGCGCTCGAAGCCGCGGCCCGCGCGCTGCTGGCGCTGGGGGCGCCGGCCGTGCTGCTCAAGGGCGGGCATCTGCCCGGTGACTGGGTCGTGGACCAGTTGGTGGAGCGCAGCGGTCCGGCCCAGCGCTTCGAGTCGGCACGCATCGCCACGCACAACGGTCACGGCACGGGCTGCACCCTGTCATCGGCCATTGCCTGCGAGCTCGCGGGCGGCGCTGCGCTGGCCGAGGCCGTGGCACGTGCGCGCGCCTACATCCTGGGAGCGATTGCCGCCGGCGCCCAGGTGCGCACCGGCAGCGGCCATGGACCGCTCAACCATGGCTATGCGCCGATGGCGCAAAGAATCATGCACCGCTGAGGCGGCTACCAGCCCCAGCCAACGCTGCGGGCAATCCAGCCCTGCTGGCCATTTTCACGGCGCACCTGGGCCCAGCTGCCCGATTTCTTCAGCGTGCGCACCACCTCGTGCTGCTCCAGCCGGGCCACGCGCTTGAATTTCTCGCCCGGGCCCGAGCGCAGATTGGCCGTGCGCGCGGTGATCACCATATGCGGCGTCTTGGCCGTCATCGGGGCATGCACCCAACCCAGGCTCGATTCAAAATCGCGCACCTTGAGCCATTGGCCCTGGCGCTGCGTGACCTGCAGCGGGTAGCCCCGGCCCAACTCCCACAATGTCGCCGAGCGGGTGCTGGGTTTCTCGCGAATATCGACCGATTCGCCCTTGATGCTTACATAGGCAGGAGCAGCGCTGGCCAGCGTGGGGGCCAGCGCGCCAAGGGCCAGGCTGGCGGCGGCAAGGAAATGCGAGAAACGGCGGGTCAAAGACAACACGGAAGCGGCTCCTGTTCTGAAGGTGGGGGAATGGAAAAAAGCCTGTGTGAGTGCTGCCCATCAGCCGAAGTTCCAATAGCCATCAAAAAAGAGAGCGAAAAACCGGCGCCGCTTATTGCTTGCGAGCCATCAACGCCGAAATCAACAGGCACCGGTGGTGGCTGCTGCGGCTTTGGAAGCAGGGGATGTGATGCGGGCGCGCATGCGAGCCCTGCTCCAGCGCACGCAAGCCCAGCATTCCAGCGCTTGAAGCGGCTGAAAAAGGGCCGTTGGCGAACGGCCCGTCACCATTGTTACCGTCTTTCGCTTGCCATGACGGCACGCGACCTCTGGCAACGGGCAGCCTTCGATGGACTTCAGTCCGGCGCCCGCCCGGGGCGCGGGTCCTGTATCGGAGGGGTGGTCAAGGGGCTGGCAGGTGGGTCGCCAATGGGCGTCTCGTCGGGCTGCCCGTCAGGTGGTGGTGCGGGGGTAGGGGGATCGTTGGGCTGTGGACGGTGCATGGGGTTCCTCGATGGGTGATTCAACCATGCAGACCATACAGCCTGCAGACAGAAATCAACATGTAAGTGAAACCGGTTGAAACTTACGGTTGGGTTACTCGACATCCGGGTGGCCGGTCTGTTAGAACTGACGCACTGACGACTATTCGTAACCAACTCGGACGAAATCGGCTTACATCCAGGGAGGTCAGATTGTTTTACGAGTTTGAGCGCCGTGCAGTCGCCTTCCTCAAGCGCGTAGAAGGCATGGAACCCTGTGCTTCGCGTCAGCAGGCTTATGAGAGCCTGCTCACACATTGGCATGCGGTCGAGTCCAGCTACCGCCTTGATGACAAAGCCTATCTTGATGCTTTGCTGCACAAGAAAATGTCGGCGGAAAACGATTGGCATTGCCTGGACAGCAATCCCTGCTACTGGCAAAGCCCCAAGGTGCCCCAGCTGCGCATCTACGTCCATGACGACGGCGCCATTGTCATCCAACGCCTGGGCGGCGCGCGCGAAGGGCGCATCCTGTTTGCGCTGACGTCTGCCCAGCCGGCTTTCCATCCGCCCAAACCCGCACACGACCAGGATCTCAGCGGCTTTGCAAGTGCCGTGCACTCCGCGGCTTCATCGCAGCCCGCGCAGTCGCTGTCGAAGATCTGAGACATTCCGCAGGGCCTACGCGGCCGCGCGCTGCACGCCGTCGCCGTGTCCCTGCGGGAGCGGTTATTTTGGTGCTTTCTTTCATTGCCTCAAGGAGCATTTCCATGGAAAAAAGCGTCAAGGACCACGTGCACGAACTGATCACCTACGACGATAGGCGTGTCAGCGCACCGTACGAGCACGAAACCACCGCCGTTCTGGCCCTGGGCCTGCTGATGTGCGCGCTGCGCGCTCCGGGACGTGGGCGTGCCGTGCTGCATGCGACCCTTGCGGGCGTGCTGCTGGCGCGCGCCGCCGCCGGCACCGACGGCCTGCGCAAGTGGGCCAGCGCGCCCCGGCCCTGAGGCGGGGCGCCAGCGCCTTGCGACGGGTGCATCGACAATGAAAAAAGCGGCCGAGGCCGCTTTTTTTCTGCCACGGCGCGCAGGCGCCGAAGGGGATCACTCCACCTTGGCCTTGGCGCGCAGGCCTTCCTGGAACTGGATCAGCTTTTGCTGTTCGAGCTGCTGGGCCACCTGGGGCTTGACGTCGTCAAGCTTGGGCAACTCGGCCTGGCGGGTGTCGTCCAGGCGGATCACGTGGTAGCCAAACTGGCTCTTGACTGGCGTCTGGGTGTAGCTGCCCTTTTGCAGCTTGACCATGGCCTGGGTGAACTCGGGCACATAGCTGTTGGCATTGGCCCAGTCCAGATCGCCGCCGCGCGCGCCCGATCCCGGATCCTTGGACTGCTTCTTGGCGATCTCGGCGAAGCTGCCACCCTTTTTCAGCGAGGCAATGATGGCCTTGGCTTCGGCTTCGGTGGCCACCAGGATGTGGCTGGCGCGGTATTCCTGGCCTTGGTTGGCGGCCACGAACTTGTCGTACTCGGCCTTGACCTCGGCGTCGGTGACCGGGTTCTTCCTCTTGAAGTCTTCAAACAGCTCGCGGATCAGCACGGTCTGGCGAGCGAGCTCCATCTGCGACTTGTATTCGGGCGAAGCCTCGAGGCCCAGGCGGCGCGCTTCCTGCATGAAGACTTCGCGGGCAATGACCTCTTCCTTGATCTGGCTTTCGATCTCGGGAGACATGGGACGGCCCGAGCGCTCGATCTGCTGCTTGAGAATTTCCACACGTTCCTTGGGAACGGGCTTGCCGTTGACGACGGCGAGGTTTTGTGCCGAGGCACCCAGGGCAGCACCGCCCAGAACGGCAGCCGTCACCAGGCTGGACAAGAACTGTTTATTCATGCGAAATTCCGAAAGAAAAATAAGGAACGAATGAGGTTCCACGTTGACATGCCGCAAAGGGCCTGCCTGTAGTCAAAGCACTTCAATGGCGATGGCATGAACACCTTGGTCAATGAAGTCTTGCAGCGCATCATACACAAGCCGATGGCGTGCCACACGCGTGCGGCCGGCAAATTCGGCAGTGGCGATGCGCACCCGGAAATGGGTGCCGAAACCGGTGTCGTTGGCACCCACATGGCCCGCATGCTGGTGGCTTTCATCGATGACTTCCAGCACCGTCGGTGCCAGGCGCGCGCGCAGCGCCGCCTCCATCGCCTGGGCGCTGATCTGGGGCAATGCGCTCATGGCAGTTCCTTGGGCGCGGCGGCGGCTTCGGCGCCGTCCTCCTTGAGATAGCGGCTCAGGTACAGCGCCTGCGCGACCACGAACACCAGCATCAGGCCCATGCCGCCAAACAGCTTGAAGTTGACCCAGGTGTCGGTGTCGAAATGGAAGGCGATCCAGAGGTTGAGCGCGCCCATCACGGCAAAGAACGCGGCCCAGGCCCAGTTGAGCTTGAGCCAGACGGCTTCGGGCAGCTGCAGCTGCGCGCCCATGACCGAGCGCAGCAGGTTCTTGCCAAACAGCAGCTGGCCGACCAGCAGCGCGCCGCCCATGAGCCAGTACAGCACCGTGGGCTTCCACTTGATGAAGGTTTCGCTCTCGGCCAGCAGCGTGGCGCCGCCAAACAGCACGATCACGCCCAGGCTGACCCACTGCATGGGCTCGACCCGGCCGTTGCGCACGCGCAGGTAGGCGATCTGCACCACCGTGGCGGCGATGGCCACGGCCGTGGCCGCGTAGATGCCCCACACCTTGAAGGCGACGAAAAACAAGATGATGGGAAAGAAGTCGATCAGGAGTTTCATGGGGCGGGCCAGGGGGCCAAGGGGCCAAAGGGAACGGCCGCTGCAGGGCGGCGGCCGTTTGGTTCAGGACGTGCTGGGCGAAAAATCCAGCGACGCCGAGTTCATGCAGTAGCGCAAGCCCGTGGGCTGGGGGCCGTCCTCGAACACATGGCCCAGATGGGCACCGCATTCGGCGCAGACGGTTTCCGTGCGGCTCATGCCATGGCTGTGATCGACGATCTCGCGGATGGTTCCGGGAATGGCTTGCGAAAAGCTCGGCCAGCCGCAGCCGGCGTCGAACTTGGTATCGGCCGCGAACAGCTTGGCGCCGCAGCAGATGCAGTGGTAGCTGCCGTCGGCCCAGTGCTGCTCGTATTTGCCGGTATAGGGGCGCTCGGTGGCCGCATGGCGCGTGATCTGATAGGCGCCGGGCTCGGCGCCTTTTTCCTGCAGTACGGCGTGCCAGTGGGCGTCGGGTTTCTGGATGGGAAAGCTCATGATGAACAGCTGATGGCGATGGAAGAAGCCCATTCTGGCGCAAATCCGGACCATTGCGCGTTGTCGGGATGGGTATCGTAAGGTCGTTCGAGCACCTGCTGCAACTGCTGCAGCACGCTGAAGTCGCCAGCGCTGGCGGCACGGATGGCCAGCTCGCCGAGGTGATTGCGCAGCACGAAGCGCGGGTTGCTGCGGCGCATGACTGCGGCGGCGCTCGCGCCATCGGTGTGCACCAGCCGCGCGGAGTAGCTGCGCAGCCAGTCGTCCCAGCCCTCGCGGTCCAGGAACAGGTCGCGCACCGGCGTGAAATCGCCCGATTCAACGGCTTCGGTCAGGCGCAACCAGAACACCGTGTAGTCGACGCGGTCGGCCGCCAGCAGGCCCAGCAGCTGCTCGACCAGCGCGCCATCGCTGTCGCTGTGCTGCGCATCGTCCTGGCGGTGCACCCAACCCAGCTTGGCGCGCATGCGCGTGAGAAAGGCTTGCGCATACACCGTCTTGTAGGTCTCCAGTGCCGCCAGTGCCGCTTCCTGGTCCTCGATCAGCGGCATCAGGGCCTGCGCCAGGCAAAACAGGTTCCAGTAGGCGACCTGTGGCTGGCGGTTGAATGCATAGCGGCCCTGCGCATCGCTGTGGTTGCAGATATGGCCCGGATCGAAGGTATCGAGGAACTGGAACGGGCCGTAGTCGATGGTGAGCCCCAGGATGCTCATGTTGTCGGTGTTCATGACCCCGTGGCAAAAGCCCACGGCCTGCCAGTGCGACAGCAGCTCGGCGGTGCGCTCGCTCACGGCCTGCAGCAGCGCGGCCGGTGGATTGGCGGCGCTGCGGCAGGCGGGGTAGTAGCGGTCGATCACATAGTCGGTCAGCGCGCGCAGCTCGGGGAGCATGTCGCGCGCGGCGAAATGTTCGAAATGCCCGAAGCGGATGAAGCTGGGTGCAAAGCGCGTGACCACGGCCGCGGTTTCGCGCGTCTCGCGCTGCACCGGCAGCGGCGAGCCGGTGATGGCCAGCGCGCGCGTCGTAGGGATGCCCAGCGCATGCATGGCTTCGCTGCAGAGGAACTCGCGGATGCTCGAACGCAGCACCGCGCGGCCGTCGCCGCCGCGCGAGTAGGGCGTGCGCCCCGCGCCCTTGAGCTGGATCTCGATGTTCTGCGCGGTCTCGCCCAGCACGATGGCGCGCCCGTCGCCGAGCTGGCCGGCCCAGACGCCGAACTGGTGGCCGCTGTAGACCGTGGCCATCGGCTGGCTGCCCGGCAGCAGCTGGTTGCCGCTGAACGCCTGCAGCGCTTCATCGCCTTGGAGCCAGCCGGCCGGCAGGCCCAGCGTGCGCGCGGCGTTCTCGCTCACCGCCACCCAGTGGGGCGCGGGCACGGGGGTGGGCTGCAAGGCGGTGAAGAATGCCGGGCCCAGCGCGGCAAAGCCCGGCTGCCAGCCCCAGACGGGGCCGTCGGCAGGAGCGGGGCGGGTGGAGTCTAGGGGGTTCATGCATTCGATTGTGACCCACCAGGCGCGTCCTCGCGTAGTGTCGGGCCATCGCCGTTACCTTGGTGACAGTACGCAGACCGGAGCTTGAAATCGCACGTTAGGATGGACGGATACACATCTGCGTACAAGGAGACCATCCATGCTGGGACTGATGCAAAGCCAACCGCTGCTGATTTCGTCGCTGATCGATTTTGCCGCCCGCCACCATGGCGACGCCGAGATCGTCTCGCGCCGCGTCGAGGGCGATGTCCACCGCTATACCTACCGTGAGCTGTCGGCGCGTTCCAAGCAGTTGGCCAACGCCATCGAAGCGCTGGGGCTGGCGCATGGCGAGCGCGTGGCCAGCCTGGCATGGAACGGCTACCGTCACCTGGAGATGTACTTTGGCGTCAGCGGCTCGGGCCGCGTGCTGCACACCATCAATCCGCGCCTGCACCCCGACCAGGTGGCCTGGATCGTGGACCATGCCGAGGACCAGGTGCTGTGTTTCGATCTCACGTTCATGCCGCTGGTTCAGGCGATCCATGCGAAGTGCCCGGCGGTGCGCAAGTGGGTCGCGCTGTGCGACGCCGACCGGCTGCCCGCGGACAGCGGCATTCCCGGCCTGTGCAGCTACGAGGACTGGATCGGCGCGCAGTCGGCCCACTACACCTGGCCGCAGTTCGACGAGAACACCGCCTCGAGCATGTGCTACACCAGCGGCACGACGGGCAACCCCAAGGCCGCGCTCTACAGCCACCGCTCCACCACGCTGCACGCCTATGCGGCCGCGCTGCCCGACGTGATGGGCATTTCGGCGCGCGATGCGGTGCTGCCCGTGGTGCCGATGTTCCACGTCAATGCCTGGGGCGTGCCGTACTCCGCGGCGCTCACGGGGGCCAAGGTGGTGTTTCCCGGCCCGGCGCTCGATGGCAAGTCGCTTTACGAGCTGATGGAGGCCGAGGGCGTGACCTATGCGGCCGGCGTGCCGACGATCTGGCAGATGCTGCTGGGCTACATGCAGCCCAACGGGTTGCGCTTCAGTTCGCTCAAGCGCACGGTGATCGGCGGCTCGGCCTGCCCGCCGGCCATGATCACCACCTTCCAGGGCTATGGCGTCGAGGTGCTGCATGCCTGGGGCATGACCGAGATGAGCCCGCTGGGCACGCTGTGCACGCTCAAGAACAAGCAGCTGGGCCTGCCCGAGGACGAGAAGATGAAGATCCTGCAAAAGCAGGGCCGGGCGATCTATGGCGTGGACATGAAGATCGTCGGCCACGACGGTCAGGAGCAGCCCTGGGACGGCAAGAGCTATGGCGACCTGCTGGTGCGCGGGCCCTGGATCATCGACAGCTATTACAAGGGCGAGGGCAGCCCGCTGGTCCACGACGACGAGGGCCGGGGGTGGTTCCCGACGGGCGATGTCGCGACCATCGACGCGGACGGCTTCATGCAGATCACCGACCGCAGCAAGGACGTGATCAAGTCCGGTGGCGAGTGGATCAGCTCGATCGACATCGAGAACATCGCGATGGCCCACCCGGCCGTCGCGATGGCCGCCTGCATCGGCATGGTCCACCCCAAATGGGACGAGCGCCCGATCGTCGCCGTGGCGCTCAAGCCGGGCGCGCAGGTAACTCGCGAGGAACTGCTGCAGTTCTACGCGGGCAAGACGGCCAAGTGGCAGATTCCCGATGATGTGGTGTTTGTCGACGCGATTCCGCTGGGGGCGACGGGGAAGATGCTCAAGACGCGGTTGCGCGAGCAGTTGAAGGATTACAGGCTGCCGGGGGTTTGAGGTAATTCTCGTCCTGTGACGGGCGGGTAGGGTGTTTGTAGGACAGGCCGTCCACCCTTCGACGGGGCCGCCCAGGCAAGCTCAGGGCGAACGGTTGACCGCCGTTCGTGCTTCGATAGGCTCAGGGCGAACGGCGAAAACCGTTCGTGGTGAGCCTGTCGAACCATGAACGGCCCCGCTACAAACGGAAGGCACAGATCTCGCGCCATGCACTGCCCCTCAGTGCATGGCGCTTTTTCATTTGCGTCACAGACAGCCCAGTCACCAAGGCGATAGAGGCTAGGGCAATCCCCATCCAGAGGAAGAAACCAAACCGCTACGCTGCATTTGCTTATCCACCATAAGGAGACAGACAATGCAGTTCGCTTTCAAGGCAGTGGCGGCAGCGGTGATTGTGGCAAGTGCGGGGGGCGCGTTTGCGCAGCAGGGGGAAACCGTGAAGATCGCCTGGCTGGACCCGCTCTCGGGGCTGATGGCGGCGCTGGGCTCGAACCAGCTCAAGAGCTTCCAGTTCCTGGCCGAGGAGTTCAGCAAG
Source organism: Comamonas sp. (assembly GCA_040514115.1). Taxonomy (GTDB): domain Bacteria; phylum Pseudomonadota; class Gammaproteobacteria; order Burkholderiales; family Burkholderiaceae_C; genus Comamonas. The sequence goes on along the minus strand of JBEVDH010000091.1, from coordinate 2,335 downwards.
AAGAACCCGGCAGGCGTCAAGTTCGAGGTGATCGGCATCGACAACAAGCTCAGCCCGCAGGAGACCACCAGCGCGCTGCGCTCGGCCATGGACCAGGGCGCGCGCTACGTGGTGCAGGGCAACGGCTCGGGCCCGGCGCTGGCGATCATGGATGCGCTGGAAAAGCACAACGCGCGCAACAAGGGCAAGGAGGTCGTCTACCTCAACTATGCCGCGGTGGATCCCGATCTGACCAACAGCAAGTGCAGCTACTGGCACTTCCGCCTCGACGCCGACACCTCGATGAAGATGGAGGCGCTCACCACCTACATGAAGGACCTTCCCGATGTGAAGAAGGTCTATCTGATCAACCAGAACTACGCCCACGGCCACCAGGTCTCCAAGTACGCCAAGGACATGCTGGCGCGCAAGCGCCCCGATGTGCAGATCGTCGGCGATGACCTGTCGCCGCTGGCCCAGGTGCGCGACTTCTCGCCCTATATCGCCAAGATCAAGCAGTCGGGCGCCGACTCGGTGATCACCGGCAACTGGGGCTCGGACCTGGCGCTGCTGATCAAGGCCGCGAACGACGCGGGCCTGAACAACGTCAAGTTCTACACCTACTACGCGATTGCCACGGGCGCTCCCACGGCCATGGGCGCCGGCGCCGCGGGCAAGGTCTATGCCGTGGGCTATGGCCACTTGAATCTGCCGGGCGATATCGGCCGCATCGTCACCGACTTCAAGAAGCGCTTCAATGACGACATGTACACGGCCTCGGTCTACAACGCCTACGCCATGCTCACCGAAGCGTTCGTGCGCGCCAAGTCGACCGACCCGGTGAAAGTCGCGGCTGTCATGGAGGGCATGAAATTCAAGGGCTTCAACGGCGAAGTCCAGATGCGCAAGAGTGACCACCAGCTGCAACAGGGCCTGTTCATCACGCGCTGGGAAAAAACCGATGCCAAGTACCCCATGGATTCGGAAAACACCGGCTATACGCTGGCGCCCGTGAAGTACTACGAGCCCTATGTGGCCAGCACGCCTACTTCGTGCGAGATGAAGCGTCCCTCGTGATTACCGCGGTCTGATGCGACGCTGAAGGGGCCCGCGCGCCGGCTCCTTCTTTTCCCCCGGTTCTTTCTCTGGGTCCTGCGATGAATGCTGAATTCTTGACGATCTCGCTGCTCAATGGCGTGAGTTACGGGCTGCTGCTGTTCATGCTCAGCTCGGGCCTGACGCTGATTTTCAGCATGATGGGCGTGCTCAACTTCGCCCACACCAGCTTCTACATGCTGGGCGCCTATTTCGCCTACACGCTCAGCGGAGTGCTCGGTTTCTGGCCGGCGCTGTTCATCGCGCCGCTGCTGGTCGGCGCGCTCGGCGCGCTGTTCGAGCGCTACAGCCTGCGCCGCGTACACAGGTTCGGCCATGTGCCCGAGCTGTTGGTCACGTTCGGGCTGTCCTATCTGATCCTCGAGATCGTGCAGCTGGTCTGGGGCCGGGGCACGGTGCCCTATGCGCTGCCCACGCAGCTGCAGGGACCGCTGTTCACGCTCTACGGCACGCAGTTCCCGAAATCGCGCTCCTTCGTGATGCTGGTGGCGCTGCTGATGCTGCTGGCCGTGTGGCTGATGCTCACGCGCACGCGCATCGGCCTGGTGATCCAGGCCGCGCTCAAGCACCCCGAGATGGCGCAGGCGCTGGGCCACAACGTGCCGCGCGTATTCATGCTGGTGTTTGGCGGCGGCTGCGCGCTCGCGGGCCTGGCGGGCGTCATTGGCGGCAATACCTATGTGACCGAGCCGGCGATGGCGCTGTCGGTGGGTTCGATCATTTTCGTCGTGGTCGTTGTCGGCGGCATGGGGTCGCTGGCCGGCGCATTCGTGGCGTCGCTGCTGATCGGCATCGTGCAGAGCTTTGCGGTCGCGCTTGATTATTCGCTGGTGCATTTTTTCGGCGCGCTGGGCACCCAGGTCACCGACCAGACCTTTGGCTACCCGGTGCTCAAGCTGACGATCTCGCAGGTCGCGCCGATCCTGCCGTATCTGTTTCTCGTGCTGATCCTGATTTTCCGGCCCAAGGGCCTGCTTGGCACCCGAGAGGATTGACCGATGAACACTACTTCTTCCTCTCTCCCGGCTGGCAAAGCCATGGCGCCAGACCACTCAGCCGCACTTGCCGCCTACCGCTTCAAGCCGCTCAATATCGGCCGCTTCGTCGTCTGGTCACTGTTCGCGCTGGCGCTGGCCGTGGCGCCGCAGCTGTTCACCAGCAGTCTGGCGCTGACCATGCTCAGCCAGATCGGCTACCTGATCATCATCTGCCTGTCGTACAACATCCTGCTGGGGCAGGG